>NZ_CP027773.1:3445000-3745000 GCF_003019815.1 Variovorax sp. PMC12
AGCCTCCCATCGGTCCCGCGCAGCGCACCAGCACCGCACCGCGCTCGCCCGACTCGGAACTGCCCCAGACCATCGACACCGGCCCCTTGGCGTAGCGCTTGCGATTGGCGATGACAGCCAGCGCCATGTGCAGCGGCGGCCCCGCCGCACCCACGTCGCCCCAGCAGTCGGCTGGCGCGATGAAATCCGATGCCGAGCGGAAGTGTTCTCCGTGGCGCAGCGTGGCAAAGCCGAACTCGTCGGCCCGGTAGGGCTCTCCGTTGAGATCGCAGACCACGTTGTCGACTTGCTCGCCGGGCGCAAGGGCCCGCAGCGCGGCGCGGAAGGCCTGGGTCAAGCCCTCGCCGATGCACACCGTGTCCGTCTTGATGAGCCTGGACTCCATGCCGATGCCAACCGACACCAGTTCACCCAGTGGTGCGATGCCGCACAGCTGCGCCAGGCGAGGCGTTCCGAACAACACCGCGCCAGCTGCCTCGCCGGGGATGAAGCCCCAGGCATTGTTGAGCGGGCCGCCGCCGTGGAGTTGATCGCAGGCTTCGACCCATTCGAGCGTCTCGGGTGCGAGGTACGAGTCGGTGCCCGCCACCACACATGCATCGAAGGCATCACGCGCGCAACCGGCCTCGGCGGCCGCCACGGCCATGTGGCCTGCTGCATGGCCGACCTCGAAGCGGGCGATACGGGCGAATCGATCCCCCATGCGCTCCCGTATTGCCTGCAATACATCATCGGCCAAGCCATCAGGCTGCCCGGGGCGCGGTGGCGGCAGCGCCAGTGCAAGGCCGATGCGCGGCGACACGTTTCCGCCAAGCTGCGTCAACGGCGCCAACGCCTCCTCGATGGCCGGCAGCAGCAGTGCGCCCAGCCGCGCGGCACCGCCGAGGCCCACGTCGAGCCATGGCGCTCGCGAGATACGCATCGCCTCGCCGGCCGTGTCGACCATGTACGGGTGCTCGGAGAAGCCACACACGCCAGCGCGCGCCGCGGCGGCACTGGCCCACACATTGCGCCCTATCGGCGTGCTGGCGCCGAGCCCGAGGATCTGCAATGCGTTGACCGCCATGCTCAGGCCTCCATCGCCTGCTCCAGCGCGCTCTCGCCCAGGCGCAACAGCCTTTTCTCGACGATGCGCGTCTTCAGCAGCTTGTGAACCTTGGGATGGCAAGGCAAAGCGCTATGCCAGACCAGCGAAACACGCATCACCGCCGGCTCGAGGATCACCGTGTGCAACTGCGGTCGCTCATGCAGTACCTGCGTGCCGTCGGAGAAGAAGGTTTCGAAGCCCAGCAGCACGCGCGGCAGCGTGAAGCGGATATCGGACTGCTGCGCCAGATGCACCATCAACACCGGCTCTCCACCCACCAGAAACTGCGGCGCCTGCTGATCCCCCGGCGCGCACTGATAGTGCCGATCATCGAAATCCACCGGCAGCAACGGCATCCGGTCCCGCTGCCAAGTCTCGTCATACGTCCCCGCAAACCCCGCGCGCGGCTGCCAGTGATTGCACAGCGGTCCGAACCCCGCAGGCTCGGGCCTGTCGCTCCACGCCCGCACGCATTGATCCGGATACTCGATGTTCGGCAGCCGCACGCCTTCCGCATGCGCCGCTTCCAGTACAAAGCCGGTGCCCACCGGGTTGCGCACGTCGAACTGCGGCAACGGCGCGTCGCGCGTCCACGGGTCGATGCCGCCGTATGCGCGCTCCCACACCAGCGGCATGGTGCTGAAAGGCTCGGGCTCCGATGGCGCGCCGCCCAGCCACACGCGGTCGCCGGTCACGCGCAGGCGCTTGGCGATCGGGCCGACGCGCAGGCCCACGTCGAGCTGCGTCACGGGCACGCCGCCGGGCGCATGCGCGTTGCCGATCAGCAGCACGTCGGTCGTCTGCTTGGTGCGCACCAGGTCCATCTCGTAGAGCAGGCTGGGCCGGGGCGCGGCCTCGTCGACGAAGACGGGCGCCTGCGCGACGGGCGGTTGTCCGGCGGCGACGCTCGTCTGGCCATCGGGCGAGACATCGAAGCTGCACTTCACCGCCACGAGCCAGATCTCCGCGCCGTCGCGGTCGCGCACCCAGGTGCGTTCGGCGGCATAGGGTGTGCGGTTGTCGAGCTGCCACATGGCGGGTGCCTCGTTCGTCAGTTGATGCCCACGTAGGCACCCTTGACGCGGTTGGCGCCGCGCGAGCGCGTGAGCACGTAGTTGCCGTTGATCAGCACTTTTCCCGCGCGCGTGAGCACGATGCTGGCGTCGCCGCAGCGCAGCTCGATGCGCTCGCGCCCCTGCAGCACGACGCGCTCGCCGTCCACGCGCGCGTCCAGCGCGGGCGGTGGCTCTTTGCGCGGCGGCTGCACACGCCCGACAATGACCGGGCGCCGCACCTCGCCCTGCTCGAAGGCCACGACGATGGCCGCACCGGCATCGCCGGGCGCCAGGCCTACCGTGGAGAGCGCCTGCACCGGCGCCATGCCTTCGCCCAGCGTGACCAGGAAGCGCCCCTCGGCATCGAAGCCGGCGAAGGCGGCCACCGCCACGCCCTGGCCCGGCAGCTTCGACCAGGCCGCCACGCTGTGCAGCACGCTGCGCGCGCTCCGGAGATCGGTGTGGTCTTCCACGGCTCAGTCCTCCCCCAGGTTGGAGCCCTTGATCTTGATCGAGCCGCCGGCCTTGAACGACGCGGTGCCGTCGGCCTTGATGGTGATCTTGGCGCCCTTGATGGTGATGCCGCTGGCGTTCATGACGATCTTGCTGCCGCCCGCCTTGAGCATGATGGTGGGCGCCTCGACCATGCAGATCGCGCCCGCCTTGATCTTGATCGGCCCCTTCGATGTCTCGGCGATCACCGCCGCCGAGAGCTTGTGCGGGCCGCCGACCGTGATCGACTGCAGCGCGCCCACGTTGACCTTCTGCACGCCGCCCACGCTCACCATCTGCGCGCCGCCCACCGACACGGTCTGCACGCCGCCCACATTGATGGCCTCGCCCGCGCCCACGCTGTGCATGCGGCCCGCCCCCACGGTGTGCGCCTCCGCCACCGAGATGGTGGTGGTCTGCATGCCGTTGACGGTGTGGCTGCGCCCGCCGGTCACGGTGACGGTCTCGCCGCCGTTCACGGTCTCGGTGCGATGCCCGGTGATGGTGATGGTCTCGGTGCCGCCCACGGTCTCGCCGCGGTTGGAGCCTATGGAGATGGTCTGGTTGACGCCCACGTGCTGCGTCTGGTTGTTGCCCACGCTCTCCGAATCGTCCACGTCGACGGTGTCGGTGCGGCTGTTGTGCACGGTGGTCGTCTGGTTGTGCTCCACCGTGGTGTTCATGTCGTACTGGCCGTGGATGGTCACCTTCTCCTTGCCGGCGGTGTCGTCCATCGACAGTTCGTTGTAGCCCTTGCCCTTGTGCGTGTTCGACTTGATGCCGCTCACCACGGCGCCGGCCGGCAGGCCGAAGGGCGCCATCGATTCGCCGTTGTAGAAGCGCCCGACGATGATGGGCTGGTCGGGGTCGCCGTCCAGGAAATCGACGATCACTTCCTGGCCGATGCGCGGAATGCTGACCGCGCCCCAGCTCTTGCCGGCCCAGGGATGCGACACGCGCACCCAGCATGAGCTGTTCTCGTCGTTCTTGCCGTAGCGGTCCCAGTGGAACTGCACCTTCACGCGGCCGTGCTCCTCGGTCCAGATCTGCTCGCCGCTGCGGCCCGTGACGATGGCGCTCTGCGGGCCGGGCATGGTCACGCGCGGCGTCAGGCGCGGCGGGCGCCAGGGCGTGTTCAGCGGAATCACCGTGAGCAGGAAGCTGCTGCTCGCGCGCTGGCCGGTGCTCAGCGCGGGCGTCTGCGCGATCAGGTCGCCCACCAGTTCGCCCAGCCCGGTGTTGACGGGGTCGTCGGCCAGCGCGTCGTGCAGCACCGCGTCGATCGAGCGCCGGCTCTCGGGGAAGTTGGCGCCTTCGTAGCCGGGGTGGCTCGCGACGAAGGTGCACGCCGCGATCAGGTAGTCGCCGTCGCGCTTGCCGTCGGGGTCGCCCTTGAAGGCGAAGCTGCGCCCGGCGGTCACGTCGGGCCAGCCGGTCAGCGCCCAGTGGCGCTGGCGCCGGCCGATGAGTTCGTCGAGCCGCAGCTGCGCGAGGTTGTCGGTGTCGTCGCCCGACTGGTAGCCGCCCGGGAACTCGAACACTTCGAGGTCCGACAGCTCGTGCGTGTCGGGGTCGCCCTTGTCGGCGCGCAGCTGCTTGCTGATGACCTTGAAGTCCCGGTCGCGCGACGCGAACTTGCCCGATTCGAACTGGCGCGAGCTGATCCAGCGCGTGATCTCGTTGAAGCGCCCTTCCGATGCGCCGCGCTGCACGTGGTTCAGCGTGTCGGCGGCGGGCAGCTTCTCGTGCGCCAGCGTGCTGGTGTCCGAAAGGTACAGGGTGCCCGGCGCGTCGTGCGCGTCGAACCAGTAGTAGATGCCCTCTTCTTCCAGAAGGCGCGAAAGAAACTGGTAATCGCTCTCGCGGTATTGCACGCAGTACACGTGGGGCTCATGCGGGCCGACCACGCCGCCCGCCTTGAGCTTCTTGAGGCTGCCGACCGGGCTGTCGTCGAGCACCGCATCGATCACGCCCAGCACCGGCTTGTTCTGCAGGATGCGCGCGTTGACGCGCTTGCTCAGCAGCCAGAACCACGAGCGCAGGCTGATGCGGTATTCGAGGAAACGCCCGCTCTGCGCCACGCGCGTGAAGCGCACCGCATGCCCCTGGCAGTGCCGCTTGTGGGTGCCGCCGTCGGCGTCGGCGAACTCGATCACGACGTCGAAGGAGCGGCCCAGCACGTCCGCGGCTTCGATGCTTTCGTTGTCTGTCAGCACGGTGAGTTCGTAGGCCGACGGGCGCGCCAGCACCTCGTGGCCCACGATGCGCCAGAACATGAGCTTGTCGACTACGGGCGAATCGCCCTGGATGCTGAACTTGTGATCGGCCATGCCTTGCGCCCCTTTTCTTTCGTTCCCCTCCCGAATCGCACCGCCGGCCCGCCCATGCGGCGGCGCAGCCTTACGGCGCCAGCAGCAGCACCAGCGGCTGGCTCGGCACCGTTCGCACGCCCGGGCAGTTGGTGCTGTTCTGCAGCGACGTGCTGGTGAGCCGCGACGCGGGCATGCCCATCCACAGCACCGTGAAGGCGCCGGTGAGATGGCGGCTCGGCCCCATCACCGTGCCCGAGGCCACGCCCAGCATCACGCCCGCGTTGTCGCCGTTGGTCATGGGAATGGTGGTGCCGAGGTTGTGCGCCGGCCCGCCCATGATGAGGATCGTGGGGCAGTTCGGAATCGCCATCGGCCCCATCGCGATGTTCGGATACGGCACCGGAATGGGCGACGGCGCGGCGGGCGTGATGCAGACATCGGGAAAGCCCATGTCGGTGCCCATCAGCTGGCAGTTGGCGAACATTTCTTTTCTCTCCCCTTGCCGCTTCAACCGAAGTGGATCTGCGCGCCGCGCGCCTTGACGAGCTCGCGGCCGTTGACCAGCGTGTGCTCGCCTTCGAGCCGCAGCAGCTGCTTCGCCTCGCACTCCAGGTGCGTGGCCGCCACGCGGTCGATGCCGTCGGTGGTGCGCAGGTAGTGTTTGCTGAAGTGCTGCACGCGGTCCATCACCGACGACAGCACCGAGCCGACCAGCTTGATGCCGGTGCCCACCACGGTGAGCTGGCGGCCGACGACGTCCGCGGTGTCGGTGGCCAGGCGGGTGCGCCGGGTGGCCACGTCGAGCTCTTCGGCCGCGAGTTCGAGCCGGCCGCCTTCCACGGCGATGCGCATGTCGTTGCCTTCGCAGCTGACGACGTTGGCGGTGCCTTCCTCGCGCTGCAGCACGGCCATGACCCAGACTTCGTCGGGGGCGATGCGCAGGCAGGCGACGCTGTCGCCGGCGGCGGGTTCGAGCAGGCAGCTCGCCGCGCGCCGCGTGCGAAGCCGCAGGCCGCCGCTGTCGACGACGAGCGCGCCGACCTCGTCGCGGCCGAGCACGCCGACGCACCACTGGCCGGTGATGGCCTGGGCGGACGCCGGTTTCAGGCTGCTTGTCTTCATGGTGTGTTCCTCCGTTGCTTGGCTTCGATGTGGGGTCATGCGACCAGCGGCTGCCAGCGCTCGGACTTCTCCAGCTCCGGATCGCTTTCCATGGCGCGTGCGCGGTCGGTCATCTGCGCGTCCTGCGTATTGGCGCCATGCAGCACGGTGCGCATCAGCGTGGCGCGGCGCAGGTCGGCGGTGCCGAGGTCGGCATGGCGGAAATCGGCATAGGTGAGTTCGGCGCCCGTGAAGTTGGCGCCGCGCAGCTTCGCGCCCGCGAAGTGCGTCTGGTACAGGTCGCAGCCCGAGAAGTCGGCCTGCGGCAGCGTGGCCCCGGTGAACAGCGCCTGCCTTAGCTGCGCGCCGGAGAAGTCGCAACCGGTGCCGCTCGCCTCGCAGAAGATCGACGAGGGCGCCACCGCCTTCGCGAACTTCGCGCCGTCGAGCCGCGCGGCCTGGAAGTTGCACTGCCGCAGCACGATGCCGCTGAAGTCCGCGCCGCCCAGGTCGGCGGACGAGAACTGGCAGCCCTCCAGCGCCAGCCCCGCGAACGACATGCCCTTCAGCGAGGTCTTGAAGAACACGTTGCGCAGCATGCGCGCGCCGGTCCATGTGAGGTGGGACAGGTCGCACTCGTTCACCGTGGTGTAGTGCCAGCTGGTGTCGTCCGCGCACACGTCCAGCAGCACCGACTGGCTGAGCACGGCCGAGTCGAGCTGCGCGCCGCGCAGTACCGCATGGTCGAGCCGGCACTTCGCGACGGTGGCCATGGTGAGCACGCTGCCGGCCAGCTGCGCGTGCGTCAGGTCGCATTCGGTGAACACAGCGCCGTGCAGGTTGGCCTCGCGCAGGTCGACGTGGTCGAGCAGGCAGCGGTTGAACACGGCCTTGCGAAGGTTCGCGCCGGAGACGAGCGCGCCGCGCAGGTCGCACTGGTCGAACACGGTCTCGCGCAGGTCTGCCGCGCGCAGGTCGGCTTCGGCAAGGTTGACCCTGGAGAACACGCCGCCGCCCAGCGGCAGTTTCGCGAACTGGCCCTTGCGCAGGTCGAGGCCTTCCAGCGTCTCTCCGACGCCGACGGCAATGGCGAGCAATAGGGGTGTCATGCCGCGGCCTGCTGTTCAGGGGTGAGACGGGGCCAGGTGCGCGCGCGCTGGAGCAGCGCGCCGTCGAAGCTGGTCGAGCCGTCGAGCCGCACGCGGCTCAGGTCGGCGCCGAAGAGGTTGCTGCGCCGCAGGTCGGCGCCGCGCAGGTCGGCCGACTGGAACACCGCGTCGCTGAAGTTCACGCCCGACAGCAGCGCTCCGGTGCACACGGCCTTGCGCATCAGCACGCCCTTGGCGCTGGCCAGCCGCAGGTCGGCCCCCTCGAGCCGCGCGTCGCAGAGGTTGGCGCCGTCGAGCACGGCACGCACCAGCTTCGCGCCGCGCAGGTCGGAGGCGCCGAAGTTGAAGTTGCGCAGGTCGGCCAGGCCCATCTCGGCATCGGCGAGGCTGGTGCCCTTCACGGCCACGGCACCGGCGCACTTCGCGCCCATGAGCCGGGCGGCATCGAGCTTGCAGGTGACGAAGGTGGCGGCTGCGAGCGTGGCTTCGTGCATGTCCACGCCGGTGAGGTCGCATTCGATGAAGTTGCAGGCCGACAGGTCGGCCTCGGGCCAGCGCATGCCCTTGAGGTCGAGCTTGTGGAAGACCTGGCCCGCGAGCAGCGCGCCGGTCCAGTCCGCCTCGCCCCAGGAGGTGTCGAGCAGCCGGGCTTTCGTGAAGTTGGCGCGCCGCATCTGCGTGCTGCCGAAGGCGCAATGCATGAGCGTGGCCTGCGAGAAATCGCAGCCGTCGAACACGCCGCGCGCGAGCCGCGCCTTGCCGAGGTTGGCCTCGCGAAAGCCGGCGCCGATGGCGATGGCGCCTTCGAGGTTCGCATGCGCGAGCACCGCCCCCGAAAAAATGGCGCCCGAGAGGTTGGCGTTGCTGAAGTCGGCGCTCTCCAGCCATGCGCCTTCGAAGTTGACCTCGCGCAGGTCGAGGCCCGAGAAGTCGGCTCCCGTGAAATCGGCGCGCGGGAACAGCCTGATGCCGGCCGCGATGGCGCGCGTCATTTCCGCGCGCAATGCCGCCGCCGCATCGGCCGGCATCGCAAAGGCCGGCGGCTGCACATGCGCGGACTGCAGGTAGCCCTTGCGCTGCACTTCCTCGAGCTCGCAGAGCCTGCCGAACATCGGCATCAGGTCGACCTTGCGGGTGCTGCCTGCCGCCTGCGCCTGCATCTCGGCCAGGTGCTTCTCGGCGCTGTAGAGCGGCGGGCCGCGGTGCTGAACCTTGGCAAGGTCGATGCGGTGCTGCTGCGCCGCTTCCAGCGCCTTCTCGAGCACGGTCACGGCGTCTTCCACGGCGGCCCAGCCCTGGGCGTCGGCCTCCTTCATCTTCTTCTCGAGGTACGGGGGCAGCGCGTCGCCCACCGGCACCTTCTCGCGCGGCGGCATCCTGATGCCGAGCGCGTCGGGGTCCTTGCCCATTTCCACGGCCTTGTCGCGCGCGAACTCGACGTCCATCTCGGCCCGGCGGTACTGTGCCTCGCCCTGCAGGCCGTCCAGGCCGAACGGCGCCTTGGCGGCTTCCACGTCGGGGTCGAGCGTGCCGATCCCGTCGGGCAGCAGGTCGCTGTCGATGATGGCGTGGACGGGGCCCATCTTCGGGTCGGCGCGTCTGGCGGCGGCTTCGAGGTAGTGCGCGTCACTGCGCGGCTCGCCGGTGCGCTCCACCGCGCCCATCAGGCTGGCCACGTCGGAGCCGTCGTCGGTGCCGACCTCGGCCAGCCCCTGGAAGATCGCGATGCAGCGCTCCGCGTGCGGGAAGAACCACACGGTGGTCAGCCGCAGCGGCACTTCGCGCACCTTGGGCTCGCTGCTGCCGGCGATCCTGTAGCCGACGAACACGCGCGCGCGCAGGCCCGGCAGGCGGCCTTCGATGCGCGGCTTCTGCGGGTGCATGTTGTCGAAGGCGAAGGGCTCGTCGCCGGCGAGCGGCGCGGCCATCCACTGGTCGGGAGGCGCGAGGTTGAAGTAGCGCCAGTCGGTGTCGGGCGCAAAGCCCGGCGCATGCAGCTTCAGGTAGTCGGCGTCGTAGGTGCCGCGGTATTGCGCGCGCTGCGGATGCATCAGGTCGAGCGCGCCGAAGCCGGCCGGCGCAATGGCCTGGTCGGGCCGCAGCAGGCGGTCTTGCGGCAGCTCGGTGTTCGGCAGCCACAGGACGCCGTCGCGCGCCTGCCGGCCCCGGCCTTGCGGGTTCTGCGCGAAATCGGCGCCGCCGTAGGCGGCGGCCCAGTCGAGCGGCAGCGACTCGAAGGGCCGCGGCGCGCTGGCGCGCGTGCCCTCCCAGTGCCGCTCGCCGAAGACGAGCAGCGTCTTCTCGCACGCGCCGAAGCGCGCGCGCACCGCGCAGGCTTCGGGCCGGCCGGGCGGCGCGAAGGCCTTGCCGTGCACCAGGAACTCGGGCGTGAGCTTGGCAACGCCTTCGTCGATCAGCGGCTGCGCCATTTCCTTCGCCAGAAAGGACCACATCGACTGCTCGGCCCACAGCGTGCCGCGCTCGCCCTGCGCGAAAGGCAGGTGCAGGTACGCGCTGACGCTGAGTCCGAACCGCTTGCGGAACTCGATGGGCCGCGTCGAGAGGCCGAGCGCCTGGGGCTTGAGGACTTGCATTCGGCGCCCCGGCTAGTCGCCTTCGGGCTCGCGCTCTTCGGGCGGCCGGGCCGAGCCGTCGGGCTCGACGGCGTTGTTGACCTTGCCCAGGTCGGCGGTGCCGCTGGGGTCGCTGGAAAAGACCTCCGCGAGCGGCAGCCCCAGGCCCATGACCGGCACCAGCCCGAGGATGGCGTCGGTGCGCCGGTTGCGGGCCTTGCCCGCCAGCGCCCGCAGCCGGTCTTCCAGGCTGTGCAGGCCTTCGGCATGCGCGTCGTCGGCGGCCTTGCCCAGGGCATCGGCCGCATCGGCGTACTGCTTGAGCGTGGCGCCGATGTCGACGTAGGCCGAGGCGGCACCCGCCACCGCGGCCAGTCCGCCGGCCACCGCGGCTGCCCCGGCGCCCGCGCCGCCGGCCCCCGGTGTGAAGGTGTGCAGCGCCGATTGCTTCACATCCATCGCCACCGCCGCGATGTCGGGCGCCGCGCAGTTGGTGAGCTTCACGCCCGCGGTGTTCTCGATGTTCACGCCCAGCACGTTGGCCATGGCCAGCGCCAGCGCGTTCTCGATGCTCATGCCGATGAAGGTCGAGCGCGTCACGCCCATGTTGGCTTCGCTGTTGGTGCCGATGTAGCCGCTCGAATTGGAGCCCAGCACCGTGGTGTTCGAGCCGATGGAGGTGGCGTTGATGTCGCCCACCGCCATCATCTCGATCTTGGTGTTGCTCACCAGCTTGATCTTGTCGGCCATCAGCCCCAGCGGGCCGCTGGGCACGGTGATGTACTTGGAGCTCGCGCCCGTCACCAGCCAGTCGATGTGGCCGGCCTCGAAGCTCATCTTCGCCGCCTTGTAGGTGAGGTTCCCGCTGACGGTGATGGTCTGGTTGCCGGTCACGTTGCGGGTTTCGCCGGCGCGCGAGGTGTCGGTGCGCGCACCGGTCACGTCGCTCAGGCTGGTGCCCGTGACCATGGTCTTGTCGTCGGCGTCGACGAAGGTGGTGCGGTTGCCCACCACCTGGTTGTTCTGGTTGCCCTTGACGGTGTTCTTCTGGTCGACCACCACCATGTTGGTGTCGTTACGCGTGACGGTGCTCTTGCGGTCGCGGTCGACCAGGCTGGTCTGGTCGCGCTTGACGGTGACGGTCTGGTCGCGGTCGATGGTGGTCGAGTCGTCGCGCTCCACGCTGCGGCTCATGTCGAGCTCGGCGTGGATGTTGATGTTCTCCTCGCCCTTCTTGTCCTCGAACATGATCTCGTTGTAGTTCGCGGGACCGCCGCCGGGCGTGGAGCGGGTCTTGAAGCCGCTCTGCGTGGGCGACTTGTACGGAATGGGCTGCTCGTCGTTGTAGACGCGCCCGACGATGACCGGCCGGTCGGGGTCGCCGTTGAGGAAGTCGACGATCACCTCCTGCCCGATGCGCGGAATGAAATAGCCGCCCCAGCCTTTGCCGCCCCAGGGCTGCGACACGCGCACCCAGCAGGTCGACTTCTCGTTGCTCTCGTCGTAGCGGTCCCAGTGGAAGTGCACCTTCACGCGGCCGTGGTCGTCCACGTGCAACTCGTCGCCCTTGGGTCCGACCACGATGGCGGTCTGCGGGCCCGGCATGACCGGGCGCGGCGTGAGGCGCGGCGCGCGGAACGGCCGCTCGGCGGGCATCACGGTGAGCAGGAAGGCGCTGGCGCCGGTCTGTCCGGCCACCATCGCGGGCGTGGCGGCGATCAGGTCCTCGAGCACCTGCAGCGTGTCGGCGTTGACGGCGTCGTCGCGCAGCACCTCGGCCAGCGCCGCCTGCACCGGCCGCGCGGCCGAGCCCGCGCTCACGCCCTCGTAGCCGCGATGGCTGGCGACGAAGGTGCAGGCCGCGATGATGTAGTCGCCGTTGCGCGTGCCGTCGGGGTCGCCCTCGAACTTGAAGCTGCGGCCGGCTGCGGCGTCGGGCCACGGCGTCAGCGCCCAGTGGCGATCGCGGCGCGCATTGAGTTCGTCGCCGCGCAGCTTGGCGCGGCTTTCCCCGTCGTCGCCGGTGAAGTAGCCGCCGGGGAACTCGAACATCTCGAGCGTGGCCAGCTCGTGTTCGTCCGATGCATCGATGTCGGCGCCGAGCTTTTTCTTTATGGCCTTGAAGTCGCTGTCGCGCGACGCATGCTTGCCGGTGTCGAACTGCCGCCCGCTCACCCAGCGCGACACTTCGTTGAAGCGCGCCTCGGCCGCGTCGGTGGCCATGTGGTGCAGGGTGTCGTTGGCGGGCAGCTTCTCGTGGGCGATGTCGCTGGCGTCCGACAGGTGCATGGTGCCGGGGGCGTCGTGCGCGTCGAACCAGTAGTACACGCCCTCGTCCTCCAGCAGGCGCGAGAGGAAGCCGTAGTCGCTTTCCTGGTGCTGCACGCAGTAGCGGCGCGGGTTGTGGGTGCCGATGACGTTGTCGGCCCTGGTTTTCTTGAAGCGCTTGATGGGGCTGTCCTCGAACACGGCATCGAGCACTTCGAGCACTTTCTTTTCCTGCAGGATGCGCGAGTTCCTGCGCTTGGTGAGCAGCCAGAACCAGGAGCGCAGGGCGATGCGGTATTCGTAGTGCCGTCCCACGTGGCCCGTGCGCACGAAGCGCACGGCATGGCCCTGGCAGTGGCGCTCATGGGTGCCGCCGTCCGCGTCCTTGAATTCGATGACGACGTCGAATGCACGCCCGAGGATGTCCTTGGCGTCGATGGCCTTGTTCTTCGACAGCACCGTGAGTTCGTAGGCCGACGGGCGAGCGAGTGCTTCGTGGCCGACGATGCGCCAGAACATCAGGTCGTCCTTGGCGGGGGAGTCGGTCTCTATGCGGAACTCGTTGTCGGCCATCTTTTTCTCTTTTGGTCTTTTTTAAAGCGCTTGTTTCGGGGTGCGTGCACAGGGCACCGGGTACTCCCCTCCGCGAATGTCCCCCGGGCTTCGCCCTCCTCCTTTATTTCGCTGCGGGGAGCACCCGGTGCCCTGTGCACAACGAGCGCTGCCGTTGTGTCGTTCGATCAACCAGTGCTCTGAACAACGCTCACGCCGGCGGGGTGCCTTGCGCAGCGAAATAAAGGGGGAGGCCGCAGGCCGGAGGACATTCGCGGAGCAAGGTACCCCGTCGGCGTGAGCGCGCCCCGAACAACCAACACCCGAAGCCGAAAAGCAGACAGTCATTTCAGTCAAAGGCATAAGTGAAGTCAGCGTCCTTCACATCCAGCGCCACCCGCCGGATCTCGCCACCCGAAGCCAGCCGCTGCAAATACTCGACAGAGATCGTCGGCAGAACGGTGTTGGTGAGGATCGCGTCGATCACCCGCCCGCCCGACTCCGGGTCCTGGCAACGCGCCACCACCTGGTCGACCACCGCGTCGCTGTAGTCGAAGGGCACGCCGTGGTTGGCTTCCACGCGCTTCTTGATCCGGCCCAGCTGCAGCCGCACGATCTTCTTCATCATGTCCGGCGACAGCGGGTAGTAGGGAATGGTGACGATGCGGCCCAGCAGCGCGGGCGGAAACACCTTCATCAGCGGCGCCTTCAGCGCATCTGCCAGCGCGTTGGAGTCCGGCAGCAACTCAGGGTCGCGGCACATGCTCATCACCAGTTCGCTGCCGGCGTTGGTGGTCAGCAGGATGATGGTGTTCTTGAAATCGATCATGCGGCCCTCGCCGTCTTCCATCCAGCCCTTGTCGAACACCTGGAAGAAGATCTCGTGCACGTCGGGGTGGGCCTTCTCCACCTCGTCGAGCAGCACCACGCTGTAGGGCCGGCGGCGCACCGCCTCGGTCAGGATGCCGCCCTCGCCGTAGCCCACGTAGCCCGGCGGCGCGCCCTTGAGCGTGGAGACGGTGTGCGCCTCCTGGAACTCGCTCATGTTGATGGTGATGATGTTCTGCTCGCCGCCGTACAGCGCCTCGGCCAGCGCGAGCGCGGTCTCGGTCTTGCCCACGCCCGAGGTGCCGCAGAGCATGAACACGCCGATGGGCTTCTGCGGGTTGTCCAGCCGCGCGCGCGAGGTCTGGATGCGGCGCGCGATCATCTCCAGCCCGTGCTTCTGGCCGATCACGCGCTGGTTGAGCGTGTCGGCGAGCTTGAGGACCGCCTCGACTTCGTTCTTGACCATGCGGCCGACGGGAATGCCGGTCCAGTCGGCCACGACCGAGGCCACGGCCTGTTCGTCGACCGAAGGCAGGATGAGCGGCGACTCGCCCTGCACCGCCTGAATCCTGGCTTGCAGTTCGTGCAGCTCCGCCAGCAGCGCCGCCCGGTCCTCGCCCCCGGCGCCCGGCGCATCCACCGGCTTGTTGCCCGCCCGCAGCTTCGCACGCAACTCCAGCAGCCGATCGACCAGCCCCTTCTCCTCCTGCCAGCGCGCGTTCAGCGCATCGAGCTGCACCTTCGACTCGGCCAGCAGCGCGGCAACCTGCGCCGCCCGCTTCGTCACATCGATGCCGATGGCTTCCTCGCGGCCGATGATCTCCTGCTCGACCGTGAGCCCCTCGATGCGGCGCATGCAGTCTTCCACCTCGGGCGGCGTCGCGTGCTGCGACACCGCCACGCGCGCGCAGGCGGTGTCGAGCAGGCTCACGGCCTTGTCGGGCAACTGGCGCGCGGGAATGTAGCGGTGGCTCAGCTTCACCGCCGCCTCGATGGCTTCGTCGAGCAGCTGCACGCGATGGTGCTTCTCCAGCACGCTGGCCACGCCGCGCAACATGAGGATGGCCTTGGTCTCGTCGGGCTCGGGCACCTGCACCACCTGGAAGCGCCGCGTGAGTGCCGGGTCTTTCTCGATGTACTTCTTGTACTCGGCCCAGGTGGTGGCGCCGATGGTGCGCAGGTTGCCGCGCGCCAGCGCGGGCTTCAGCAGGTTGGCCGCATCGCCGGTGCCGGCCGCGCCGCCGGCACCCACCAGCGTGTGGATCTCGTCGATGAACAGGATGATGGGCGTGGGCGAGCTCTGCACCTCGTCGATCACCTGGCGCAGCCGCTGCTCGAACTCGCCCTTCATGCTCGCGCCGGCCTGCAGCAGGCCGATGTCGAGCGTGAGCAGCTTCACGTCCTTCAGCTGCGGCGGCACGTCGCCGCGCGCCAGGCGCTGCGCGAAGCCTTCGACCACCGCGGTCTTGCCCACGCCGGCCTCGCCGGTGAGCAGCGGGTTGTTCTGACGCCGGCGCATGAGGATGTCGACGATCTGGCGGATCTCTTCGTCGCGGCCCGTCACCGGGTCCATCTCGCCCTTCTTGGCCTTCTCGGTGAGGTCGACCGCGAACTTCTTCAGCGCATCGCCCTTGCCCATGGCGGCCGGGGCCATCGCGCCGGAATCTTCGCCCGGCGCGCCGCTGCCCATGCCGGTGCCGTCCTGCGCGCGCATCTGCGCCTCGGGCGATGCGTCGCAGATCTTCGCGAAGTTGTCGGCCAGGTCCTCGACCTTCACTTTCTCGAACTGCTTCGACAGGCCGAACAGCGGATTGCGCAGGCTCTGCGTCTTGAGCATGCCCACCAGCAGGTAGCCGGTGCGCACCTGCGCCTCGCCGAACTGCAGGGTGGCATAGGTCCACGCGCGCTCGATGGCGTTCTCGATGTGCGGGGAGAAATCGCTGATGGCGGTGGCGCCGCGCGGCAGGCGGTCGAGCGCGGCTGTCATGTCCTTGGCGATCACCGACACGTCCAGGCCGTAGTGCTGGATCACGCGATGCAGGTCGGAGTCCTGCGCCTGCAGCAGCTGCGCGAACCAGTGCTCCAGCTCCACGTACGGGTTGCCGCGCATCTTGCAGAACACGGTGGCGCCTTCGATGGCCTTGTAGGCCAGCGAATTGAGCTTGCCGAAAAGCGCGGTGCGGCTGATTTCACTCATGGGGAACTCCGTATCTCTTCTGAACGAATGAAGATGGGTTTATTGAAAGACGCGCTGGCTGCTGCCGATGCGCACGTCCGCCGCATTCCTTGAACGGGCCGACTGCCCGAGCCACGACACCCAGCCCAGGCGCGGGCTGTTGCCCTTGGCGCCGCCCAGCCGCGTGGGTGGCACCTGCTGCTTCTCGAGCACCAGTTCGGCGTCCCACTCGAGCTCGTCGCCGAGCAGTTGCTGCATCCAGCGCTGCAGCACCGGCCGTGCATCGCCGGTCGGCAGGAACATGCGGTACTGCGCCAGCGTGAGCGGGCCCAGGTGCAGGCGCACGCGATGCTGCCGGTCCCACGCGCGGGTGCCCAGCATCGCGCCCATGCCCATCGAGCGCGAGCTCTCGCCCTGCCCCAGCCGCGTGAGCTCTCCGGCAGGCAGGCTCATCCAGTGGCCGACCCAGCGCTCCAGCTTCACCGGCACGCCGAAGTAGCTGCACAGCACCGACTCCACGCTCTCCACGTTGTGCACGCGCCGCGCAAGCCAGCCCGAGAAATGCAGCCGCGCGTCGTCGTGAATCTCGTCGCGCCCCACGCGCCCCGGCGTGCCGATGCCGACCAGCGCGCCCACCTGCAGCCGGAAACGGTCTTCGCCCGGGCGGTCCAGCGCCACGGCGGGCCGCGACTGCGCCCATGCGCGATAGAAGTGCAGCGAGAAGCGGTGCGAAAAGCTGTCGAGGAACGCCAGCCATGTCGGGTCGCCGTGGTTCAGGCTGCGCTCGCGGATGAAGTCGCTCAGGTGCACCGGCAGCGGCCCGTTGGGCCCGATGTAGCCGAAGAACTGCTGGCGCAGGCGCGGCGGCGAATGCGCGGTCGCGGGCTCGAAGCGGCTGAAGCTCGCCGGCGCGAACGACAGCGAGGGCTCCTGCCCCACGCGCACCGGCTCCGCGCCGGGCAGCAGTGCGCGGCCCCAGCGCGGCGTGGTCCTGGCGACCGATTCCAGCCGGCGCATCACGGCGAAGTAATCGAAGGCCCACGGCTCGGCCGACCACTCGCGCAGCGCGGCATCGACGCGCGTGCTCACAGGATCTGTCGCGTCCCGCACAGCGGCCTCCAGCGCATGGTCTCGCCCTTGCCCGCGATGCGCAGCACGGTCTCGACGAAATGATTGACCTCCACATGGCGCGCCAGAAAGCGCGCGAGCACGGCGCCGAACAGGAACACGCTGTGGCCGTGGAAGGCGTCCTTGTCGACCTCGAGCGTCACCTCCAGCCCGCGGCCGAAGGCGATCGGCCCCTTCAGCGGCAGGCGCCGTGCCACCGGCTTGCTCTTCACCGACAGCAGCCCGCGCACCTGGCCCTGGCGCATTTCGTCGGCATGCACCGCATAGAGCATCAGCGTTTCGCGCAGCGCGGCGGCACCCTGCTCGGGCGTGCTGTCGGACAGCGACAGGTAGTTGATCGCAAGGTGGTCCACCACGCGCCAACCCAGCCCCTGGCTCACCACCGGCGACACCGGCCGCGAGGGTCCGCGCACCATGCGCACGCGCTGCACGGGGAATGAATCGACGCAGTCGAAATCGTTGTCGCGGCCCAGCGGCATCAGCAGGGGCAGGTCGCGGTTGGTGCACAGCGCCGTCACCGCGAGCTGGCGCAGCGCGGCCGAGTATGGCGCCTGCTGCGGATCGACGATCTGCATGTAGACCTCGGAGCCGATGTGGCTGCTGCGGTTGCCCTCTGTGCGCTGCCGTACCGACAGCATGCGCGGCTCGCGCGTGGTCGTGAAGTAGGCGGGGTGGCTGAGCCGGCTGCCGTGGAAGGCCGAGTAGAACGGCCTGAACGGCTGCTCGGCCGCCACGGCTTCGGCACCGGGCGCGCCGTGGCCGATGACTTCGGTGACGGTGTGCACCTCGAAGTCCTGCGGCCGCGTGCGGTCGGGCACCAGGTGGAACTGGCTCACGCCCTCGTTCAGGGCCACGCGGTCGAGCCGCTTGGTGAACAGGTTGATGGCGGGCACGCAGTGCAGCTGCACATTGTCGGCGCTCACCAGCTTCTCCAGCGCCGCATCGCCGCGCGAGAACAGCAGCACGATCTCCACGTCGGCCACCGGCATCGCGGCCAGCACGTCCTTCAGGCCGCCGATGCGCGCGAACTGGAAGCGCTGCGGAAACGCAAAGTACTCCTGCAGCAGCCGAAAGCCCGAAAAGCCGGTGGCCGTGACGGGCAGCAGTGCCTCGTCTTCCTCGAAGCCGACCGCGCCGATGGAGCTGGCCGGCAGGCTGTGCGCCGTGCCCTGCAACGCACCGGACGGCGACAGCGGCCGCACCAGCACGCCGACCGGCTGGCCCAGCGCGCATTCGTGCAGTTGCCAGGCCACGTCTTCCGCGCCGCTGAAATGCAGCACCAGTTCGTCGAGCGCGATCTGGTCGAAGCGGAGCCCCGCCGTCGCATGCAGCGCGATGCGCAGGCCGCCGCGAATGGCGCGCGACTGCGGATGCGTGTTCAGCGGCAGGTCGGGCGCATAGGTGAAGTACTGCGCACGCTGCACCTCCACCGGCCACACGCGCAGCGCGCTCGCGGTGCGGAACTCGCAGTGCGTGTTCTGCCCCACGGCCTGCCGCGCACGCAGCCCGCTGCCGCGCGGCAATGTGGGGCCGTTGGCAAGGTTCGCGTCGTCGGGGTCGGGCACGAAAGACACGACCACCATCGCCGGCGTGGGCGCAAGAAAGTGCGGATAGACGATGTCGAGCAGGTGGCCGGTGAAGCGCGGGTACTCGGCATCGAGCTTCAGCCCCACGCGCGCCGACAGGAATGCGGTGGCCTCGATGAGCCGCTCCACGTACGGGTCGGCCACCTCCTGCCCCTCGATGCCCAGGCGGTGCGCGATCTTCGGGAATGCGCGCGCGAACTCCGAGGCGCTCTCGCGGAAGTAGCGCAGCTCCTGTTCGTACAGGCTCAGCAGCCGAGGGTCCATGTCCGTTACTCCGGGAAGGCGGCCGCCGCCGGGCCGCCCCAAGGCGAGCCGCGCCTCCCCCTCGGGGGGTGGCGAATTACACGCAGCGCAGCGAAGTGAAAAGCCGGGGGGCTCATAGTTTCTGCGCCATGTCCACGATCTCGATGCGGCCCTCTTCCAGGTCGACGCGGCTTCGCATCAGGAACTCCAGCGGTACGGGCTGTGCCCACAGCATGCCGCGTATCTGCAGGCCGATGCTGTTGTGGGAGTCCAGTGCCGGGCCTTCCATGACGAGTTCAACTTCGAGAGTGCGGGACAAAATGCGCGGCTCGAACTGCAGGATTGCGTTCTTCAAAGCCTGTTCCATGCTGACACGCTGCACCGACGAGGTGAACTGGCCAGACAGCATAGGCAATCCGTAATTGATGACCGAGCGCGCCGCGTTCGGGTACTGCCTGTCGTCCATCGAGAGGCCGTAGCCGGTGGCGTTGAAGAGCCAGCCCAGGTCGCGCAGCACGGCCTGTCGCAGCGCCTGCTTGGTGAGGGTGCGCTTCTCGTCGCTCTCCTTCTTCTCGTCGGGCGCATGGTCGACGAGGCGGTCGAGCAGCGAGGGCTGCAGCCGCTCCTGCGCCGTGAGCTCAGCCATCGGCGTCGCCTTGGCCGGCAGCCGGCGTGAAGAGGATTTCGCGCACGTCCATCAGCGCACGCTCGCTGCCGTCGCTGCTGCCCAGCACGCGCTGGCCGTGGCCGGCCCACACCTCGGGCCGCAGTTCGCGCCACTTGGTCTTGCGCGCGAGAAGCAGCTCGCCGTCCTCGGTCTTCTCGGTGCCTTCGTAGCGCGTGGGAATCAGCGCGAGCGTTTCGCCGCCGTTCTCGAACTGCAGGTGCGCGGGCATCCATACGCAGTCGCGCAGGTCTTCCGGCGGCTCGATCCTGATGTGCGCAAGGCGCGCATACGGAACCCAGTAGTACTTGCCGTTGACGAAGGCTTCGAGCACCGGGCCCAGTCGCATGTCGGCGTCGGCCAGCCATTCGAAGGGCGCACCGTCGATGGTTCCGCCGATGGCCGGGGCGCCGTCGAAGGCGCGCTGGCGCAGGTCTTCGGCCAGATCGCTTTCGCCGCGGCCCTGCCGCAGCAGCGACTCGATGAGCAGCGCCAGCCATTCGTCGGGCTGGCCGAAGATCATCGGCGTGCGCTTGCCCGCGAACACGTCGGCGCGCAGGCCCTCGCAGCGCACGGCGTCGCCGTAGACCTGCTTCATGGGCACGGCCAGCGCGTCGAGTTCGGCGGCCACGGTGAGCTGGTTCAGCGCGCGCTCCCACTGGCCCAGCACGCACAGCAGCTGCGCCATGAACACGCGGTGCTTGCTGTCGGCGGGCCTGGCGCGCACGTCGTCGCTCAGGGCCTTGAGGGCGGCCGCGGGGTCTGCGGCCTTGATGAGTTCGGCGGCGGTCGTCATGTATGCGGCTCCTGTGGCGTGTGCGCGCTCAGGCGCGCGTGAACTGGCATTCGCGCACCGCGCCGCGCGCACCGGTGGTCTTCTGCGGCGCCGACTTGACCTTGGCCGTGCGGTAGCTGATGGAGATCAGCTCCGAGGGCACGCCCCACTGCGCGCCGGAGTTCAGCACCAGCCGGCAGATGCGCGCGTTCTCCAGCGCCAGTTCGAAGGTGGCCTGCGCCTCGGTCGAGCGCTGGTCGCCGCCGGACTTGAAGACGCTGATGACGACCTTCAGGTCTTTCTCCTGCGCGCGCAGCAGGCTCGCGATGGTGGCGGTGGCCGCGTCGCTGCGGCGCGCGACGATCAGGTTGTTGGGCACCACCTGGTTCTGCGCCGAGGACTCGGGCACCTGCACCGACCAGTAGTAGCCGCCGATGTTCAGCCGCGCCTTGCCGTCGTCGAAGGCGCGCTCGAGTTCGCCCTCGACCGCCGCGCCCTTGTTCTCGATCATCATGACCAGGTCGGTGTCGGCCGAGCCGGTGCCGATCAGTTCGTAGAACCGCCGGGCGTCTTCAGGGCTCCAGGAGCCGTCTTCTGCAAATGCCATGTCACCTCCGGGTGCTTAGGAAAAAAATTCGAACCGGCGTCACGGCCGGGCTCCGTCGGCGGGCGCGCCGCCGTTCCTGCGCAGCAGGGCCGCGAACACCTGCCGCTCGCGATCACCGGTGCCGGCCGGCGGCTGGCCGCCGCGCACGCGCACTTCCGACAGTTCCGCCTGCGCCGATGCCACGCCGAACAGGCGCGGCGCGCTGTAGGGCGTGGCGGGTACGGCCATGACGAGCAGGCGCGCGTCGCCCGGCGCATCGAGCCAGGACAGGTCGAAGCGGCGGGCCGAGGGTTGCTCCGGCGTGCCGCGCTTGAAGCGGTTGGTCTCGCCCGAGGCGTCGGGGTACACCGGCTGCAGGTTGCCGCGGCCATCGATGCCGGCGACGACCAGGTCGATCGAACGGCCGCTGGTGTTGCGCACGTTCAGCCGCAGGCGCTCGCCGGGGCGCAGCGCGGGCAGTGCACCCGGGGTCTCGTCAACGGAAGCGCTGCGCAGCAGCCGCTCGCCGCTCCAGATTTCGAGCGTGGCGTCGAAGCCGTCTAGCCGGCCGTCCTTGCCGTAGTCCTGCAGCCGGGCAAGCCACTTGAGCTGCGCCAGCGACTGCAGGCGGCGGCGCAGCGCGGCGGTGTCGGGCAGCACGACGGTGGAGAGCGTGGCGCCGAACAGCGGTGCCAGCAGCTCGATGCGCTGGCCCGAGGGGCCGAGGTCGGTCCAGCGCACGTCGGCGGGCGAAGCATCGTCGGCCGGGCGGATCGCGGCGGGGTAGTCCAGGCTCAGGCCGGCGGGCAAGGGCTTGTCGGCGCGCACGCGCAACGCGGTCGCGGCCGGTTCGCCGACCGGCGTGACGCTCCAGAAGGCCGCGCCCGACACATCCTTCAGCGCCGAGGGCACGGCAAGCCCCGCGACGCCGGGCGCGACCTGCGCAAGCGTTGCGGGCGCGCCGCGCACGGTGCCGTCCTCGAGCGTCGCGAGCACGCGCACCTCCTGCTGCGGCACGAGGCCGTCGAGCAGGCCCGCCTTCAGGGCCAGGCTGTCGCCGGTGCGCTGTGCGCGCCACACGGGCCTCGTGGATGCGGGCGCGCCGCTGTTGGCGAACAGCGGCGCATCGAGGTTGCCTTCGGCCACCGGCGACGGCAGCTCGCGCGTGGGAAAGCGCTGCGCGAGTTCATCGATGACCGGTGGATAGAGCGCGAGCACCCCGTCGAACAGTTCGCGCCAGGTGGCGGGCTTGCGCGACAGCGCCTCCACCAGGGCCCAGGTCAGCAGGCCCTGCGGCCGGGCATCGCGCGGATCGCGCGCGTTGCGCGCCTTGCGGGGCAGGCGCAGTTCGGGCGTGATCTGGTGGCTCTCGGACGCGAAGAAGGCGACATAGCGGGCGCGCGGCACGGCGTCGGCCGGAACAGGCGCGGCCATGCCGGAGCGCACGGGCGCATTGCCCCCCGCAAGCTGCGTCGCGCGCAGGCCGCGCCAGCGCACCTCGTCGTCGGCGGGGCCTTCGGCCGTGGCCGGCGCATCGGCGGTGCCGCGCGTCATCGAGTTGGCGGCGCAGGTGTCGAACACCGAGGCGATGAAGACGTTCTTCGCGAGGAAGGCCTGGATCCAGCCGTCGAAGTCGGCATCGCGCAGGTCGCCGGTCAACGTGCTGTCGCTGCCGAGCGTGCCGCGCACGTCGCGCGCGAGGAAGTTCTCGGACAGGCCGTCGGGCTCCTGGTAGCGCTTGGCCACGTCGCGCAGGCGGGTGCCGTGGCCGGAGAAATACAACAGCACAAAGTCGCCACTCCTCGACTGCGCGAGCAGCCGCGCGAGCGCATCGTGAATGGCCTGCGAGTCGGGCAAGGCGGCGCCGCTCACGCCGTCCGCCAGCACGGTGATGTCGGCCGCGCCGAAGCTCTGCCTGAGCAGCGCGTCGCGCATGAGCATCACGTCGTTGCGCGGCGCCTGCAGCCACAGGGCCTGCGGCTGGTTGACCAGTTCGGAGACGCCGACGAGCAAGGCGCGCTGGGTGGCGAATGCGAGGCTGCCGCAGAGGAGCAGCCAAAGCACCAGCAGTGCCTGCAGCCAGCGCAGTTGCCTTGCTCCTTCCCCTTCCGGGGGAAGGCCGGGTTGGGGGCGGGCAGAGCGCCCCCTGGATACGCCGCGTGCCCCCACCCCTGCCCTCCCCCGGAAGGGGAGGGAGAAACCCGATTCGAGTTGCCTTGCTCCTTCCCCCTCTGGGGGAAGGCTGGGATGGGGGCGGGCAGAGCGCCCGTTGGATACGCCGCCTGCCCCCTCCCCTGCCCTCCCCCGGAAGGGGAGGGAGAAAGACCAATGCGTGCGGCGCGGTGTCATTGCCGCTCCTGCGCCGGCCCGGCCGATTCGACCAGCGGCGACGCCGCCAGCACCGCCAGCGCATCCACCGGTTCCGGCACGCGCAGCCGCCACGCGCCGTTGCCGCCCGGCCCGCCCACCACGTCGGCGGAGATCGACTGCAGCAGCCGGTCGGCTTCGTCCATGCGCACGCCCTCTTTCCAGCGCACCAGGAGGTCGGCGCGCACCGGCGCGGGCGCCGTGGGCACCGCGCGAAAGCGCACGTCGTCTTCCTCCGCCGCGTCGCGCCCGCCGAGCAGGCCGACGTTCTGGATCACCACGCACAGCGCCAGCACGGCGAAGGCCGGGCGCACCCAGCCTTCGGCGCCGAACCAGCGGCGGATGCTGCCCCACCAGCCGCCTTCGGGCCGCTCGGGCCGCGCCTGTGGCCGCGCGCGCGGTGCCTCCGCTTCTTCCGGCTGCACCAGCGCGCGGGCCAGCTGCAGCCCCGCATTGCGGTACAGCGACTGGTAGTCGGCGCGCGGATCCTGTGGCCCGAGCGGCGTGCCCGACAGCACCGGGAACGCGCCGCCCCCCACGCTGCGCAGCGCGATGCGCCCCGGCTCCGGCGCGATGGGCGACGCCGCTTGCGCGGCCCACTCGTCGTGCACCGCGCGGATCGCCGCGAGCCGCGTGGCCGACACCTCGCCGAGCACGCGCGCGCACAGCCGCGGGCTGGGCTCGAGCGTGAGCACGTTCCAGGCCTGGATCACGCCGAACATCGGCTCGAAAGGCTCGTCCCCCGGCTCCAGCAGCACGTCGAACGCGCTGGCCCAGTCGGCCTCGCCCGCGGCCATCCAGCCCTGCCAGAGGTCCCCGTGGATGCAGCGGTCCAGCAGCACGCCGAGCAGCCGCCCCTCATGCAGCACGCTCACGAGCCGGCCCGGCGCCCAGCGCGCCGGAAACGCGCGCTGCGCCACCGCCTCGCGGCGCCGTGCCAGTTCGGCCAGCGGCAGCAGCAGGCTGGACATGGCGGGCACGCGCGCGGGTTCGCGCCTCGCTCCGGGCGTCGCACCCGGCATGGCCACGACCGCGAGGCCGGGCTCCTCATCCGCGCCGTCCTCGGGCACGGCCGAGCCGGTTTCGAGCGCGTTGCGGATCACGCTGAGCGGGGGCCAGAGTTCGGTGGGCATGGCGTCTGTTCCTGAATGGCTATGTCTTCAGGCGTAAGACGCTTCAGCACCGAGGATTTTGAAAACCTGCAGGATCGCGTCCATGTTGCCGGGCTCGATGGCGATGCCCAGCGTCTGCTGCAGCCAGCCTCCGAGCCGGGTCTTCGCGTAGTCGGCGGTCATGCCCTCGCGCTTGTGCACCAGGCCCAGCCGGCCCGCGCGGTAGTGGTAAGACGCGATGGCATGGCGCGAGGCAATGCCCGACAGCCCACCGTCGGCCTCCTTGCCGAAGCCCTCGCACAGCAGGATGCGTTCGGGCTCGGGCAGTTCGGCGATGAAGGCGCGCGCGGCCAGCTGCACCGCGTGCGCGCTCAGGCCGTGCTCCGCGAGGCAGCCTTCGAGGTCTTCGCCCGCGCCCACTTCGTCTTCCAGCTGCGCCTCGGTGATCTGCTCGCCGATGGAGAGCTTGCGGCGGAATGCGCTGGCGCGCGTGCAGTCGATCAGGTAGCGGCGGAAGTACGCGCACAGCGCAAACGCGGTCGAGGGCGCGCTGTGGCTCGCGCGCTCTTCCGAATCCCCGGGGTCGGCATCGAGCCGCAGCACCTTGACGTAGATGAACTGCGCCACCAGCTCCTGCCGCCCCTCGCCCAGCACCTGCAGCTCGGGCGGGTTGCATGCCGAGAGCGCCTCGCCCACGATGCGGTACATGGCGCCCATGTCGTTCGCGGACAGCGTCTGCCTGCGCCGCCAGAGGCGGACGAGTTCAGAGCTTTCCGAAGACGACAGGGTTTCCTGCATGAGCTCAGCGAGTGAAAAGCCGGGGGGCAGACATGACTAGTCGTCCACGCAGCTGCCTTCCGACGGCACCAGGCACTGCGGCAGGTTCGCGCCCACCGGCCCGCCGCGCGTGCGGATGGCCGACGAGGTGGCGGCCTGCGCCACCGCCAGGCCGCGCGGCAACAGGATCCACAGCTGCCCGCGCTCCTTCATGCGGCGCGCGTTGGTCGCGGCCTGCTGGCCGTTGCCGAAGAAGTAGTCGGCGCGCACCGCGCCGCGAATGGCGCCGCCGGTGTCCTGCGCGATGGTCAGGCGCTGCATCGGCGCGCCGCTGCCCGGCGTGCGCGTGGAGACGAACACCGGGTAGCCCAGCGGCGTGCTGCGCGGATCGACCGCGATGGAACGCCCCGCCGACAGCGGCACGCCGAACGCGCCCACCGGCCCGCCGACCGGCGACGTGGCTTCCTTGAAGAACACATAGCTCGGGTCCTTGATGCCCGAGCCCGCGACCGCGCCGGCCGCGCGCCGCCCCGGCACCACCACCGCGCCGCTGGCCACCGGCCGCGCGAGCGTGAAGCCGCGCGTGCGGATGGTGCTGTTGTCGACCGCGCCCACATCGTCGTCGTCGCCGTCGTCCAGCTGCAGCTCGATGGACGAGCCGCGCACCTTCACCGGGCTGCGCGGCTTGCCGTTGGCGGCCTGCGCCAGCGTCGGGCGGAAGGGCTGGCCGTTCTGCTCGGCGTAGGCCACGCGGATCAGCTCGCCGCTGGGCAGCTTGATGCGGCCCGAGCCCTGGATCTGCATCTCGTACAGCGCGCTGGCGCTGCTCACGAAGGCCAGCACCTTGGCGTTGGGCGCGCCCTTGGTCTCGATCTCCTCGCGCGTGTAGTACGGCAGCAGCTGCTTGCCCTCTATGCGCAGCCGCACCTTGCGGTCGATGGTGTCGCGCGAGACGGCCGACAGGTCGAGCGCATAGAGGCCGGGCGCGCCCATGTCGCGCGTGCTCAGGCCGGTCTGCACCACCACGTTGCGCCCGTCCACGCGCGCGGCCACCGTGCCGTTGCCCGGGGGCAGCTTGCGGGCATCCGCGAACAGCATGTCCTCGGGCTGGCCGTAGACCGGGTAGATGAAGGGCGCGCCGTACTGCCGGCTGCCCGCGATCTCGGGCTCGAAGTAGCCGGTGACCACGCCGTCGGGGCGGCGGTCGTCGTCGCGGATCTGGTAGGCCGAGAACTCGCCTTCGAAGAAGCCGCGGATGGCGTTGTTGTTCCTGCCGTCGACCTTGAGCGCGCGCGCGCACACTTCCTTCCATTCAGCGCCGCGCCCGGTCAGCACCTTGCAGCTGCCGAGGAAGGCGGGCCAGCTTTCCGAGAAGTCGTCGCGCGACCAGCCCGGCACCGCGTCGAAGCCGACCGATGTGTAGGTGGCGAGCTGGGTCGAGAAGGTGCGCGCCTGGCCGGCCACGCTGGCGCCGGTGGGCGGCGGCGGGCGCGTGGCTGCGGCGGTGTCGGGCGTTGCAACCGCGGTGTCGGTCTGTGCCGGTGGCGGCGCGGCACAGCCGGCCAGCGAAGCGACGGCGGCAGCGGCGGCCCAGCGAAGAAGCGTGGCGGTGAAGCCGGGGGTCAGGCGTGGCGGCAGTGAGGGGTGCATGGAGGTCTCCTGGTCCGGGAAAGGGAGCCCTCGCGCAGAGGGCCGGCGCTCTGCAGACGATTACTTCTCGACGATTTTGAAATTCGCGACGCCATAGACGTCGTTGCACGGCGCGCTGCCGGGCGCGCACACCGGCTTGCCCAGCAACGGCGAAGGACCGGTGCCCCGCGTGGCTTCGAGCGCGGCCAGCACCGGCAACGGGAACACCGGGAACACGCCGTCGTTCTGCACGCCGGCGGCACTGAAATCGCGCTCGTGCTCGCTCACCAGCACCGCGAACTGGTCGGTGCCGGGCGGGCCGCCCGCGTCCATCGGCCACGAGGCGCGCGGCAGCGCAAGCGAGCCGCCGGCGCTGATCTTGTTGTACTTGTCGAGCAGGTTCGGGAACAGCAGGAACATCTCGCCGCCGCTGGACAGCAGGAACACGTAGACGAAGCCCTCGCGCTTGCTGCGGACCTCGAACGCGAGCCGGTCCTTGCCGACGGTGACCTCGGGCTTCTTCGGCGCGGCGGTCACGTCGAAGCCCGGTGCCGCGCCAGCGGCGAGCGACTGCAGCGACTCGAGCGGCGTGCGCGGCGCCGGCGCGGGCGCGGGAGGCGGCGGCGGCGCAGGGGGCGGCGGTGCCTCGGCGACCTTGGTGTCGGGCGGCGGCGCGGGTGTGGGCGCGACGGCGGCCTGCTTGCCGTTCGTGCCGGCCTCCGTGCCGCCACCCGTGCGGCCCTGCAGGAACCACCACCCGCCACCGGCCACGG
Source organism: Variovorax sp. PMC12 (assembly GCF_003019815.1). Taxonomy (NCBI): domain Bacteria; kingdom Pseudomonadati; phylum Pseudomonadota; class Betaproteobacteria; order Burkholderiales; family Comamonadaceae; genus Variovorax; species Variovorax sp. PMC12. The sequence goes on from NZ_CP027773.1 coordinate 3,472,194, forward strand.
CCGCGAGGGCGACGGCCGAGGCGATCGCAGTGATGGTCTTCCGGCCGGCGGGCGCAGAGGGCGCAGGAGACGGCGTCTTCGCGTTGACCGGCTTGCCTGTTGCTTTCCCGCTGCCCACGATGACGGTCGCCGCGTCTGCAGCAGCATTGCCGCCGCCTCCTTGAACACGCGGCGGCTGCGTGCGCGGCACGGGCGCGACGGTGTTGCCCGCATCGAGATCGAGCGCCGCGCGCAGCTCCGCCATCGACTGCGGCCGCTGCTCGGGCCGCACGCCCAGGCCCGCGTCGATGGCCTCCAGCAGCCGCAGGCTGTAGCGCTGGCGCAGGATGTCGTTGCCCGCGAGCGGCACGTAGCTGTCCGACAGCAGGCGCGCCACCGAAGGCGGCGGCGCGCGCCCGCACACCGCCACGTGCATCACCGCCGCGAGCGCATAGACGTCGGTCCACGCGCCCTGCGACATGTCGGGCATCTCCGCGTACTGCTCGATGGGCGCATAGCCGGGCTTGAGGATGACGGTGATCGCCTGCGTCTTGTCGGTGATCACGCGGCGCGCGGCGCCGAAGTCCAGCACCACCGGCCGGCCGGAGCCTTCGAGCAGGATGATGTTGTCGGGCGCGATATCGCGGTGATAGCAGTTGGCGCTGTGCATCACCGCCAGCGCCTGCGTGACGCCGTCCATGATGCGGATCAGCCATGCCTCGTCCACGCCCGCGGGGATGGCTACCAAAGCCTCTCTCAGCGTATCGCCCCTGTAGAAGGGCATGACCATGTAGGTGGTGCCTTTTTCTTGCCAGAAGCGGTAGACCTTGAGCAGCGACGGGTGGTCGAACTGGGCGAGCAGGCGGGCTTCGTTGATGAAGCTGCGCATGCCGAGGTCGAAGGTTTCCCTGTGCCTTTCGGACAGGGGGACGACGGTGCCGTCCTGCTGCCTCGTGGACAACGAGGTGGGGAGGTATTCCTTGATCGCCACTACGCGTTCGAGGGTGTGGTCCCAGGCTTCGTAGACCACGCCGAAGCCGCCCTGGCCTATGACTCGGGTGACTTCGAATTCGGCCAGGCGGCTGCCTACTGGCAGGAGGCCGGCGTCGGTGCTGCCCGTGGCGGGGCTGGTGACCGGCTGGGCTGCTGTTGCTGTGATGACTGTGGCGGCCGAGTCTGCGGGGGTTGTTGACCTTGGGACTACTCGGGTGCGGTCGTCTTCGTTTGGGGAGTCGGTCATTGACTGGCTCCTTTGCTGAATTGCTTTCCGGGGCCGGGTCTCGCCCCGGCGGGCGACCTACTTTTCTTTGCTTCGCCAAAGAAACGTAGGCAAAAGAAAGGCGACCCCACTGTCTGCGACCCCTTCGCTGCGCTACGGGGCAACCTGCGGTGCTCGCGTTTCGCGGGGTCCGCAGAACTCGCTTCGCTCAGACAGCTGCGGCCCTGATCCGCGAAACGCTCCGCTCCTCGGCGCAGCCAGAGGGGAGGTGGAGACAACTCGGGCCTTTGCTTCGCTCGGCCCCATGTGGCGCCGAGCGCAGCGATGGCGCGTTTGGTTTCCAAATCCCTTCTGGCTGCGCCGAGGAGCGCAGACGCAGGCGGGATCAGGGCCGCAGCTGTCTGAGCGAAGCGAGTTCTGCGGACCCCCGCCGGAGTCGAGCACCGCAGGTTGCCCGTAGCGAAGCGAAGGGACGCAGACAGCAGGGTCGCCTTTCTTTTGCCTACTTTTCTTTGGCGAAGCAAAGAAAAGTAGGTCGGCCGCCGGGCCGAGACCCGGCCTCGGAAGGCAAGAAGAAGCGAGTCCATCAACTCTCCCCCTCCACAAAGCCAAGAAAAAGCCCATCGAACTTTTCATCAACAGGCAGCCCGTCGCAAACCATCCGAACCCCCGCTTCACCAGCAGGATCACCAAGCCAAAGAGAAGCCCTCCCCATCGGCAGCTCAAGCACCTCCACACGCACCTCGCGCCCAGCCTCGCCGGCAGCAAGAAAGAGCCGCTGCAGCACAGCATCGAACCGCAGCGCATCCAGATCCCCTTCAAGCCCTTCAAGCGCGGCCTGCGTAGCCCGAATCCACCACTGCAGCGCGGCAATCAACGCCTCGCCGCGAAGCTCGGTCCCGCAAGACGCATCCAGCTCCACAGCCAGCGTGAAAGGAAAGTACCGCCCCACCCCGTCCACCGAAGGCATCAGCACCCCCATCCACGCCCGCTCGCCGGCGACCCCGGGCCCCAGCGCAAAGCACCATATGGGCGCCTCCAGATACCGCTCCACCCAATCGGCATGCCGGTCTCTCAACCGCGCCAGACCACGCTGCAGCCACTGGTCCCACACGGAACGGAACGCTTCGGGCAGCCGGCGATGCGCGAAGTCCCCCATCCCCGGCAACTTGCCGAACCAACCCGGCAACTCCGCCGAGGCAAAAATGGAAGAAGAAGAAAAAGAAGCTGCGCTCACAGCCCCTCCGGACAGGAAAACTCCCGCAGCTCGCGCAACCGGATCGGATGCTGCACGCTGTTGGTCGTCACCTCGAACCGCGTCTTGCGCGCGCCGATCTGGAAGGTGATGAAGAACTTCTCCGGCGCATCGCCCGCCTCGAGCTGCCCGTCGTCGAGCGCACGGAACAGCGCCCAGGGCCCATCCACGGCAGCGCCAGAGCTGCCCGTGGTCGAAGGCGGGCTCACCTGGATGCGCACCTGGTTGCTGCCCTTCGGCCCCGGCCACTGCACCGCCATCGGCACCACGGGGCCGTGCGCGTACTTCACGAGCTGGCCGTCCACGTCGAGGATGAACTGGGTGATGCCCGCGTCCATCTCCACCGGCTTGAAGTCCAGCCGCATCGACGGGCCGCGGCCGCCGCCGCGGAAGAAGATGTCCTTGATGCGCGCCGCGCGTTCGAACTGCGCGAGCGCCTGCGTGGTGATGGCGCCGCGCTCGGCCACGGGCTTGTAGCGCCAGGGGCGGGTGCTGGTGTCGACCAGCGCGGCCAGGCGCTTCTGGAAGAAGTCGTCCATCAGGCCGCCGGGGCCGAACATCTGGCCGAAGTCTTCGGGCAGCACGTCGCGCTTGCTGTTGCCCACGAACGGATAGCGGCCCGCGATGGCGCGCGCGCAGAACTCGGCCACGGGGCGCAGGTCCTGGCTCAGGTTGCCGCGCTCGGCCACCTGGGCCTGCGCGGCGCCGGACTGGCTCAGGTTCTCGACCATCGAGCGCACGGGCTCCGGCAGCCGGCCCGCGTCCGACTTGAGCTTGCCCGCCACGTCGCCGGGCGGCGGCGAGGTGCGGCCCTTCACGGCCGTGTCGACCGCGTTGAGGTACACGTACACCTCGTTGAAGAGCTTGAGTGCATCGTCGATGGGCGCCGGCTGGTTGGGGCCGCCGGCGGTGACGAGGCGGCGCAGCGGCTCGAAGCGGTCGTCCACGATGCTCTCGATGCGCTTGCCCGGCGCCACCTGGCGGCCGGGGTCGCTGCCGAACAGGTCTTCCAGGCCTTTGCGCGTGTTGCGCACGGTCTCGGTCGCCTTGCTGACCACGTCCTTGTTGGCGTCGGCCGCCGGGATCAGCGTGGTCTGCCTGACCACCGCGCGCAGGAAATTCGCGAGCGGGGAATCGACGCCCGAGAGAATGCGCGCGGTCTCGATGTTCTTCTCCAGGCCGGTGGCGCGGATCAGCCGCACGTCGGCGAGCAGCGCTTCCCACTGCTTCACGTACTCCTCCAGGTACAGGCGGCGCACGCGGTCGGTCAGCGCGCCGAGCGCGGCCACGTCGCGCAGGCGGTCGGCGGCGTTGCGGTCCTGCCCCAGCACCCACGGGTCTTCGTTGGCGAGCAGGCCGGTGAGCACGGTCACCTCGTTCTGGAAGCGCTTGTGATAGCCGTCGTAGGTGAACATGCCCGGCACGCCGTCGGTCAGCGGCTTGCCGCTGATGCGCTCGAACACCAGCGGGCCCGAGGGGCCGGTGGCGGCCGCCACGCTGAAGGCCGGGATGTCCTTGGTGGCGCGCTGGCGCTTCAGGCGGCTGAACACGCGCTGCTCCAGCGGGTAGCTCGCGAGCACCGCGCGCACGCTGCGCACCAGGTTCTCGTCCATCTTCAGCGGCGAGCGCGGCGGGCCTTGCGCGATGAGCACGTCGAGCTGGTCTTCGAGCTGCTTGCGCTGGTCTTCGGGAATGCCGCGGTCGAGGTTGCGCGACCAGTCGAGTGTGATCCAGGCCTTCAGCGCCTCGGGGTCGAAGTGCTCGGGCTGGTAGAGCATCAGGTAGCTCTTGAGCGCCTCGTACGTGTACTCGAGGTTGTCTTTCTGCGCGGTGCGCAGCTGGTCTTCGATGCGCTTGGCGATCTGCGGCAGGAAGGCGTCGTTGAGCGCGCGCTGGTGCGTGAGCATGGCGGCGGCGTCGAGCTTGTCGCCCTGGTAGAGGCCCAGCGTCATCGACAGCGGCTCGTCGCCCTGGTGGTTGTCGGGCGTCTTCCAGATGTCGCGCAGGCCCTGCAGCACGGGCGCGACTTCCACCAGGTTCTGCACCCGCGCGGGCAGCGCCGCCAGGTTCTGCCGGGCGGGCTCGACGCGGGCCTCGACCGACTTCAGGTAGTTCATGTTCTGCAGCGTGCTGTAGCCCCAGGCCGCGAGCAGGCCGACGGTGACCAGCGTCATCGCCGTCACGCCGATCACGCGCAGCGTGTGGCGGCGGCGCTCCAGCTTCACGTCGGCACCGGCCAGGCGCTGCTCGGGGAACACCACCTCGCGCAGCAGCGAGGTGAGGAAGTAGCTGCGTCCGCTGCTCTTCTGCGGTGCGAGCATCGCGCGCTCGATGCCGAAGCTGCGCGCCAAGCTGCCCATCACGCGGTCGATCGGGCTGCCTTCCTGCGTGCCGCTGGTGAAGTACACGCCGCGCACCCACGGCGGCTGCGCGAAGCGCGAACCGGTGAACACCTGCTCCAGCAGGTCGGACAACAGCGGGCCGACGGAGCCGAACTGGGCGGGGAAGCCGAAGATCGCCGCGCGGCGCGTGCCGTCGGTCTCGCGCTGCATGCGCGCGATGAGGCCGTCGTTCACGCGGTTGTGCAGCAGCGCGAATTCGCGGTTGAAAGCCGTGGAGAGCCCCTTCTCCTCGACCTGCAGGTTCTCGTCGGCCGGCAGCGTGAAGCCGAAGACCTGCGCGCGCTGTTCCTTGCCCAGGTCGTCGAAGTAGTCGGTGAAGCCGTAGAGCAGGTCGCTCTTGGTGACGAGCACGTACACAGGCAGCCGGGTGGTGAGCTTGCTGTCGAGCTCGAGCAGCCGCGCGCGGATCGACGCCGCGAGCTGGCTGCGCGCCTCCGGCCCCTGGCTCAGCAGGTCGGCCACGCTCACGGTCAGGAACACGCCGTTCAGCGGCCGGCGCGGGCGCGCCTTCTTCAGCAGGCCCAGGAAGCCTTCCCATGCGCTCTTGTCTTCGGACTGGTGGCTGTCCTGCGTGGTGTAGCGCCCGGCGGTGTCGATGAGCACCGCTTCGTCGGTGAACCACCAGTCGCAGTTGCGCGTGCCGCCCACGCCGCGAATGGCGCCGGGGCCGAACTTCTCGGCCAGCGGGAAGCTCAGGCCGGAGTTGACCAGCGCGGTGGTCTTGCCGGCACCGGGCGCGCCGATGAACACGTACCAAGGCAGGTCGTACAGGTAGCTGCCGCCCGAGATGGAGAGCCAGTCGCGCCAGCCGGGTTTCTTGCCGGCCGCATGCAGGCGCATCTGCTTGAGCGTGGCGACGGCCTCGCTGAATCGCGTGTCGAGGATCTTCTGCTCGCCGTTGACCGGGGCATCGGCCCTGGCGGCGGACGCCTTCATGAGGCCGTCGGTCAGGTGGCGGCTCGCGCGGCGGGCGCGCCAGCGGCGGTACAGCGCGCGCAGCACCACGACGAGCACGATGACGCCGATGACGATGGCGCGCGTCATCTCGCCTTCGAGCGGCGCGAGCGAACCGATCTTCACCAGCGGGCCGATCCACCAGACCAGCAGCGCGACGACGATGAGCGCAAGCAGCGTCAGCAGCAGCGGGCTGAACAGGAAGCCGAATATTTTCTTGATCATTTCGTCGCTCCTGGAACGGGAGCAGCCGATGTGGCGGCGGCGAGCCGGTCGGGTTCGGTCAGCAGCACGATGTCGACGCGGCGGTTGCGCGCACGGTTGGCGGGCGTGTCGTTGGCGGCCACGGGCTCGGCATCGGCCTTGCCGTCCGAGCGCATGCGCGCGGGCTCGACCAGCGTGCTCAGCGCGCCCTTCACCGCGTCGGCACGCGCGGCCGACAGATGCCAGTTGGACGGATAGCGCAGCGAGCGGATCGGCTGGTTGTCGGAGTGGCCGGTGATCAGCACCTCGCCCTTCACCTCGGCCAGCGCCTGCCCGATGCGGCGCAGCACCGGCAGCGACTGCGCCATCGGCTCGGCGCTGCCGGAACCGAAGAAGGAATCGCCGCGCAGGCGCACCACGCTGCGGTCGGCTTCGTCGGTCACGGTGACCAGGCCCTGCTTGATCTCGGGCTCCAGGAAGCGCGCGAGGCGCGGCGTCTTCGCCGGCAGGGCCGGCGGCGCGATCTGGATGTTGGGCGCGCGCAGGCTGGAGACTGCCGCATAGGTGGTGTCGGAGCGGTAGTTGAGCGTGAGCCGCAGCGCGAACCACGCGAGCGCCAGCAGCAGCGCGAAGCCGGCCGCGAACACCCACAGCGGCAGCGACTCGCGCAGCCGCACAGTGCCCGCGCCCTGCCCGCGCCAGTGCGGAGAAAGCTCGGGCTCCACGGCGGGGCGGTCCTTGGCGATCAGGTCGGCCAGGCGCTGGCGCACCGAGTCGAGCTGCGCGCGGCCGTTGTCGACCACGCGGTAGCGGCCCTCGAAGCCGAGCGCGAGCACGCTGTAGATCAGCTCCAGCAACTGGCGGTGCGTGGGCACGTCCTGCGCGAGCTTGGCCAGCAGCTGGAACACCTTCTCGCCGCCCCAGGTCTCGTTGTGGAACTGCACCAGCAGGCTCTGCTTGTTCCAGCCAGCCTGCACGCCCCAGGGCGTGTTGGCCACCGCTTCGTCGAGCGCGGTGCACAGCACGTAGCGCGCGGCGAGCACCGATTCGTTGCTCACGCCGGCGCGGCGCGCGTTGGCGTCGAACTGGTTCACCGCGTCCGCGGTGGACGCGCGCAGGGCCGGCACGTTGGGCGGCTGCGCCAGGTTGCGCAGCTTGCCTATCAGCACCAGCAGCTTGCCGGCGGCCGACACCAGCGGGTTGAGCAACCCCAGTTCGCCGACCTCGGCCGCGGGCGTCGGATCGGCGCCGCCGAAGAACGGCGCCGGTGCAGGCGCAGGCGGCGCACCGCCCGGCGTGCGCGGCTTGGGCTTGATGACCGTGCGTTCGGATTCGAAAGCGGCAAAAGGATCGGGAGGTGTGCTCATGATGGCTCCACGCTGACGGTGCCAATAAGTGCGCGAAGACTGGGGGTCATGCTCGTATCGCCCAGAAGGCAAGGTCGAGGCCGGGGAAGTCGCCCGCGATGTGCATCGCGATGCCGCCCGACTGCTCGAGCTGGCGCCACAGGTCGCTGTTGCGTGTTTCGAGCTCGAAGTAGTTGGCGCCCGTGTGGAACGGAATCTGGCGCGGCGCGACCGGCATCGGCGTGAGCGTGACGCCCGGCAGCGCCAGGTTCACGAGGTCGCGGATGCGCTCCACCGGGCCGATCTTGACCTGCGTGGGAAAGCGCGCGCGCAGCGCCTCGCTGGGCATGTTCGCGTTCACCGCGAGCACGAAGGTCGCCTTGCGCTGGAGTTCCACGTCCGTCACCATCGCCACGCGCACGCCGTGCTTGCGGTCGTGCAGTTCGATGCGGATCGCCGACTGCTCCAGCACCATCGACAGGCTGCGGCGCAGGTCGTCCATGAGCGGGCGGAAGCTCGTCGCGAGGTCGTCGTGGATGTAGGGCCCGAAGCGCGCCACGCGGCGTGAATCCCGAAAGCTCGCCAGGTCGCCGGCCAGCCCGAGCGCATGCTCGAAGAAATGCTGCGGATGCAGCACCGCGCTTCTGGCCAGGTGCGCGAACACCGCCTCGTTGCGGTTGACGGCCTGCAGCAGCATGAAGTCGGCGATCTCGGCCACGCCGCCGGTGCCGCCCTGCGTCATGCGGCCGGCAAGCGCCTCGCCGCGCTGGCGCAGCAGGCCCAGCAGCTCGTCGAGCCAGGCGCGGATCACCGAATGGCCCGCCACGTCGAGCAGCGGCGGCAGCATCGCGCGGTCCAGCAGCACCTGGTTGTCGACGCGGCGCTCCTGCACGCGGGCGATGCCGAGCGTGGTCCAGGCGTCGGTCGCCTCGCCGGCGCGCATCAGCCGCGTGTGGAGCTGGCCCAGCTGCAGCATGGCGGTGCGCTCGCCGGCGGTGTTGGAGTCGGGCACCTCCGACTCGAGCACGCGGTGGCGCACCAGCTCCTCGTAGTCTTCCGCGTCGGCCTCGCGCGCGCCGGCGCGGCGCAGCGGCAGCGCGAGCACCACGGCCTCGTCGCGCATGCCTGCGGGAATGTCGATGGGCTCGGGCAGCGGGTCGACCGCCGGCATGTCGAACACGGTGCCGTCGCCGAACACGCCCACCGCCCGCACCAGCGCGAGCTTGCCGAGCGTGAGCGCGGCGGCATCGATCTCGAGTTCGGCAAAACCCCAGGCATAGGGCGTGGTCGCGCGCAGCAGCACATGCCGCGCATGGTCGGCATGGCGCTCGCTTTGCTGCAGGTGCTGAGGCTGCAGCAGCATCCCCTCGCTCCACACCACTTTTGTTCGCCAGCTCATCCACGCTCCGTCAACGGCAAGGGTGCCGGAAAAGAAGCACGGAGTTTCAGGCGCGCGACGCGGCGGGCAAATCCGCCTTAAGGCCTAGGCGCGGGGGTTTGGTGGTACGGCGAAGGGACTAGGGAGCGCCGCGAGGCGTCAGCGGTTCGGCGCGCGCAGTGCCTCGACCTGCTCCGCGTAGGTCTTCTCGATGCGCTGCAGCCGCTGTTCGCGCGCGGCCTCGTTGACCCACGACGCGGCCATGGCGCGCTGCTTGCCCAGCTGGTACTCCAGCCGGGCTTCGGGCAGCAGCGCGCTGTCGTCGGCCTCGACGTAGCCGTAGCCCGCGCGCAGGTTCTTCAGCACCTCGCGCTCGGCGTCGCCGCGCGGGCCCCTGGCCTTGCCGTAGCCGGTCAGGAAGTTCTGCAGCCGCGCCTGGAACTCGGGCGGGTAGCTGCGCCGCACCACCATCGGCGCGCCCGGCGGCGGCTCAGACTCCCACACCACCTGCAGCCGCTCGGCCTCGACCGGGAACTGCTGCCTGAAGCGTTCGAAGTCGGTGGTGTTGTTGGTGGCCACGTCGGCGTCGCCGTTGGCCACGGCGAGCGCGGTGGCCTGGTGGGTGCCGACGAACTCGCTGAGGAAGCGGGTTTCCATCTGGATGTTGTTCGGCAGGAAGAACTGGCTCTGCGGCACGATGAAGCCCGTGACCGAGCGGCTGTCGCCGCGCGCGAGCCGCCAGCGCTGCGGCTCGGCGAGCAGGCCGGCCAGCGTGTTGAGAGGGCCGGCCTTGCGCATCAGCAGCACCGCGCGGTGCTGGGGGTTTCCGGGCTGCTTGGCAATCTGCGCCACCACCTTCATGCGCCGCTGCATCACGGCGTCGAGCGCCATCTTGGCCGACAGGAAGGCCATGTCGATCTCGTCGCGGCCGATGGCGCGGTCGAGTTCCTCGTAAGACGGCACCGAGTACGAGCTGACCGGGACGCCAAGCGCGCGGCTCATGTCGGCCATCAGCGGCGTCCACAGCGCCCGCGACTCGACGGTGCCGCCCAGCGGCAGCACGCCGAAGCGCACCGCGCGCACCACCTCGGGCACGCCGGTCACGCCCCTGGCGGGCGCGGGCGCGGGCGTCGCCGCATTGGCGCCCTGCGCGGCGGCCGTGGCGGGCGCGGCCAGCATCGCGGCCGACGCGGCGCAAAGCAGCGTCGCGGCAAGCAGTCGGGCGGCGGCGCGGGCCATCAGGGAGACACGTCCTTGAGCACGCCGACCTGCTCGGCGTAGCTGCTGTCGATGCGCTGCAGGCGGGCTTCGCGCGCGGCGTCGTTGACCCACTGCGCGGTCATGGCGTTCTGCCGCGCCAGTTGCCAGGCCAGCCTGGCGGCCGGCTCCAGCGAGCTGTTGTCGGCCGGCAGGAAGCCGGCCAGGTCGTGCAGCGACTTGAGCACCAGCCGCTCGGCGTCGCCGCGCGGGCCCTTGGCGCGGCCGTAGGCGGTCAGGAACACCTGCACGCGCTTGCGCAGCTCGGGCGGGTATTCGCGCCGCACCACGATCTGCGCATGCGGAATGAGGTCCGACTGCCACAGCACCTGCAGCCGTTCCGCCTCGGCCGGAAAGCGCTGCCTGAAGCGCTCGAAGTCGGCCGTGTTGTTGGTGGCCACGTCGGCCTCGCTGTTGGCCACGGCCAGCGCGGTGGCCTGGTGGGTGCCGACGGTCTCGCTGAGGAAGCGCGTCTCCATCGCGATGTGGTTCGGCAGGAAGAGCTGCAGCTGCGGCACGATGAAGCCCGACACCGACTGCTTCTCGCCGCGCGCCAGCCGCCAGCGCTCGGGCTGGGCCAGCAGGTCTTTGAGCGAATTGAAGGGCGGCGCCTTGCGCGCCAGCAGCAGCGCGCGGTAGCCGGGCAGGCCGTCGTGCCGCACCACCTGCGCCACCACCTTCATGCGGCGCTGGGTGACGGCGTCCAGCGCCATCTTGCCGGACAGGAAGGCCATGTCGACCTCGTCGCGCCGGATGGCCTGCTCCAGCGCCTCGTACGAGTTGACGGACAGCACGCTCACCGGCCGGTCGATGGCGCGGCTGAGCTCGGCCAGCAGCGGATCCCAGTCGCTGCGCGACTCGAAGGCGCCGCCCAGCGGCAGGATGCCGAAGCGCACCGGCGGCTCGCGCGCGGTGCCCTGGGCGCAGGCCAGCAACGGCGCGAGGCCGACGAGCAAGCCCATCGCCGCCGCGCGCAGGGCAGCTGGAAACAGGGCAGTGAGGCGCAATGAAACCAGCATTTTTTGACCGGATGGCATGGGGTTCGCCGACGGGCGGCGGGTCTGACACGGGCTGTGCGGACGCCATTAAATAGCAATTGCGCGTAGTTTTCGTGATGTTTTTCCTGCTTCCCTGTTCGCTCCGGCGCCCCTAAGCTCGGGCCTCCATGCGTCCGAAGCCTTCATGAACTGGAACTTCCGCGTCCTCCGCGGCCTGGCCCGCCTCACTTTCGCGCAGCAGCTGATCCTGCTGGCGCTGGTGCCGGCGGCCCTGGCCACGCTGGCGGCCATCGCGGTGTTGACGCGCCAGCACCTGGGCAACCTCACCGAGCTGATGCGGGCCAATGCGCAGACGGTGGCGCTGCAGGTGGCCACGGTGGCGCAGGCCCCGCTGGCGCGCATGGACCGCCGGGCGCTGCAGCGCACCGCCCAGTCGGGCACCTACCAGCCGCACGTGCAGCAGGTGCAGATCTGGACCGAGGACGGCGAGATCGTCGCCAACTCCGAGACCTCCGACCGCGCGCGCGGCGAGGGCCTGCAGGTGGTGGTGCCGATCGTGGGCGACGACGGCCGCCACACGGGCAAGGTGATGGTCGAGATCAGCCTGAGCGCGGTGCAGAGCGCGCGGCGTTCCGTGTGGCTCAACGTGGCGCTGGTGCTGGCCTTCAGCCTGGCGGGCGTGGGCCTGGCCGGCTGGTGGGCCGCGCGGCGCATCAGCGAGCCGATCCGGGCGCTGGGCAAGGCGGTGGACCGGCTGGGCGCGGGCGAGGACGCGAGCGTGGCGATCGAGGGCACGTCGGAGGTGCGCCACCTGCAGCACGGCTTCAACCAGGCCGCGCGCGCGCTGGCCGAGAGCCACCGGCTCCTGCAGAGCCGCATCAACGAGGCCACCGCCGAGCTGGCGCGCAAGAACCAGCAGCTGGAAGTGGCGAGCCAGGCCAAGACCCGGCTGCTGGCCGCCGCCAGCCATGACCTGCGCCAGCCGCTGCACGCGCTCACGCTGTTCTCCGACGGGCTGGCCAACGGCGAGACCGACCCGGTGAAGCTGCAGCGCATCGGCCACATCCGCGAGTGCGTGGATTCGCTCGACCGGCTGTTCTCCGAGCTGCTGAACCTGTCGCAGCTCGACGCCGGCGTGCTGCAGCCGCAGTGGGCCGACTTCCCGCTCGACCGGCTGTTCGACGAGATCAGCCGCAACTTCCGCCCGGTGGCCGAGCAGCAGGGCCTGCGGCTGGTGGTGCGCAAGACCGACGTGTGGGTGCGCTGCGACTACGTGATGCTCTCGCGCATCCTGAACAACCTGGTGTCGAACTCGCTGCGCCACACCATCGAGGGCGGCGTGCTGATCGGCGCGCGGCGGCGCGGCAAGGGCGTGCGCATCGACGTGGTCGACACCGGCGTGGGCATCGCTCTGCAGCACCAGGCGCGGGTGTTCGAGGAGTTCTACCAGGTCGAGCCCACCGGCCGGCAGGCGGCGCGCGGCGCGCGCGGCATGGGGCTGGGCCTGGCCACGGTGCAGCGGCTGGCCGACCTGCTCAACACCCGCGTCGACCTCAGCTCGAAGCTGCACAAGGGCACCTGCGTGCGGGTGCAGGTGCGCTCGGCGCCGGCCGCGCTGCCGGTGCCGGCGCTGCCGGTGGCCCTGGCCGGCATGGAGGAGGAAGAAAGCCTGGCCAACGTGCGCATCCTGGTGATCGACGACGAGCGCACCATCCTCGAAGGCCTGAGCGTGGTGCTCGCCAACTGGGGCGCCGAGGTGCTGCCCGCGCAGACCCGCGCCGAGGCGCTGGCCATGGCCGACGGCTGGGCGCAGCCGCCCGACGTGGTCATCAGCGACCTGCTGCTGCAGGGCGGCGACAACGGACTCGACGTGATCGCGGCGCTGGAGCGGCACCCGCGCGGCATCGGCCCCGGCACCGCGCGGCTGCTGGTGACGGGCGAGACCAAGCCCGACCGGCTGCGCGAAGTGGCCAACGCGGGCATCACGGTGCTCTACAAGCCGGTGTCGCCGCGCGTGCTGCGCCAGGCCATCCAGGCGCAGCGCGCCGCCGCGGCCGCGCTGCTGGCGGACGCCTGACGGCTGCCTTGCGGGGTAGGTGCGCGGGTAGGTGCGCGGGTAGTCCGTCGGACATAGGCCGAGCGGCTGCCGCGCAGTGATATTCGTCACGCGGGCAGGCCGCCGCGGCCACTGACATAAGCCCTCCGCCTTATCGCAAGAAGCAGGGGCGGTCCTTACATTGGATCATCGCCCCTTGCTGCGGAAGCAGTCCATGTTCCTTGCCGTGCCCCACATCTTCGCGCTCTTCCGCGGACGTCCAGGACGCCACGCGAAACCGCGCGCGGGCATGCGGCGCGGCGCGCTGGCCCTGCTGGCCGCGGCGGCCGCGTCAGCCACGGGCCTGGCGGCTGCATCCAGCCTCACCGTGCTGATGGGCGACGACATTCCGGCGTCCTCGGAGTTCGTGCAGCAGCTGCGCGCCGACCAGGAACCCGGCAGCCGCTTCGAGCTGGTGCGGCTGCCGGCCGGCGGGGCCGCGCCGTCTTCGGAGCCGCAGCTGGCGCCGGACGCCGGCACCGACCCCGATCGCGCCGCCAATGCGGGCGTGCACACCCGCGGCCTGCGCGCGGCAACGGCCGACGCCCCGCTGACCATGGCCGTCGGCCCGGCCGCCGCGCGCGCCGCGGTCGAGCGGCCCGGCCAGGAGCCGCTGGTGCTCGCGATGCTGAGCCGGCTCGACTACGAGACGCTCAAGGCCGCGAGCCCGGCGGCCCTGCGGCGCAGCGACCGCCGCGTGGGCGTGCTGCTGCGCGATCCGGCCATGACCGACCAGCTCGCGCTGATGAGCGCGGTGCTGCCGCAGAAGCACCGCGTGGGCGTGGTGGCCACGCCCGAGTCGGAGCCGCTGGTGCGCGAGCTGCAGCGCGCCGCCCAGGTGGCCAACCCGGCCTGGGACGTGCGCATCGAATACGCGCCCGACGCCCGCTCGCTGGCCGCCGCGCTGCGCATCGTGGTGCCGCAGAGCGATGCGCTGATGGTGCTGCCCGACCTGATCGGCGACAACCAGGCGGCCACGCTCTCGGTGCTGCGCGCGGGCGCCGGCGCGGGCCTTCCGGTGTTCGGCACCAGCGAAGGGCTGGTGCGCTCGGGCGGCCTGGCCGCGGCGGTGTCGACGCCTTCGCAGCTCGCCCAGCAGGCACGGCTGCTCGGCCAGAAAGTGGCCGCCGCGAACGCGAACGCAAGCAGCAACAACGGCCCGCTGGTGGAAGCGGCGACGCCCGCCAGCGTGCGCGTCAACGCCACCGTGGCACGCGGACTCGGCCTGCGCCTGCCGGAGGAACGGGAACTGACCGAGCGACTCGCGGCGCCGCGATGAGCACCGCCGCGCGGCCCTCCAATGGCTCGGCACCGGAGGCGGCGCCTGCCGCAGCGCCGCCGCCGCCCAACCACACGCTGGTGGTGCGCGGCAACCTGCAGAACGACCTGTTCCGCCTCGGCGTGGTGCCGTGCGCGGCGGTGGCGCTGGCGCTGACCGGCTGGTTCACGCACAGCCGGCTGCAGACGCTGGAGGCCGCCTTCGACGCCGAGGGCCAGGCGGTCGCAAGGCAGGTGGCGGCCATGTCCGACCTGAGCCTGTATGCGGGCGACCTGCCCGCGCTGCAGAACGTGGCCAACGCCGCGCTGCGCGGCGGGCAGGTGACGCGGGTGGAAATCAGCAACAGCGCGGGCGTGTTCGTCACCGCGGGGCCCAAGACCACCTCGCTCGCACGGCTGCGCATGTTCACCTCGCCGGTCACGCTGCGCGAGGCCTCGCGTGCCAGCGCCTTCGCGCCCGCGGGGTCCACGGCGGCGGGCGACACGCCCATCGGCCTGGTGCAGACCTTCCGCGACACCACGGCCTACACGCGCGAGCGCAGCCGCTCGCTCATTGCCGGCATCGGCATCGCGATGGTGGCGCTGATCGCGGCCTGGGCCTCGGTGCGCCACATGGCGCGCACGGTGGCGCGGCCGCTGCGGCGCGTGTCGCGCACCGTCGCCGCGCTGGAGACCGGCCAGTTCGACGTGCGCTGCGGCGTGGTCGAGGGCGGCACGCGCGGCACGCACGAGCTGGCGGTGCTGGCGCACGACATCGACCGGCTCGCCGAGCGGCTGCAGCACAACCGCCAGGTCAGCGAGGAGCGCGTGCGCGAGGCCACCGCCGTGGCGCTGCAGCGCATGGCCGAGGCCGAGCAGGCGGCGCTGTCGCGCGCGCGCTTCCTGGCCGCCGCCAGCCACGACCTGCGCCAGCCGCTGCATGCCATGGGCCTGTTCATCGACGGCCTGCTGCCCGGCGCCACGCCGGCGCAACGCCCGGCCGTGCTGCGGCTGCAGGAGAGCACCGAGTTCATGGGCGTGCTGCTCGACGACCTGCTGGAGATCTCGCGGCTCGATGCGCAGGTGCTCACGCCGGCGATCGCCAAGGTATCGCTGGACGCGCTGTTCGACCAGATCGATGCACAGCATGCCGCCGCGGCGGCGCAGGCGCGCGTGCGCCTGCACTGGAGCGACCGGGGCCTGGCGGTGCGCACCGACGCGGCCATGCTGCGGCGCATCGTCGGCAACCTGGTGAGCAACGCGCTGCGCCATGCGCCCGAAGGCGGCACCGTGCTGGTGGCCGCGCGGCGCTGCGCGGCGGGCGTGCGCATCGAGGTGCGCGACAACGGCGTGGGCATCGCGCCCATCCACCAGGGCCGCATCTTCGAAGAGTTCTACCAGGTGGCCAACACCGAGCGCGACCGCCGCCGCGGCTTCGGGCTGGGGCTGGCGATCTGCGCGCGCATCGCCACGCTGCTGGGCACGCGCATCACCGTGCGCTCGGCGCTGCAGGCCGGCAGCACCTTCGCCTTCACCCTGCCCGCCGCGCGCGCCGCCGACGCGGCGCCGCCCGAGCCGCCGCAGTTCGCGCCCGCGCCGCTGGCCGGCCTGCGCTGCCTGGTGGTGGACGACGACCCCGCCATCCTCGAAGGCACCCGCACGCTGCTGGCGCAATGGGGCTGCCAGGCCGACTGCGTGACCACCGGCGCCGAGGCCATCGCGCGGCTGGGCGGCGGCGTGCGCTACGACGCCGTGCTGTGCGACCTGCAGCTGGCGGGCGACGACGACGGCGTGAACGTGCTCGACGCCGCCAAGCGCCTGCAGCCCGACGCGCTCGCGGTGCTGGTGTCGGGCGCGACCGGGCCCGACGTGCTGCAGCG
Organism: Variovorax sp. PMC12; assembly: GCF_003019815.1. Lineage (NCBI taxonomy): Bacteria > Pseudomonadati > Pseudomonadota > Betaproteobacteria > Burkholderiales > Comamonadaceae > Variovorax > Variovorax sp. PMC12. The sequence continues at coordinate 3,488,418 of NZ_CP027773.1, forward strand.
GCTGCGCCAGGGCGGCGTGATGCTGCTGACCAAGCCGGTGGCGCCGGCCAAGCTGCGCGCGCTGCTCACCACGCGGCGGCAGGTTGCGGCAAGCTGACGACCGCGCAAGACCATCCACACCCGGACCGCCCATGCTCTCCATCGACGCCCTCCCGCAGATCCGCCCCTTCATCGCCACGCCCAGCTACACCGGCCAGCTCACCAGCGACTACGTGCGCAGCCTGCTCGGCCTGGTCAACCTGGCGTGGCGGCACGGCTTCGCGATGCAGACGCGATTCCTCGACGGCGACAGCCTGATCCCGCGCGCCCGCAACAGGCTGGTGGCGGAGTTCATGGCCGACGCGCGCTGGACGCATCTGTTCTGGATCGACGCCGACATCGGCTTCGAGCCGGAGGCCGCGCTGCGGCTGCTGCTGGCGGACCGCGCGGTGGTGGCCGGCGTGTACCCGCACAAGAGCGACGGCTGGCCGAGCGAGGGCCTGGCGCAGGCGCTGCCCGCGGGCAGCACGCGCGAAGACTTCGAGGCGCGCCACGCGGTGTTCCCGGTGAACCTGAAAAACGCCGGCGTGGACGCCGACGGCTTCGCCGAAGTGCTGGACGCCCCCACCGGCTTCATGCTGATCGAGCGCAGCGTGTTCACCCGGCTCGCGCAGGCCATGCCGCAGCTGCGCTACACGCCCGACCACATGGAAGACGCGCAGGCGGCCGCGCAGGCGCACTACCGCTTCTTCGACGTGTGGGCCGAACCTGGCAACGGCCGCTACCTGAGCGAGGATTTCGCCTTCTGCCGGCGCTGGCAGTCGATCGGCGGGCAGGTGTTCGTCGACACGCGCTCGCGGCTGAGCCACACCGGCACGCGCACCTACCGCGGCGATTTCGCTCGTTCGCTGGCGATGTCCGCGGGCCCGTCCGAAGGTCAGGCCTGAAGCAGCGCCGCCAGATCCTTCGGCAGGCTCGCGAGCGCATAGCCGCGCCCGGGCGCCACCGCGGCGAGCCGCAACGCCGGCCCTTCCTCGGCAAGATAGTCGTAGCCCATGGGCTGCAGGCGCCGCTCGGGGTCGAGGCGCCGGTACAGGTCGCGCCGCGCGACGCGGTCTTCGCGGCGAATCATCTTCAGGTGGTAGAGCCGGTAGTAGCTGCGGTACATCACGCCGTGTTGCGCCACCGCGTCGGGGTACCACGGTCCATGCAGCGCCGGCGCCTGCGCAAAAGCGATCTCCTGCGGCAGGCGGAACAGGCAGGCGCGCGACTTGTGCGCCCACGGGCCGTCGATGCGGAACCGGTCGGGCGCGTCCCACAGTTCCCGCATCGCGACCGACAGGCAGGACAGCTGCGTCTCGGAGAGCGAGTCGACGATGGCATTCAGGCTGTCGAGGAAGAGCGTCTCGTAGCGCTCGTCGGCATCGCACGCCAGCACCCAGCCGGCACCGTGCGCGCGTGCGCGTTCGAGCAGCCGGCGGCGGTTCTCGCGCTCGTTCCATGCGTGCCTTTGCGCTGGCGCCGGCGGGTTCGACAGCAGCTCGAGCAGCTTGGGCTCGCGCCGTGCGATGTGCGCCGTCTCGTCGGTCGAGCCGTCGTCGAGCAGCACGAAGCCGTCGACATGCGCGCGCAGGTGCGCGAGGCAGCCCTCGAGCAGCCGCGCCTCGTTGCGCAGCTGCATCACGCAGACGATGCGCGGGCGCGCGGTCAGGCGCCGTGGCGCTTCCTTGCTGCAGCGCGGGCAATGAAAGTGCGGCGCCGGCTCGTGGTGGACCATGCGCGCGCAAATCTCGCACTGCAGGCGCGAACCCATCGCGAACACGGGCGCGGGGCGCAGCCAGGGTGGCGCGTCCTGCGGCGACTGCGGCAACGCAGCGGCGTCCGTGCGAGCGATGCGCGTGAAGTCGCAGCCCCACGCGCGGCGCTCCGCGCCCTCGTTCGCGCGCGCGGTGGCCGGGGTGCAGCATGCCCAGTCGTTGTCGGGGTCGAACTGCTCGCTGCCGTCGCGCGCCTCGAAAGAAAGGTGCAGCAGCTTCAGGTCGGCGCAGGCCAGCAGTTGCCAGCCGGCCATCTCCAGGCGCACGCGGAAGTTGTCGTCGTCGCCGCCCCAGCGCACGAGCGATTCGTCGTAGCCGCCGACGGCATCGAAAGCCTCGCGCGCGCAGCACAGGGAGCCGTAGAAGGTGCGCAGGTAGAGCGCGTCGGGCACGGCGTGTGCGAACAGCGTGGCCAGCGCGGCAGGCATGGCATGGGCGCCGGGCTCCGGCGCAGCGTCCAGTTCGTCGAACCGCGCGAAGCCGACGCGACCGACCGCCACGCCCCGGCCGCCCTGCATGGCCGCATGCAGCGCGATGGCGGGCGCATCGCCCACGTAAGCGGATTCGGGCGAATGCACGAACACGAAGCGGCCCGCGCTGTGGCGCACGCCCGCGTTGATCGCACAGCTCGGCGGGCGCCACGCGTGCGCGCGGTCGTTGGCCAGCAGGGTCCAGGCAACGCCGGGAAAGCGCGCGAGCAGTTGCTGCAGCCCCTTTTCCTCGCTCGCATCGTCGAGCGCGATCACCACCTCGATGCCGGGGCGCGACCAGAACGGCGCGTTGAGCGCGACGACGCGCTCGAACTCGGCCAGCTTGCGATAGAACGGCATCACCACGCTGAGCCACGGCCGCGCCGCGCCGGGCGCGGTCATGCGCGGCCCCGCCCGGACGCGTCCTCGCCGGCGGCCGCGCCGCGAGACAATGCTTCTTCACGTGCCCGTGTTCCCACCAGCGTCATACCGCCATCATGAACGGCTGCTTCATCAACCTGCAAGACAGCATCGCGCGCCGCGAGGCCATGGAACTGCAGCTGCGCGCGCTCGGCCTGCCGGGCATCGCCCGCCTGGAGGCGACCGGCACGCACGGGCTGCCCGCGCACGCCGCCTTGCCAGACGCCCCGGTGAGCCCGCGCGAGCACGCCTGTTTTCTTTCGCATGCAGGCGCCATCGACAGTGCGCCGCCGGGCGGCTTCTTCCTCGTGCTCGAAGACGACGCGCTGCTGAGCCGCGCGCTGCCGCCGCTGCTGCGCCAGCCCGATGCGCTTGCGCAGCTCGGCGGATTCGACCTGGTGTTCCTCGAATGCATGCCCGGCATTTCGGCGCCCGGGCTGCTGGCGCTCTGGCAGGCGTTGCGCAAGCACCTGCCGCACGACGCGCACGGCGCGGGCATGCCGCGCGATGCCATCGGCGGCGTGGAGATTCTCGATGCGCGGGGCCTCTACAACTGGGGCGCGGTGGCCTACATGGTCACGCCGCAGGGCCTGCGCACGCTGCCCCCGCTGCTGCGCGAGGCGCTGGCCGCGGGCCCGGCGCTGGCCTTCGACATGACGCTCAACACACTGGTGCACGACGGCCGCATCCGTGCCGCCGTGCTCGCGCCTTTCCTGGCCACGCCGGCGCTGTCGAGCCATGCGCAAAGCACCATCGACGACCGGCCGCGCGCGGCCGGGAACGACGCGCTGTCCGGCGCGCTGCGGCGGCTTTTCTTCGCCGGCCCGCTCGACGCGCCCGCGCTCGAAGCCCACGTCGGTGCCTATCGCCATGCGGCGCTCACGCAAGACCCGCAGCTGCAGTTGCTGGCCGACCTGATGGCGCAGCTCTTCGTCATCAGCGCGCGGCCGCCGCATTGAAGCCGCGCGCTCAGAAGTCCGAACATCCGTTGCGCCGCTCGGTGTTCACGCAGCTCAACAGGTTGGGCCGCGAGCGCACGCGCGACCATTCGCGCGCCAGCACGTCGCCGGCCTGCGAGGCGCGGTCGCCGTCCAGCGGGCCGGTGGCCAGGCAGATCGGTGCCTGGCCGATGTTGCGGTCGTACAGGTAGGTGGAAGGCAGCTCGCGCAACACGTCCACCGTGGGCAAATCGGCCGGGCTGAACTGCGCCACCACGGGGGCCGCATCCACGCGCAGCGTGCCCGGCACCACGCGCACTGCGTAGCCCGCGGCCGACGCGAAGGCGCCGTCGATCGGGTAGCTGCCCGGCGGGCTGCCGGCGTTGGCGCTGGTGCCCGGCGCACCGCTGAAGCTCGACGCGTTGTCGCCCAATATCAGCCCGCTCACGCTGTACGTGAAAAGCGGATTCGGCGCGCCCTGCGGCCGTGCGGCGTCGCCGATGGTCACGGTGGCCGTCGGCTGCTGCGCATAGATGAAGTGGTTGCCGCCGGCCGGCACCGTCACCGTGCACAGGCCCAGGTAGGCGCAGTGATACAGGTTGGGCAGCGTGCCGGTGCCGGCGAGGCCGCCGCGCGCCTCGCCCACCCAGGTGTCGGCCCAGATGCGCCACGCACCGCCGCCGATGGCGAAGCCGCCCGGATTCTGGAAACGCGCGGCCGCCACCAGGTCGGTGCCCGCCCCGCCGGCCACCGTGGTGCCCAGCGTGAGGTCGTCGGCCAAGGTGCGCACGAACACCGTGTTGGCCGCCATCGACGCCACGCCGGCCGTTGCCGCCTGGTTGGTGGCGGCGTCGAAGCCGGCGACGCTCGGCGCACCGATGGTGACCGCATTGGCGTCCACGTAGCCGAACCCGCCCGCGGCACCGCCGCCCACGACGGCCACGTTGTTCGCGGGGTTGCGCAGGTCGACGCTGCCCTGGAGCGAACGTGCGAGCAGGCTCGTGGCGTTGATGACGCCCGCAGCCGACTGCGTGATGTTGCCGGCCGACAGCAGCCCGACCTGCGTGGCGTTGATCGCGCCGTTGACGGCGATGTTTCCGCCGCCGTCGTTCTGCAGCGTCAGCGCGCCCGAAGCCGACAGCGGGCCGGCCACGGTGATGTCCGCCGCCTGCGTGTTGCTGCCCGCGACGATGGTGGGCGCGCCCAGCAGCGCGAACTCGGCGCCCGAGACCGAGAAGCCGCCGGTGCCCGCGCCGCCGAGCACCACGGGTGTGGTGGTGGCATCGGACGCGGCGAAGTTCTGATCCATGCCGCCCGGCCGCAGGTCGATGGCGCCTGCCGCGCTCACCGGCGCGCCGATCACGATGGCGTCGGTGCTGCCGTCGTTCACCGCGCGCAGCACCACGTTGCCGCTGCCCTGCACCACCGGCAGCGCGCCCGGCAAGGTCGGCGAGCCGCCGGCCTCGATGGCAACGCCGGCGCCGCCGTTGGCCGAGCGGCCGGTGATCTCGATGCCGCCACCGCCGGTGGTCGTGATGCGTGCGCCGTTTTCCAGGCGCACGCCGCTGTCGCCGCCCACGGCGGGCGCCGTCGGGTCGTTGTTGAAGTTGTAGCCGCGCAGCGCGATGGTGCCGCTGCCGCTGGCGATGCTGCTGCCGCCGTTCACCAGCACGCCGTAAGAGCCCGCGAAGGTCGAAGAAGCCTGGCGCCGCGCCACGCCCTGCACCGTGATGTTGCCGCTGGTCGTCGACAGCGCCGAAGCCGCGCGGCCGTCGGTGATGACCACGCCGCTGTTCCAGTCCGCCGAGCTGCCGCGGATGTCGATGGCGCCGCTCGAACTCGCCAGCTGCACACCCGCCAGCGTGACGTTGCCGCCCGCGATCTGCACCGCGCCGCCCGCGCCGGCGTCGCTCTGGCCCACGCGCGTGTCGATCTGCGAATCGACCAGCGTCACATAGCCGGTGGGTGCGCCCGGCTGGCCGCTGTAGAGCGTGACGGCGCCGCCGCCGGTCTGCACGCTCGCGCCGTTCATGCCGATCCGCCCGCTGCCCGGCGTGCCGTCGCCGCGCGCGGTCATGGCGACGCTGCCGCCGCGCGTGTCGATGCTGCCGTTGTACGTGATGGTGCCGATGGAGCCGGAGGGCGTGCCGTCGGGGTTGAAGCCCGCGTTGAACACCACGTTCAGCGGCCCGCCCGCGCCCGAGGAGCGGATGACGGTGCCCACGCCGTTGGCCTGGATGCTGCTGCCCGAGTCGAGCTCGAAGCTCAGCGCGCCGGCAGCGGCGGTGTAGTCGATGAGCACGTCGTTGGCCAGCGTGATGCTGCCCGTGCCCACGCCGCCCGTGCCGGTGGTGATCTTCACGCTGGCGCCGCCGTTGAGCGCGGCGTTGATGTCGCCGTCCTGGATCGTCGAGTTAGACAGCGCGTCGAAGGGGTTGGTCGGCAGCGTGCCGGCGCCGGCGCCGCTGACGATGGCCACCGCGTAGGGGTCGACCAGCCAGGTGCCCGCGGCGCCCGCCGGCGCACCCGCGTTCGCGCGGATGCCGGTCAGGTCCAGGTTGCCGCCGGAGGTCTCTATAAAGCCGCCGTTGCCGCCGGCCGCCCCGCCGCGCGCGCTCAGCGTGCCGTGCGCGCGCAGGCTGTTGTCCGCCAGCAGGCGGATGCTGCCGCCGTTGCCCGTGGCGGAAGCGCTGTCGGCCAGCACCGACAGCCCCGGCGCCAGCGCGAGCATGCCGCCCGTGTTGTCGCTGGTGCGCGTGGTGGCCTGCAGGCGCACGTCGCCGCCCGTGCCCGCGCCGCTCGCCTCGGCCAGCGTGCCGGCGGCACCGGCCAGGGCGCCGGCGTAGATGTTGCGGCCGGTGACGGTGATGCCGCCGCCCGCGCCGCTGCCGCTTGCCGTGCTCAGCAGGGCATCGGTTTGCGCGCCGCGCTGCAGCAGCACGTCGCCGCTGCCGCCGCTCACCGCGATCTGCCCGCCCTCGGCCCGCAGGCCCTGGCCGGTGCCGCTCGCGCGGATCCACACCGCCGCCGGCGTGAGTCCTTCGTCGATGGCGCCCGCCGGCGGCTGCGGGTCGCCGTTGAAGTCGTACACCACGCCCGCGCTGCCGGTGGTGCCCACGACGTCGATGCGCTTGCCCCGCCCCGCCACGATGCCCGTGTCGCCCACGGTCACGCCGCGCGAGGCGCCGATGGTGGAGGACGCCGACAGCTTGCGGAACTGGTCGTTGGCCAGCAGCGCGCCCAGGTCGGCGCCCGAGCCCTCGACGCGCACGTTGCCGCCAGTGGCGATGTCGGTGCCGCTCACCGCCACGCCCACCGACACCGCGCGCGACGACCAGTCGGCGACCTGGTCGGTGTCGCTCCATCCGCGGGTGGCGCCGCGCACGCTGATGTCGCCGCTGCCCGATGCGATGCGGCTGCGCGTGTCCGGAGGGCCGTCGTTGAACGTCTGCCCGATCGACACCCCCGCGCCGCCCAGGCCGCCGACACCGTCGAGCGTGATGCCGCCGCTGCCGCTGATGATTTCCGCGCCGGTGATCAGCACGCCGGTGCTGCCGGAAAAAGTGGAGCTCGACACCACGGTGCCGCCCTGGCCGCGCAGGCTGATGCTGCCGCCCAGCGCGCAGCTGGCGGCACCCGGCGCGCAGGTCGAGATGCGGCCGCCCGTCACCTGCACGCCGGCGCTCTCGAACGGCACGTTGAAGTAGGTGTCGTCGGTGTAGCCGATGGCGCGCCCGTTCTGCGCATCGCTCTGGCCGTAGAAGCGCACATTGCCGCCGTTGGTCTCGATGGTCGCGCCGGTCAGGACGATGGGCGCGATGCGCATGCCGTTCGTGTCGGTGATCGGCATGTCGATGGGCGGCAGCGCCGCACCGGCCGCGTCGGCGTTGAAGTCGACGTTCAGCGAACCCGACGTGGACTTGATCGACGACCGGTCTGACATGCCGATGCCGGTGGCCGAATCGACGCGCAGCGATGCGGTGCCGCCCGCGCTCTTCACCACCGCGGAGGCGGTGTCGAACACCACGCCCAGGGGCTCCTGCCCGCCTTCGGCGTTGCGTGCGTTGCTGCCGAGCACCACGTCGGTCGAACGGCCGAGCGCGCCGCCGATGGCCGCGTCGCTCAGCTGGCTGGAGGCTGCGCCGCCTGCGCTCGGATAGGCGCCCGCGTCGTACGCCGGCGCCGTGGCCGTGACGACGATCTGCTTGTCGGACTGCAGGCTCCACTGACCGTTGGCGCCACCGTTGGCGCCCCCTGCCGCGGACACCGAAAGATCGCTCGCGACCTCGATCGCATTCGCGCTGGTGGAGATCGCACCCCCCTTTCCGCTGCCGGAGCCCTGCGCCGACAGCTCGCCCGACAGGTGCAGCCCCAGCACGGTGTCCGTTGGCGGCGCGCCGGCCGCGCCGGGCAGCGTCGTGTAGTCGGCCGTGCCGATGCGGATCTCGCCGCCCGCGGCGTTGCCCGCGCTGCCGTCGGCGCGCAGCACGGTGGTCGGCCCCACCGACAGGCCGCCGAGCGCCGCCAGCTGCACCGTGCCGCCGCCGGCCTCGCCGCTTGCGTCGAGCGTGGCGCCTTCCACGCGCACCTTGCCCGCGGCCACCGTGATGCGCCCGCCCGCCACCGTACCGGTCGATGTGGCCTGCAGCGTGCCGCCGACGCGCACTTCGTTGTCGGCGCCCGCGCTCAGCACGATTTCGCCGTTCTTCATGCCGAGCGAGTTGGCGCGCACCGTGCCGTTCTGGTTCACCACCAGCTCGCCGGGCGTGATCGACTGGCCCACCAGCACCACCCGGCCTGCGTTGGCCTGCAGGGTGCCGCTGTTGGCGACCGATGCACTGGTGGCTTTCGAATCCGTCAGGATGTTGAGGCTGGTGAGGCCGTCGCCCCCGATGTCCAGCGTGATCTTGCGGCCCGACGCCAGCGCCACCGTCTGGCCGTCGGCGGTGATGGTGCCGGTGGCCTCGTTGCTCACGCCCGCGCCCATCAGCACCACCGGCCCGCCGGTGGCCGTGATGTCGCCGAGGTTGCGCACGGTGGCGGTGCTGATGTCGGCGCGCTCGAAGGCAAGGCGGGTCTGGCCGTCGAGAAAATTCGCGTCGCTGGTGGTCATGGCCAGCGTGGAGGCCAAGAGCCCGCCCACGTTGACGCTGGCGCCCTGGCTGAACAGCACGCCGTTGGGGTTGATGAGGAACACGCGGCCGTTGGCCGTGAGCTGGCCCGCGATGGTCGACAGCTCGTTGCCGTTCACGCGGTTCAGCAGGATGCTCGAACTGCCCATGGCCTGCTGGATGTTGACCGCGTCCTTCGCGCCGATGGAAAAGCTGTTCCAGTCGATGATCGCGCGCAGCGATCCCTGCGTGATGCCGAGCGCCTGGCCGCCGCGCGGCGTGGCCGTGAGGACCGGGTTCACCGTCACCATGCCCTGCGTGGTGAACATGCCCGGCTGGTAGCTCGGCAGGATGACCTGCGCGAGCGCGGGCGCCATGCCCATGCAGGCCAGCGACAAGGCCAGCGGACGCAGCGCGAGGCGCGGTGCGAGAGGTTTGAGTTTGCGTGGCTTCATGGTCAGAACGCCTTTTGAACCTGGACGTACAGCCGCGGGCCGCGGCCTCCGCCATCGGTCTGCGGCCGCGGCGTGCCGTCGCGCCATGCCAGGGTCGCATTGATCGAGAAATTGCCCGGCCGCGACCAGCTCAGCCCGATGCCGTAGCCGCGCAGGCTGCGCGAGTTCTCGCCGTCGAACGGCGAGGGGTGACGCTGCAGCCGGCCGCGCGCGGCGTCGTAGAACGCGAAGGGCGTCAGCTCTTCGTTCACCGACCAGCGCCATTCGACGGTGCCGATCAGGCCCTGGTCCACGAGCAGTTCACCCGACGGATAGGCGCGCACCGCGCGCGCGCCGCCGAGCGCGAGCTTCTCGGAGGCATCGAGGTTCTTGCTCGCCCACTGGCCGCCGATGGAGAGGTACAGCGAATGCCGCGGCACGATGGCCTGCAGCCGCGACAGCTGGAAGCTCAGCTTGTTGAAGCCGCCTTCGGTGTGGCGCCCGCCGAAGGCCTGGTCGTCGGCCCGGCCCTGCGGGTCGCGGATGGACAGAGAGCCGTGGTACAGCGTGCCCGAGCTGGCCCAGTAGCCGCCGCCCAGCACGTCGTCGCGCCGCTCCCAGGTCCATCCCACGCCGAAGCCGCGCACGCGCTTCCTGGCGTCGTACTCGAACGCGCGGATTTCGTCGTCGAGGTCCTTGCTGTCGGCGCTCAGGCGCAGGAAGAGGTTCTGCTGGCGCTGCCGGATCAGCGGGTAGTTGAGCGACACGTCGAACACGTTGGCGCGGCCCTGGGCCTCGAGGTCGGAAAACTGCCCGCCCAGGTCGTAGCTCACGCGCGAGAGGCCCACGCCGGCGCGCAACCCGCTGGTGCCGATGGGCGCCTCGTACGAGACGCGGCCGAACTGCAGCGCGTTGCCGTTGGACACCATCACCCGCGCATCGAGGTTGTCGCCGATGCCGAAGGGGCTGAGCCAGCGCACGGTGCCGCCCACGCGGTAGCGGCCCGACTCCTTGGTGCCGTGGTTGTCGCCTTCGGCGGTGAAGGCCCAGCGCGGCGCGGGCGCCACCTCGACGGACAGGTCGGTGGTGCCGGGCTGCGAGCCTTCCTGCAGGCCGGAGGAAACCTTGATGCCGGGCTGGTCGGACAGCAGCAGCATCGCGCGTTCGTAGGCCGGCGCGCTGACGGCTTCGCCGGGCTGAAGCGGCGCGAGGAAGCCGCGCACGCGCGACTCGGCGATGGGCGCGTCGGGCGCGACGACGACGTCGACCTTGCCGAGGCGGCCTTCGATGACGCTGATCTCGACGATGCCGTCGCGCACGGTCTGCACGGGCACCACGGCCTGGGCGAGGAAGTAGCCGCGTTCCTTGTAGCGTGCGGTGATGGCCTTGGCGAGTTCCTCGAGCTCCGAGAGCGTGACCTCGCGCCCGATGTACGGCGAGGTGATGGCCTGCAGCTCTTCGTTGCTGAGTGCCTTGACGCCGTTGAGGCGCAGGTCGTTGAGCCTGAACGACGCGCCTGCAGGCCTGGGCGGTGCGGGCAGGCTTTGCGGTGCGACGGTGGCGGTGGCCGGTGCTTGCGCGAGCGGGCGGTCGCAGGTGCCGCAGGGGTCTTGTGTGGGGAGCAGCGTGTTTGTTTCTTCGGTCTCTGCTGCGTGCGTGCTCTGGGCTGCGATCAGCAATGCCGCGCTGAACAGGGTTGCTGCTGCGAAGGCCGTGGGCGTCAGGGGGTGGCGGGCTTGCATCTCAGTGCTCTGTGCTGCGTTGTGCTGCTGGTGTTTGGGGGCGCGTGCACAGGGCACCGGGTACTCCCCTCCGCGAATGTCCCCCGGGGCTGCGCCCCTCCTCCTTTATTTCGCTGCGGGGAGCACCCGGTACCCTGTGCACTGGACACGCTGCTGGTTCGCAGTTGATCAACGACCGCTCTGTCCAACGATCACGGCGACGGGGTGCCTTGCGCAGCGAAATAAAGGAGGAGGCCGCAGGCCGGGGGACATTCGCGGAGCAAGGCACCCCGTCGCCGTGATCGCGCCCCGAACAAAGAACATCGAACAAGAGCCAAGACTTCATGTCACCCCCCCACCGTAAGACGCCAGTTGCCGATCAGGTTGAACGGTGCCCAGAAGAAGGGATGGGACATCTTGGGGTCCTTCAGCACGGCAAGCTGCCCCGCCTGCATCGCCTTCTGGATGTCGCGGCCCCTGGCCAGCTCGCCATAGAGCGTGCTCATGAGCACCGCCGTGGCATCGTCGGACACCGGCCACAGCGACGCGATCAGGCTCGAGCTGCCGGCCGAGAGAAACGACCGCGTGAAGCCCAGCACCTCGTCGCCTTGCGCGATGCGCCCCAGCCCCGACTCGCAGGCCGACAGCGTGACCAGCGCGGTGCCGTCCATCGGCAGGCCGAGGATCTCGTGCGCCTCCAGGAAATTCTGCTTGCCGCCCTCGTTGGCCAGCAGGATGCGCGAATACAGCGGATCGACCGCGTCGGCCTCCGCGTGCGCGGCCACATGCATCAGCGGCGAGCGCGAGGCCACGTCGCGGAACTGCGTCTTGGTGGCGGCGGCGCCCATGTACACCGTGTTGCGCGGGAAAAGCTGCGCGAGCTGCTTCACCTCCGTTTCGGCGCCGGGCAGGTCGTACTTGTCCTCGATGCGCGGATTGCCGAAGGCGGTGAGCGACGCGTTCACGCGCGGCGTGCGCTGCGCGAGCTGCACCGCGATGCTGATCGACGGCGCCACGGCCACCGGGTGCGTCTCGATGATGTAGCGCCCGTCCAGCCGCAGCGCCTGGAACGGCAGGTAGTGCAGCGGCCCGTGCGGCACCACGATCAGCCTCTGCCCCGGCGCCAGGCCCAGCGGCCCGAGCAGCGCGGCGCCCAGCTTGTCGGCGTTGGTGACGGCGGTGCGGCGGCCGCGCACGATGGAGTTGCGGAAGGTCTCGACCAGCTCGTTGAGTTCGTCGCGCTTCACCGCCACGGTCTTCTCGGTGATGCTGTTCGCGCTCACCACCCACACCACCAGCCGGTCGGGCAGCGAATGGAACTGCACCACGCGCTCGTCGGGCGCCAGCGTGGCCTGCAGCGCCGGCAGGTCGATGGTGTTGGCGGCCTGCTCGTTGATCTTCGCGCGGCCGCGCACCGCGTCGAGCAGCGCGCGCGAACGGCTGTGCTCGCTCACCTCGAAGGCCTGGCGCGCATCGCCCGCGTCGCTGTACACGGCCACGCCGCGCTCGAACACCGTCTGCAGGTCCGAGAACAGGCCCATCTTGAATTCTTCGCTGCGGAACTTCGCGCGCACCTTGTCGACGTCGCCGAGCGCACGGCCCACGGCCTCGGCCGCCGCCTGCTTCTGCCCCAGCGCGAGTTCGCTGCGCGCCACGCCGTCCCAGGCCCAGAGGCGGTAGTACTCCGTGTCGGCGCCCACCTGGCGCGCGGTGAGCGCACGGTAGGCATCGCGCGCCTCGGCCGGCTTGTTCTCGGCCAGCAGCAGGCGCGCGCGGGTGCGGTCGAGCTGCGCGGTGAGCGGCGCGTCCTTGGGCGGGGCCATGGTGCCGATCAGCTCGCGCGCTCGCGCGGTGTCGCCCGCTTCGATCAGCGCGTTGACCAGCGAGGCCTGCACCAGCGGCGCATAGCGCGGCGAGCTGTTGGCCAGCGCCTCGTCATAGCTGAGCACCGCGCCGGAGAAGTCGCCGCGGCGCGTCCGCACGTCGCCGATCACCTTCTGCACCGGGCCCACCACCAGCTTGGGGTCGCGCGCCTGATGGCGCAGCGCCTCGCGCGCGAATTCCTCGGCCTTCTCCAGCTGGCCGGAGTAGCTGTAGACGATGGCCAGGTCGCGGTTGGCCATGGCCATCAGGTTGGGGTCGTTGGTGGCGTTGGCCAGGTGCAGCGCCTTGCTGGCGGCACGCACGCTCTGGCGGAACTCTCCCGCCTCGGCCAGTGCCACGGCCTGGCTGCAATACTGGTAGCCGGAGAGCTTGACGCTGTCCTGCCCGTAGAGCACCGCGCCTTCGCTGGTCAGGGCCAGCAGGGTGTCGGTGTCGGCGAGCCGGGCCTGCTCCATGCGGTCGGCGGCGGCCTCGGCACCGGTCGGCGCCTGCGCGCGTTGCTGCTGTTGCTGCTGCTGCGCCGCCGCCGGGGAACCGATGCCGGAGGCGAGAAGAACGCCCGCAAGACCCAGCGCCACCGCAAGGCCCGCGCGGCCACATGCGGGACGCTCCCATCCCCAACTGGAAAACCAAGCCATTGGACCCCCGCGTCGAGCCCATGCACCCGCTGCAAGCGGGCGGCCGGCGCCTCGGAAGTGGGCGCCGTTCAGGCCTCGGGGCGGAGTCTAGGAGCGGCCACCCGCCGCGCCTATTCGCAATACGGTCTAGCGCAAACGAACTAGGACTGCCGCGGTTCAGGCGGGCACGGCGTCGATGTTCGCCCGGTCCCAATGGCGGTGCTTCGCGATGGCCGCGATGAAGTCGCTCGCCACCTGCGTCGCGGCCGTGGTGTCGCCCATGTTGGTGACGGGCGTCGCCGCCACCACCACGCCGGCCGGCGCGTCGGCCGGCGGCACGTCCGCGCCGATGCCCAGCGAGGACAGCAGCCGCACGCCCTCGCCCACGGTGCAGATCGCCTTGCAGTGCTTGTAGGCCTCGAGCACGAAGTGCACCGCATCGCCGATGCCGCTCATGGCCGCGGCGCTCTCGCTGCCCGCGGGCACCAGCACGGCGTCGAACATCACCGACGGCGTGTTGGCGAAGGTCATGTCGACATCGATCTGCCGCTTCGACGCGCTGGCGACGGTGCCCAGCTTCGGGCCCACCGTCTTGCATTGCGCGCCGGCCTGCTCGAGCGCGTCGCGGATCGGCTTGAGCGAAGCCGAGTCGACACCGTCCGCCACCAGGATCGCGATCTTGCGCGTGCGGATGGAGCCGTCGCCGGTGTCGGCCATGCTGAGCGCGCGCGACTCCTCGATGGGCAGCGTCATGCGGTGTTCGCGAAAGCCCGCGCGGCCTGCCGCCGCCTTGGCATCGGGCTCGCCGATGCCCAGCGGCTCGGCCACGCGGCGCGCGAGCTTCTCGTCCACGTGCGCGAGGTTGTCGACCACTCGCTGGCGGATGGCCGGCACCTCCAGCTTCGACAGCTCGAAGCGGAAGGCCGCGATGATGTGTTCCTTCTCGGCCGCGCTCTGGCTGTTGAAGAACAGGCGCGCCTGCGTGAAGTGATCGTCGAACGAGGCGCTGCGGCGGCGCACCTTCGGCGGATCGATTTCTTCGGGGAACGACTGGAAGCCGTGGCTGCCGCCGTCCACGCGGAACTCGGCGCCGCTGCCCAGCGTGTTGGGCTCGTAGGCCACCTGGCCGCGCGAAATGGTCTGGCGGTGCATGCCGTCGCGCTGCATGTTGTGGAACGGGCACACGGCCTTGTTGATGGGCAGTTCGTGGAAGTTGGCGCCGCCCAGGCGCGAGATCTGCGTGTCGGTGTACGAGAACAGGCGACCCTGCAGCAGCGGGTCGTTGCTGAAGTCGATGCCCGGCACCACGTGACCCGGGTGGAAGGCCACCTGCTCGGTCTCGGCGAAGAAGTTGTCGGGGTTGCGGTTGAGCACCAGCCGCCCGATCTTCTGCACCGGCACCATCTCTTCGGGAATGAGCTTGGTGGGGTCGAGCAGGTCGAAGCCCAGCGAGTGTTCCTTGTCCTGCGGAATCATCTGCACGCCGAGTTCCCATTCGGGGAAGTCGCCGTTCTCGATGGCTTCCCACAGGTCGCGGCGGTGGAAGTCGGCGTCCTTGCCGGCGATCTTCTGTGCCTCGTCCCACACCAGGCCATGGATGCCGAGCTTGGGCTTCCAGTGGAACTTCACGAAGTGGCTCTCGCCGCGGCTGTTGATGAAGCGGAAGGTGTGGACGCCGAAGCCTTCCATCATGCGCAGGCTGCGCGGAATGGCGCGGTCGCTCATGGCCCACATCAGCATGTGGGTGCTCTCAGGCATGAGGGAGGCGAAGTCCCAGAAGGTGTCGTGCGCGCTCGCGGCCTGCGGCATCTCGTGGTGCGGCTCGGGCTTGACGGCGTGGATGAGGTCGGGGAACTTCATCGCGTCCTGGATGAAGAACACCGGGATGTTGTTGCCCACCAGGTCGTAGTTGCCTTCGCGGGTGTAGAACTTGACGGCGAAGCCGCGCACGTCGCGCACCGTGTCGGCGGATCCGCGCGAGCCGGCCACGGTCGAGAAGCGCACGAAAACGGGCGTCTTCTGGTCGGGGTCCTGCAGGAAGTCGGCGCAGGTGAACTGCGACATCGACTTGTAGACCTGGAAGTAGCCGTGCGCCGCGGACCCGCGCGCATGCACCACGCGCTCGGGAATGCGCTCGTGGTCGAAGTGCGTGATCTTCTCGCGCAGGATGAAATCTTCGAGCAGCGTGGGCCCGCGCACACCCGCCTTGAGCGAGTTGTGGTTGTCGGGAATCTGCAGGCCCTGGTTGGTGGTCAGGGTCGGCGGATGCTCGACCGTGAAGCCTTCGAGCTGCTGCTGCTTGGCGCTGCTGCCGTCGCTCGCCTTGGCGGCGCTCGCGCGGCGGCCCGCAGCGGCCTTGTTCTGTGGCGTCATCGGGGATTTGCTGGAATCTTTCATGGGTAGGGCGCTCAGCCCATTTCGTTGTTGTCCAGGAACATGTCGAGCACGTTCACCAGCGCGATCAGGCAAATGCAACCGGCCACCGCGGCGACGGCCCACACAAGAATCTCGTCTCCCCACGCACCGGTGAGCGAGTCGAACAGCGTTGAAAACTCCATGATTCCCTCCGAGGAACTAGTACAGCCATACACACAATGCAGGTTGCTCGCAAGGTTATGTTTGGTGAGCGAAGTAACCCGTAGTGGCCCCCCGCCCCCCTCTGTGGGAGAACAAGCGCGCAGGCGGTAGGAGCGCGCCGACAGCGCATGGCGGCGGCCTACGCCGGGTCGCGCGTCCTGGATGCGTGGCTGTGCAACCCGCGTCGCATAGCATGTGGAACACGTGGCACTCATCGTGCTTGTCATCAGTGCCCGGGCCATTCCAGGGAAGAAAGAACTTCATGCAGATCAGGATCGGTTTCGACATCGAGCTCGGCGTCACCGCCCCCACGGCATTGATCTACATGCTGCAGGTGCATCCGTCGCGCGCCGGCGACTTGCAGGACGGCGAGCACATCACCATCAGCCCGCCACTGGTGACGGACCACTACACGGACAGCTTCGGCAACCAGTGCGCGCGAGTGCACGTGCCCCCGGGCGTGAGCAGCGTGCGGCTGCGCAACCACGCGACGGTGTACGACACCGGCTGGCCCGATGCAGTCGACTTCGGCGCGGTGGAGCACGCGACGGCCGACCTCCCCGTGGAGACGCTGCCCTTCGTGCTGCCCAGCCGCTACTGCGAGGTCGACAGCGAGCTGCTGGCTTTCGCATGGGCCAACTTCTCGAGCGTGACGCCCGGCTGGGCGCGCGTGCAGGCGATCTGCGACTTCGTGCACCGGCACCTGCGCTTCGACTACCAGAACGCGCGCGCCACCCGCACCGCGCTGGAGGGCTACCGCGAACGCACCGGCGTGTGCCGCGACTTCGCGCACCTGGCGATCACGCTGTGCCGCTGCATGAACATTCCCGCGCGCTACGTGACGGGCTACCTGGGCGACATCGGCATTCCGCCGGTGCGCTACCCGATGGACTTCAGCGCCTGGTTCGAGGTGTACCTGGGCAACCGCTGGCACACCTTCGACGCGCGGCACAACACGCCGCGCATCGGGCGCGTGGTGATCGCGCGCGGGCGCGACGCGGCGGACGTTCCGATCACGATGGTGTTCGGAGCGAACACGCTGCAGCGCTTCGAGGTGACGACGGAAGAAGTGCTGCAGTAGGTCTTTGTCTTGCGCCTCCCCACGAAGGGGAGGGAGAAATACCTTACTTGCCGCTGTAGCCCAGCAGCTTCATCGCGGCGGCCAGGCCCTTGCGGCTGCGCTCCATCGCAGCCCACGGCTTGTTGCCGGTAGCGAAGCGTTCGGCCGCGTTGCCGACGTTCCACTGGTCGGCGGCCGTGAGCGTGGGCAGCTCGTCCCACGCCACCGGCACCGACACGCCCAGCCCCGGCCGCGAGCGCGCCGACCACGCGCTCACCGTGGTGGCGCCGAAGCCGTTGCGCAGGTAGTCGACGAACACTTTGCCCACCCGGTTGCGCGGCCCGCTCTTGGCCACGAAGCGCGATGGAATTGTCTCGGCCAGGTGCGCCACCACTGCCTGCGAGAAGCCCTTGACCATGTCCCAGTCGTACTGCCGGCGCAGCGGCACCACCACGTGCAGGCCCTTGCCGCCGCTGGTCTTGAGGAATGAAGGCAGGCCCAGTTCGTCCAGCAGGGTGCGCACCAGAATGGCCGCCTCCTGGATCTGCGGCCACGCGACGCCTTCGCCGGGGTCGAGGTCGAAGGTCATGCGGTCGGGCTTGCCGATGGCGCGCGAGGTGGCGTTCCAGGTGTGCAGCTCGATCACGTTCATCTGCGCCGCGCCCAGCAGCCCGGTCTTGGTGTCGATCTGCAGCAGCGGCTCGTGGCCGGGGTCGAGCGCGGGATCGAGCAGGCGCACGCCGGGGATCTCGCTGTTCTGCAGATGTTTCTGGAAGAACAGCTCGCCGCCCACGCCCTCGGGCGCGCGCACCAGCGACACGGGCCGTCCGCGCAGGTGCGGCAGCATGAGCGTGGCCACGCTGTCGTAGTAGGCCGCGAGCTGGCCCTTGGTGATGCCGCTGTGCTTGTCGATCACGCGGTCGGCATGAGTGATCTTCTGGGCCATGGGGGTGATGTTTCCTTCCTCCGGCTGCTCGCGGCGGATATCGCGCGCGGGCTTGTCGGCGCGCAGGCCCTGGAACACGGCGTGCCGCACGCGGTCTTCGCGCGTCCACTCGCCGAACGAGACCTCGGCCACCAGCGTGGGTTTGACCCACTGTGCCTTGACGCCGCAAGGCTGCGGCGAGAACGGGCAGTCCTCGGTCGCCAGCTTGTCGAGCCGGGCCTTGACGTCGGCAAGGCGCTTCGCGTCGAAGCCGGTGCCGACGTTGCCGCAGTAGCGCAGCCGGCCGGTGGCCTCGTCGTGCACGCCCAGCAGCAGCGCGCCGAAGCCGGCGCGCGAGCCCTTGGGCGCGGTGTAGCCGCCGATCACGAACTCCTGGCGCCGCTGGTTCTTGAGCTTGATCCAGTCGGGCGAACGGCGCGACACGTAAGGCGAGCCCTTGCGCTTGCCGACGATGCCCTCGAAGCCGATGCGCGCGGACGACGCGAGCAGGTCGCCCGGCGCCGCGTCGAAGGCCTCGCTCAGGCGCAGCGGCGCGGGCGGTTTCTTGCCGACGAGCTTTGCAAGCCGCGCGCGGCGTTCCTCGACCGGCATGTCGCGCAGGTCCTCGCCGTCGAGAAAGGGCGCGTCGAACAGCCAGTAGACGATGGCCGACGTCGCGCCGCTGTCGAAAGCGTTCTGCAGTGCCTGGAAGTCGGGCGCGCCGTTCTTGCCTTCCACCGTGATCTCGCCGTCGAGCCATGCCGCGCCGGTGGGCAGCTTCGCGAGCGCCGCGGCGAGCGCGGGCAGCTTGGCGGTCCAGTCGTGGCCGTTGCGGGTGAAGCAGCGGACCTCGCCCTTGTCGATGCGCGCGAGCAGGCGGTAACCGTCGAACTTGAGCTCGTAGAGCCAGTCTTCGCGCGATGCAGGCGGCGACGACGCAAGGGTGGCGAGCTGGGGCTGGAGGCTGGCGGGAAGCGCTGTCTTCTTCACTGCCTTCTTCACTGCCTTCTTCACTGCCTTCTTCACCGCCTTTTTCACCGCCTTCGCGCTTGCCTTCGCAGGCGCCCTGTCCGGTGCCTTCTTCGCCGGCTGCCCCACCTCGTCCACGCCGCGTCCGCTCAGCACGCTCGCCGGCTGCGCTTCGAGCACGTCGTAGTCGGCGAGCGGGCGGGCCTCGGCGTCACGCTCCTTGATGAGCAGCCAGGGCTCGTGCGACTCATCGCCCTTGCCGTGCATGCGCACCAGCGTCCAGTGGCCGTGCAGCTTCTCGCCGCGCAGCTCGAACTTGAGCTTGCCGGCCGCGAGCGACTTGCGCGCGTCGCCCTCGGGCAGCCAGTCGCCGCGGTCCCAGACGATGACGCTGCCCGCGCCGTACTGCTTCGGCGGAATGGTGCCCTCGAATCCGGCGTAGGAGATCGGATGGTCCTCGACGTGCACCGCCATGCGCTTCACGCTCGGGTCGAGGCACGGCCCCTTCGGCACGGCCCAGCTCTTGAGCGTGCCGTCGAGTTCCAGCCTGAAGTCGTAGTGCAGGTGGCTCGCGTGGTGCTTCTGGATCACGAAGGACAGCACGCCCTTGCCCGCCTGGCCGCCGGCCTCAGGCTCGGGCGTGCGCGAGAAGTCGCGCTTGCCGTGGTAGCGCGCCAGTGCCTTGCGCGCCGCCGATGCCGTGGTGCCCATGGCCGCGTGCCTCGTCGATCAGGCCGCGCGGCGGTGGCGCGCCGGCGCCTTGCGCGCGGCCTTGGCGGCGGGCTTGCGCTTCTTCGCGGCGGCCTTGGGCGGCGGCGCGTTTTCTTCCTCGTCGCCTTCCTCATCGCCTTCTTCGCCGGCTGCCGCCTTGGCCGTCTTTGCGCCCTTGCCGCGCAGGCTGCGCTGCAGCAGTTCGGTCAGGTCGATGATCTTCGCGCCGCGTCCCTCGCTGGACTGCGATTCCTCGGGCTCCGGCTGCGTCACCGTCTTGGTCTGGCCGGCCTTCACCTTCTTGTCGACCAGCCGCAGGATCTCGTCCTTGAACTCGTCCTTGAATTCGCCGGGGTCCCAGTCGGTGCTCATGTCCTCGACCAGTTCCTTGGCCATCTTCAGTTCACGCTCGCTCAGGCCGGCTTTCTTCACGTCTTCGGAAGGCAGCGGCAGGTCGGCCCAGGGGCGGATGTCGGCGCCCCAGCGCAGCAGGTTCAGCACGAGCCCGGGGCCCGAGGGCACCAGCACGGCCAGGTGCTGCTTGGTCTGGATGACCACGCGCGCCACGCCCACGCGGCCGCTGCGCTGCAGGGTCTCGCGCAGCAGCGCATAGACCTTGGCGCCGCGGTTGATCGGTGCCACGTAGTAGGGCCGCTCGAGGTAGACGAAAGGAATGCCGTCGGCCGGCACGAAGGTCTCGATCTCGATGGTCTGCGTGGTCTTGGGGTAGGCGTCGGAAATTTCCTTGTCGCTGAGCACCACGTACTCGCCGTCCTCGTACTCGATGCCCTTGACGATCTGCTCGCGCGCGATTTCCTTGCCGGTCTTCTTGTTGATGCGCTTGTAGCCGACCGGGTCCATGGTGCGTTTGTCGAGCCAGTCGAAGTCGATGCCGTGGTCGGTGGTAGCCGAATACAGCGCGACCGGAATGTGGACGAGGCCGAAGCTGATCGCGCCCTTCCACAGGACGCGCGGCGCGGGGGCTTTTTTCGAGACGGGCATGGGCGCACTCCTTCAGCATTGGAATGTGCGCCGCCCGCATGCACGGGCGATGTAGGAGCGCGGCCCCAGCCGCCGTCAGGCCGCGCCGGCCACGCCGGCAACGTCAGCCACAGGCCCCAGCTGCCGCTCGCTGGGGCGCGCAAAGTAGAACCACTCGGCGCCGGGCTGCGCCAGGGCGTTGGGGAACACGATGAAGCCGTCCTCGGGTGCGCTGAGCAGCGTGCCGTCGTGGCGCATGCCGATGGGTTCGCCGCGCGCCACTTCGTCGAAGGTGGCCCAGTCGCGCACGAAGCTGTCGTCCTCGTGCAGGCGGTCGGTCACGCCGGCCAGCCGCAGCAGCCTGGGCGGCTGCGCCGGCCCGGCCGACAGCCCCTGCGGCAGCGCGGCCATGCCCAGCAGCGCGAGCGTGCGGCGGATGGCGCGCCAGGCCACCTCGGGCGCCTGCGGGTCCAGGTGCTGGCCGCATTCGAGCGTGACGCCGTAGCCGCCGCGGCTGCGGATGTATTCGTTGGTGCCGCGGCCGAAATCGAGCGCGGCTTCGTCGGCCGGCGTGCCGCCCGCGCGCTGCGCGAGACCGGCGGCGTAGATGTCGAGCCAGCCTTCCACCACGATCGGCGTGCCGATGTGCAGCGCGAGCTGGCCTTCCTCGAACGAGCGGGCAAAGGGCTCCAGCGTGCCGGTGTTGTCGCGCGGGCCGATCATGGCGAAGGCCTCGCCCTCGCTCTGGAAGGAATGCAGGTCGAGCAGCACCTCGTGGCGCGCGATGAGCGGGGCCAGCACGTTGGTCACGCGGGCTTCGTAGTCCGCCGGGGCCTCGGTGGGGCGGAACAGGCGGTTGAGGTTGCGCTCGCCTTCGCGCTGCAGGCGCCGGCGCGCGAGCGGATTGGCCACCGGCACCAGGGTGAGTTCGCCGCTCAGCAGCCGCAGCGTGCCGGCCTCGAATTCGGCCAGGATGCGCTCGATGCCCAGCGTGCCGGAGACTTCGTCGCCATGCACGCCGCCCAGCACGAGCAGGCGGGGCCCGGGATTCAGCGAGGCGAAGGAATGGATGCGCAGGCTGTCGGTGGCTGCGCCGTCGAATGGATCGGAGGACATCCGGCAATTATTGCGGAGCCCTTTCCCTGTGCGCAAAGGCGCTATTCATTCCATAGCACACCGCCCCCGTGATCGCCTACAGGGGGTGCCTTGCGTGTCCTACCGGGCCGGCGGCGGCATCGGACCACGCTCGTACTTCATCGAAGTGAAGGAGCCCCCCACATGACCAAGAACAGCAAGGCCCAGCCGGCCGCGCCCCAAAAGAACGCGGACGGCGGCAAGACCAAGGTGGCGCAGGAGGGCGAATCGTCTCCGCGCCTGCCGCACGAGCGCGACCAGTCGTCCGACAGCCAGCAGACGCCGGACGGCCGCCCGACCGAAGTGGGCCGCCAGGCCCATGAAGACGTGGAACGCGGCCTGGTCGACACCGACCGCGGCCTGGAGGCCAACCGCGTCTACAAGGACGGGAAGCTCAAGCGCTGACCACGCCGGCCAGCTGCTTGCGCATGTCGCCGATGACGGCGCCGTAGTCCTTGGCGTTGAAGATGGCGCTGCCGGCCACGAAGGTGTCGGCGCCTGCCGAGGCCACGCGCGCGATGTTGTCGACCTTGATGCCGCCGTCCACCTCGAGGCGGATGTCGCGGCCGCTCTGCTCGATGCGCTTGCGCGCCATCTCGATCTTGCGCAGCGCCGAGTCGATGAAGCTCTGGCCGCCGAAGCCGGGGTTCACGCTCATGATGAGGATCAGGTCGATGTCGTCGATGGCCCAGTCGAGCGCTTCCAGGCCCAGCCCCGGGTTGAACACCAGCCCGGCCTTGCAGCCGGCCGCCTTGATGGCCTGGATGCTGCGGTGCATGTGCGGCGAAGCATCGGGGTGGAAGCTGATGTAGTCGGCGCCCGCCTGCGCGAACGAGGCGGCCAGCGCGTCGACCGGATGGATCATCAGGTGCACGTCGATCGGCACCGGGGTGCCGTCGGCGGTCTTGGCGTAGGGCTTGAGCGCCTGGCAGATCATCGGGCCGAAGGTCAGGTTCGGCACGTAGTGGTTGTCCATCACGTCGAAATGGATCCAGTCGGCGCCGGCCGCGATCACGTCGGTCAGTTCTTTGCCGAGTTGCGCGAAGTCGGCGGACAGGATGGAGGGCGCGATGCGGAACGGGGTGCTCATAACCCCTGATTCTCGCAGCCGGCGCAAGTCCGACCAAAGGCCTCCGTTACCATGCGCCCCATGTCACTCAGCCCCTTCAGCGTACAGGTCGAACCGCGCTTCCTGGCCGACCAGTCGTCCGCCAAGGACAACATCTACACCTTTTCCTATACGGTGACGGTCACGAACACCGGTTCGGTGGCCGCCCAGCTGATCGCGCGCCACTGGCTGATCAACGATGCCTCGGGCCATGCGCAGGAGGTCAAGGGCCTCGGCGTGATCGGCCAGCAGCCGCTGCTGGCGCCCGGCGAATCTTTCCGTTACACCAGCGGCTGCCGCCTGCAGGCGCCCAGCGGCACGATGCACGGCAGCTTTTTCGTGGTGACCGAGGAAGGCGAGCGCTTCGACGTTCCCATTCCCATGTTCGTGCTGGAAGCCGACATCGGCGGCGCACCCGTCTCCCGCGTATTGCACTAGGCACGGCGCGCCTCCTCTTTCCCTTCCCCGCCCCCCGACATGGCTGCCGCATCGCGCGACTTGCAGGGGCTGCTTGCCGGCCTCGACCCTACGGCCGATGTGGCGCAGCGCCACATCTGGCTCATCAACATCTTCGACTGGCTGCGCGGCGACCGCGCCTCGCCCCAGGCGGCCATGGGCCGCGTCCAGCTGCTGCTCGACGCCATCGAGGCGCGGCCGGAGCTGCGCGAGCGGCTGCGCGCCTGGTGGCGTGCGTTCACGCAGTCGGTCGACCTGACCACGCTGCTGGCCGACTACGGCTTCGCGCCGCGCACCGCCTTCGCCAGCGAGCTGGGCGAACGGCTGCGCCGCAAGATCCTGCCCGGCACGCCCGAGACCACCGACGCGTCGGACCTGTTCCGCATGGTGCTGCCCGGCGTGTTCGACGCCGGCTGGATCGCGCTGCTCGACGAGACGCAGCTCGCGCGCATCGGCGCGCTGCTGGCCGACGTGGCCATCGACGACGACGGCGCCCCGCGTTGGCGCCACACGGTGATGGACGCCGTGACCTACTGCGCCAGCCAGGTGGTGGCCACCGGCTTCTCGCCCGAGTTGCGGCTGCGCATGAGCCCCGAGCTCGTCGCGGCCCGCCCGTTCCACGCGCTGATGGCCGACCTCGACGGCCTGCGCGAGCAGATGTTCGCGCAGCCGCGCGACGAGGCCGCGCTGCAGGCGGCCTTCGTGGTCTTCCGCGACCGGCTCGACGCCTGCCGCACCGTGACTTCGTCGGTCTACACGCACCTGGAGGACAACGGCATCTCGGTGGGCCTGGTGTTCCGGCTGCGCCAGCTGCGCGAGCGCGTGCTGCGCATCCGCGAGCTGCTCGACTGCCTGATGTCGCCCAGCCCCGCGCCCAGCGTGGCGCGGCTGATCGGACGGCTGGTGCTGGCGGGCGGCGAGCGCAACAGCATCCGCGCGCTGATCGCGTCCAACTCGTCGATGCTGGCCGCCAAGGTGACCGAGCGCAGCGCCGAGACCGGAGAGCACTACATCACCCGCGACCGCGCCAGCTACGCGCAGATGGTGAAGAAGGCCGCGGGCGGCGGCGCGCTCACTTCCATCACGGTGCTGCTGAAGTTCGGCATCTATGCGCTGGGCCTGTCGGCCTTCTGGAGCGGGCTGGCCGCGGGCCTCATGTACGCGGCGAGCTTCGTCGCCATCCAGCTGCTGCACCTGACGCTGGCCACCAAGCAGCCCGCGATGACCGCGCCGGCGCTGGCGGCGCGGCTGCGCGACATCAAGTCGGACGAGGCGGTGGCCCGGTTCGTGGACGAGGTGGCCAACCTGGTGCGCTCCCAGGTGGCGGCGGTGCTGGGCAACGTGCTGGTGGTAGTGCCCGCGATGGCGGCGGTGGCGCTGCTGATACAGCTGGCAACCGGCCGGCCGCTGCTCGACGCGGCGCATGCGGCGGCCACGCTGAATTCGCTGTCGCTGGCCGGCCCGACCGCGCTTTATGCGGCATTCACCGGCATCCTGCTGTTTTCGGCCAGCATCATCGCCGGATGGACAGAAAACGCCTTTGTCCTGCACAGACTCGACTCCGCCATGCGTTACAACCCCCGCATCGGCGCTTTTCTGGGTGCCGCACGGGCTCGCCGCTGGGCCGACTTCATGCGCACGCACATCTCAGGCTTCGCCTCCAACATCTCGCTGGGACTCATGCTCGGACTGCTGCCCGCGTTCGCGGGTTTCTTCGGGCTCGGCGTGGATGTGCGCCACGTGACACTGTCGGCCGGGCAGATTGCTGCGGCCGCGGCGTCCACCGGCCCCGCGGTGCTGCAGCAGCCCGCGCTGTGGTGGGCGGTGGCGGCCATTCCCGTGATCGGCGCGCTCAATGTGAGCGTGAGTTTCTATTTCGCTTTCCGGCTGGCGCTGCGCGCGCACAGCGTGAGCCTGAATGACCGCGCGCGCATCCGCCGCGCGATCTGGGCGCGCTGGCGCAGCCGGCCGGTGAGCTTCTTCCTACCTGCATGAACCTGACGAGCTTCCTCAACGACCTGCTGGGCTTCTGGTCCGAATGGGTGCGCCCCTCGGCCGGCCTTCCCACCGTGCTGTGGTCGCTGCTGCTGGCTGCGGCCGCGGCTTCCGGCCATCTGGTCCAGCGCTACCTGGGCCTGCCCAAGGTGATCGGCTATTCGCTGGTGGGGGCGGTGGTCGGCTTCGCCGGCTTCGAAGGCGCGATCTGGCCGCTGCGCGGCATCAGCCTCTTCCTGCTGGAGCTGGGCGCGGCCGTGGTGCTGTTCGAGGCCGGCGGCCGGCTGCCGCTGCGCTGGTTCCGGCACAACCCGATGGTGCTGGTGCAGAGCCTGCTCGAAGCCACGCTCACCTATTTCGGCGTGTACTGGATCCTGACGCTGCTGGGCCTGCCCGAGCCGGTGGCCAACCCGATCGCGCTGATGGCCATCGTGGCCTCGCCGGCGGTGCTCAGCCGCGTGATCATCGACACCCGCGCCGCCGGCCCGGTGACCGAACGCGCCATGACGCTGTCCACGCTCAACACCTTCTACGCGCTGGCGCTGGGCTATGCGCAGGCCGGGCTGATCGAGCGCGCGCCGCAAACGGTGCTGCAGCAGCTCTATCCGGTGGCCGTGGTGCTGGGCCTGTCGTTCGTGGTGGGCGGCATCATGGCGCTGGCGCTGCGCTCGGCGCTGCGGGTGATGAGCCCGACCAGCGAGAACACGTCGATCCTGCTGCTGGCGATCATCGCGGCGGGCGCGGCCCTCACCGCGCACATCGGCGGCTCGGCGCCGCTGGCGGCGCTGATCGGCGGCGTGCTGCTCAAGACGCTCAACCCCAAGCCCTGGGCCTGGCAGCGCCAGCTTGGCACGGCCGCCTCGCTGCTGACCATGCTGATGTTCGTGCTGGTGTCCATCGTCGCCGCGCAGGCCGACTGGACCCTGCCCGTGGCCAGCGTGGTGCTGGCGGTGATCGGCGTGCGCCTGCTGACCAAGATCGCAGGCGTGGCCATCGCCAACCCCGGAAGCGGCGCAAGCTGGAAGCAGGCCTTCTGGGTCGGCTGCGCGATGTCGCCGCTGTCGTCGATCGCGCTGCTCATCGCCTCCAATTTCGCCACCGCCTCGCCCCTGCTGGGCACCATGATCACGCAGGTGGCCCTGCCCTCGATCCTGCTGATGGAAGTGGTGGGCGCGGTGCTCGCCACCGTGGCCATCCATGCGGTCGGGGAGAGTTCGGTGCCCTGGGCGCCCCAGGCCTTCAGCACCACCGAGGACACGCAGCGATGAGCAGCATCAGCAACAACAACAGCGCGGCCACCCCCGTCGATCCGGACAGCGACGACGTGCGCTCCGCCCCGCTGCCTGCGGACCCGGCGAGCCGCATGGTCAAGCTGGAGCCCTTCAACAAGTCGCAGGCGCTGTCGCTGGGCGTGGAGCTGGAACTTCAGCTCGTGAACACGCATGACTACGACCTCGCGCCGTACGCCGAGGACATGCTGCGGCTGATGGCGCAGACGCCGCTGCCCGGCAGCGTGGTGCCCGAGATGACCTCGAGCATGATCGAGATCTCGACCGACATCTGCCATTCGGCGCAGGACGTGATCACGCAGCTCTCGCCGATCCGCGAGGCGCTGATCCGCAATGCCGACAAGCTCAACATCGCGGTGGTGGGCGGCGGCACGCATGCCTTCCAGCAGTGGCACGAGCGGCGCATCTACGACAAGCCGCGTTTTCGCGAGCTGTCGGAGCTGTACGGCTACCTGAGCAAGCAGTTCACCATCTTCGGCCAGCACGTGCACATCGGCTGCCCCGACGCCGACGCGGCGCTGCTGATGCTGCACCGCATGTCGCGCTACATCCCGCACTTCATCGCGCTGTCGGCGTCTTCGCCCTTCGTGCAGGGGCAGGACACGCAGTTCGACTCGGCGCGGCTGAACTCGGTGTTCGCGTTCCCGCTCTCGGGCCGCGCGCCCTTCACGCTGAGCTGGAAGGAGTTCGAGGCGTATTTCGAGCGCATGACCCGCACCGGCGTCGTGCGCAGCATGAAAGACTTCTACTGGGACATCCGCCCCAAGCCCGAGTTCGGCACCATCGAGATCCGCGTGTTCGACACGCCGCTCACCGTGGAGCGCGCCGCCGCGCTCGCGGGCTACGTGCAGTCATTGGCCGCTTGGTTCCTGCAGGAGCAGCCCTTCGAGCCGACCGAGGACGACTATCTCGTCTACACCTACAACCGCTTCCAGGCCTGCCGCTTCGGCCTGGACGCGGTCTACGTCGACCCCGCCAGCGGCCAGCACATGCCGCTGCGCGACCACATCCTGATGACGATGACGCAGCTCGAGTGGCACAGCGAGGCGCTCAACGCCACGCAGGCGCTGGGCGAACTGCGCACCAGCG
Source organism: Variovorax sp. PMC12 (assembly GCF_003019815.1). Taxonomy (NCBI): domain Bacteria; kingdom Pseudomonadati; phylum Pseudomonadota; class Betaproteobacteria; order Burkholderiales; family Comamonadaceae; genus Variovorax; species Variovorax sp. PMC12. The sequence continues at coordinate 3,516,103 of NZ_CP027773.1, forward strand.
TGGAGGCCAACCGCAACGACGCGCGGTGGCTGCGCGAGAAGCAGGGAAAAGAACGGCTGCTGGCGGAGGTGGTGCGGCAGGCGGCGCTGCGGTTCCGGGGCGAAGCCTGAGGCCGCCCGCGGCGCACCCCTTATGCTCGCCGCATGGGTGAATTCGACCTGATCACACGCTACTTCAAGCGCCCCGCCACGCGCTCTCCGCTGGGCGTGGGCGACGACTGCGCCTTGCTCGCGCCCGCGGCGGGCATGCAGCTCGCGGTGTCCTCCGACATGCTGGTCGAAGGCCGGCACTTTCTCTCGACCGTCGATCCGGCGCGGCTCGGCCACAAGGCGCTGGCGGTGAACCTCAGCGACCTTGCCGCCTGCGGCGCGAAGCCGCTGGCCTTCACGCTGGCGCTGGCGCTGCCCGGCGTCGACGAGCCCTGGCTCGAAGGCTTCTCGCGCGGCCTGTTCGCGCTGGCCGATGCGCACGGCTGCGAACTGGTGGGCGGCGACACCACGCGCGGCCCGCTCAACATCTGCATCACGGTTTTCGGCGAAGTGCCGGCCGGCGCGGCGCTGCTGCGCTCCGGCGCGCGCGCGGGCGACGACATCTGGGTCAGCGGCACGCTGGGCGATGCGCGCCTGGCGCTCGAGGTGTTCCGCGGCACGGTGTCGCTGCCGGCAGAGGCGTTCGAGTCGGCGCGCGCGCGCATGGAGCAGCCCACGCCGCGCGTGGCGCTGGGGCAGGCGCTGCGCGGCATCGCGTCCTCGGCGGTGGACGTGAGCGACGGGCTGATCGGCGACCTGGGCCACATCCTGGCTTCGAGCAAGGTGGGCGCGACGCTGGACGCCGATGCGGCCACCGGCCTGATCGCCGCCCAGGCGCCGGGCCTGGGCACAGCCGTCCTGCGCACCTGCGCGCTCTCCGGCGGCGACGACTACGAACTGGTCTTCACCGCGCCGCCTTCAGCACGCGCGGCGGTCGAGCAGGCCGGCCTCGACAGCGCGACGCCCGTGTCGCGCATCGGCCGCGTCGAGCCTGACGCGGGGCTGCGCATCGTCGATGCGGCCGGCGCGCCGGTGCCGCAGCGCTTCGGCTCCTTCGATCATTTCATCTAGCGCCTGGCGGCAACCGCGCGCCAGGCCAGCCATACGGCCAGCGCCGGGGCGAACGCGAAGCTCGCGAACAGCCAGGCCGCCGCCGAGCGCGCGCCTTCCACGCCGCCCGGGGTGGTGAGCCCCGCCGCATTCGCCACCAGGCCCGCCACCGCGGCGCCCACGGCCATGCCGTAGAGCTGCACCGTGGTGATCGAGGCCGAGGCCAGGCCTTCCTCGCCCTTGGGCGCGAGCGACATCACGCGCGTCAGCAGGTGCGGCCAGCCGATGCCCACGCCAAGCCCCACGGCCGCCAAAGCAAGCGCGACGACCAGCGTCTCCACGCCCGCGCCGAACACGCCCGGCGACGGCAGCAGCCACGCCAGCGCCGCCAGCCCCAGGGTGCAGATCACCGGCCCGGCGCGCAGCATGCGGTCGGCGCCGGCGCCGCTGCGGCCCGAGGACAGCAGCGAGCCCACGCTCCAGCCGCCGGCCATCGCCGCCGTGAGGTAGCCCGCCGCAAGCGGCGTATGGCCGTGCAGCAGCTGCAGGAAGTACGGCACGAAGATCTCGGTGGTGGTGCCGATCAGCAGCAGCGCCACGCTCGCATAGATGGCGCCGAGCGGCGCGCGCATCGAGTAGGCGCCGCTCGGCAGCACCCGCACCGCAGCGCTGCGGTCGATGCGCGTGGCAACAAAGCCGACGGCCAGGCCCACCAGCACGCCGACGGCCTGCCAGAGCAGGTCGGACAGCAGGCCGCTGGCCGCGATCACCAGCACCGAGGTGGCGAGCAGCCCGATCTGCGGGCCCGGCACGCGCGGCATGGCGGCGGGCCGCGTGTGCGTCACGCCGGCCGAGGGCCGCAGCTGCACCAGCACCAGCACCGCCTGCGCGGCCGCCACCGGCAGCAGGAACCAGAAGGCCCAGCGCCAGTGCCCGGCCTGCGCGAACAGCCCGCCCACGGCCGGCCCGCACAACGTGGCGACGCCCCACATGCCCGACACCAGCGCCACCGCGCGCGGCCAAAGCCGCTGCTCGAACACCAGCTGGATCAGCCCGTAGCTCAGCGCCGCGAGCAGCCCGCCGCCGAGCCCCTGCACCGTGCGGCCCGCGAGCATCCACGGCATGGCCGGCGCCAGCGCACAGCCGATGGAGCCGGCACTGAACACCGCCAGCGCCGCCAGGCATGCACCGCGCGGGCCGAGCACCGCCAGCAGCCGCACCGACAGCGTGGCGCCCAGGATCGAGCCGACCACGAAGAGCGTGGTGCTCGAGGCGTACCAGTCGAGCCCGCCGATCTCGCGCACCACCGAGGGCAGCACGGTGGTCACGATGTGGACGTTGATGGCATGCAGCGCGACACCGCCGGTCAGCGCGAGCGCGCGCCAGCCGTTGCGGCCGCTGAAGAGTTCGCCCCAACCGGCAGTGGGGGGCGCGGGCCGCAGGGCGGCGGAAGAAGAAGACATGACAAGGATGCGGAGGACTTGGAGAAGCCTGGATGGTAGGCCGCACGCACCAATTAAACAAGCTATTGCTTTGATAAATAAGGCGACTGCTGCACAAGCCGCCGAACAGGCCGCGCCGCAGATGCGCGACACTCCTGCCCCTGATGCAAGCTGCTTCTTCTTCCTCCTCCTCCACCACTTCGCCCATCGACGCCTCCCCGTCCGGCGCCATGCCCCTGCCCTCCATGCGACGCGCCACGCTGCGCTTCATGCTTTCCCACCCCGCGCACTTCATCGCGCTGGGCTTCGGCTCGGGCCTGCCGCGCTTCGCGCCCGGCACCGTGGGCACGCTGTGGGCCTGGGCGGCCTTCGCGGTGATGCAGTTGTGGTTCACGCCCGCGACCATCGGCTGGATCATCCTGGCGTCGCTGCCGGTGGGCTGGTGGGCCTGCACCGTCACCGCGCGCGACATGAACGTGGCCGACCCCGGCGCCGTGGTGTGGGACGAGGTGGTCGCCTTCTGGATCGTGCTCTGGCTGGTGACGCCGGCCGGGCTGCTGGCGCAGGCCGTGGCCTTCGCGCTGTTCCGCTATTTCGACGCCGCCAAGCCTGGCCCGGTGGCCTGGGCCGATGCGCTGTTCAAGCAGCGCGACGCGGCACAGGTGCGCTGGTGGCACGCGGGCTTCGGCATCATCCTCGACGACCTGGTGGCGGCCTTCTGCACGCTGCTGGTCATTGCGCTGTGGCGCGCCTGGTGAACATGGTGAAAGCGATGGATTCTTCTTCGACCACGACGACGACGACAAAAACCGCCGAGGCGACGACAACGCTCGCGGACCTCGACACGCCCGCGCTGGTCGTGGCCGTGGCCGGCCTGCTGCAGAAGAAGGGCTGGATGCTGGCCACCGCCGAGAGCTGCACGGGCGGGCTCATAGGCGCGGCCTGCACCGAGCTCGCGGGCTCCAGCGCATGGTTCGAGCGCGGCTTCATCACGTATTCGAACGAAGCCAAGACCGAGATCCTGGGCGTGGACGCGGCGCTGATCGCGGCCAACGGCGCGGTCAGCGAGCCCGTGGCGCGCGCCATGGCCGTGGGCGCCATCGCCCGCTCGGCACCATCGCGCGTGGCGCTGGCCGTGACCGGCGTGGCGGGCCCGACCGGCGGCACGCCCGACAAGCCGGTGGGCACCGTGTGGTTCGGCTGGTCGGTCGACGGCCAGGTGCGCACCGAGCGCCGCCGCTTCGACGGCGACCGCGCCACGGTGCGCGCGGCCACGGTGCACTACGCGCTGCAGACGCTGGTCGAGCTGCTCTCGGCCCGATAGGACAAGACGCGACCGGACACACCAGGAGAGACAGAGCCCATGACCGCAGTGACCAACGCCCAGACCATCGAGCGCTTCTACAGCGCATTCGCCAAGCTCGACGCGCCGACCATGGAGGCCTGCTACGCGCCCGATGCCGAATTCGACGACGAGGCCTTCTCGCTGCGCGGGCGGCGCCAGGTCGGCGGCATGTGGCGCATGCTGGCGAGCGCCACGCAGGCCAAGGGCGCCGACGTGTGGCGCCTGACCTGGCGCGACGTGCAGGCCGACGAGCGCACCGGCGGCGCCCACTGGGACGCGCACTACCGCTTCAGCGCCACCGGGCGCATCGTCGACAACAGCGTCGACGCGCGCTTCACCTTCACGCCCGAAGGCCTGATCGCCACGCACCACGACAGCTTTGCGTTCTGGACCTGGTCGCGCCAGGCGCTCGGCGCGCCGGGCCTGCTGCTGGGCTGGACGCCGATGCTGCGCAAGAAGGTGCGCGCCACCGCCGCCGCCAATCTCGCAACCTACCTCGCACGCCAACCATGACCCACAACGCCACCGCCCTCGTCTTCACCAACAACGAAGCGCAGCACCGCTACGAGGCCGCGCTCGACGGCAAGCTCGCGGCCTATGCCGAATACAACCTGCTGACCGACGCCATCATGTTCACCCACACCGAAGTGCTGCCCGAGCATGAAGGCAAGGGCGTGGGCTCCGGCATCGCCAGGCACGTGCTCGACGAGGCCCGCGCCAAGGGGCTGCACGTGATTCCGGTGTGCCAGTTCATCGCGGGCTACATCCGCAAGCACCGCGAGTACGCCGACCTGGTGCGGCCGGACATCCAGCGCGCATTCAAGATCTGAACCGGGCTCGCCCCCAGGCTGCGCGCACTTCGCGTCGCTTCGCCAACCCCCTGCCGGGGCGACACCTGCGGCCCGGCGAAGCCGGTTCCGCGGTGTTCACTGATCAGGCCGAGGATGTCTTGGGCGCCGGCAGCCACGCGAAGGCCGCGATGCCCAGCACCAGCAGCGCGGCGATGGTCGCCAGCACGGCCGTCAGCGGGTCGGCGCCGTGCGCGGACGCCACCGAGGCGGCGACGCCGGTGCCCCACTGCATGAGCGCCACGCCGAGGAACATCGCCATCGTGAACACGGCCATCGCGCGGCCGGTGAGCGCGGCGGGGTAGGCACCGCGCACATCGGCGTACTGCCAGACGATGAAGCCCGAGAGCACGCCGATCAGCAACATGCCCGCGATGTCCAGCCAGGCCGAGTGCAGCATCGCGATGAGCGCGAAGAGCCCCGCATAGCCGAGCGCGCAGATCACGATCCAGCGCCGCCGCGCTGCGCCGTCGCGGTCGAGCCGCCCGAACAGCGGCGCGCCGACCAGCGAGATCACCGACACCGCCAGCGCGACGTTGCCGCTCTCCACCAGCGAATAGCCGTGCCGCCCCATCATGAGCGGGCCGAGCCACAACCCGCGCAGCGAGATGAAGGCCGCGTACGTGACCGCGCCCAGCACCACGATGCCGAGCGTGTGCGGCATCGCGAACAGCGCGCCGAACTGGCGGATGGCCTCTGGCACCGATTCCTTCACCTGCGGCACGGCCGAAGCGGGCTCGTGCACCCAGTGCCAGATGGCGAGCCAGGCCAGCGCGGCCGCCACGGCCAGCACCAGGAAGCCCGCGCGCCATGAATAGGCCTGCACCAGCCACGCCAGCGGCGTGCCGGTCACCAGCATGCCCAGCCCGCCGATGGCCAGCACCATGCCCGACACGGTGGCGAAGCGCGCCGCCGGAAAGTGCCGTGCGATGAACACGGTGCACACCAGGAAGGCCGGCGCGCAGCCCACGCCGATCAGCGCCTGCCCGGCCACCAGCACCAGGTAGCTAGAAGCCGCCGCCGACAGCAGCGCGCCCGCGATGGCGATGGGAAAAGCCACCAGCACCGTGCGCCGCACGCCGTGCAGGTCGATGCCGATGCCCATGAACAGCTGCATCGCGCCGAACGCAAAATGAAAAGCCCCCGAGAAAATCCCGAGGGCCTGGGCCGACAGCCTGAAGTCGGTTTGCAGCGGACTCGCCATGATGGCGCCGACCGTGCGGAACGCCTGGCTCAGCGCAACCCCGGCGCACAGCGCCAGGACCATGACCCATGCCGCGCGGGGGGTCAGGGGTTCTGCGGCGGAGCGCTGCGCGGGGACCGGGCTCATGTCCGGGAATTTTCAGGGAGTTCTTGTCCGGGGCGCATGCACAGGCCACCGGGTACTCCCCTCCGCGAATGTCCCCCGCCTTCGGCTCCTCCTTTATTTCGCTGCGGGGAGCACCCGGCGCCCTGTGCATGATGAGCGCAGCGCGTGATCGGGCCGTTCGACCGCCGCTCCCATCGATCACGCCGATGGGGTGCCTTGCGCAGCGAAATAAAGGAGGAGGCCGAAGGCCGGGGGACATTCGCGGAGCAAGGTACCCCGTCGGCGCGATCGCGCCACGAAGAACAACGCCCCTCGAAAACGCCCCGGTCACTCACCGTGGCATTTCTTGTATTTTTTTCCGCTGCCGCATGGGCAGGGATCGTTGCGGCCCGGCGTGGCCTCTTTGCGGATCGTCTCGGCCTTCGGGCCCAGGCTCTTCCAGAGCTGGCGCAGGTCGTAGACGGCCCAGATGGCGGCGCCGAAATCGTCCAGGCGCTGCTGGCTCACGCTGGGCGGGCCGTCTTCGCTGTACATGGAAACCGTGGGCTTGGCGTTGTCGTCCTCGGTCAGCGCGACGATGTTGTCGAGCGCGTCGTTCAGCATTTGCGCGGCTTCCTTGTCGCGCGGCGCGGCCCAGTCTTCGGGCCAGTTCTCCACCGCGTACATGAAGCCGAGCGCCCACACCTGGGCGAACGACGGAATGGCTTCGCCGGCGACTTCGGCGCGCTCTTCCTCGGGCAGCGAGGCGATGGCGCCGCGGGTGTCGAGCACCTCGGGCTGCCAGCTGCGTTCGTCGTCGAGCGTCTCGACGGGGGCGTCGAGGCCTTCCTCGATCTCGATCCAGCGGCGCTTCCAGTTCCAGACGAACTCCATGTGCTTGGCCGACGAGAAGCTGTCGCCCAGCAGCACGGGCCAGTACTCGGAAGGCATGATGGGGCGGCGGGTGCAGATCAGCGCGGCCATGAAGCCCTCGCAGAACTCCCACTGGGGAATTTCCTCGTCGTGTTCGCGCATGGCGTCGAGCGCCTGGTCGAGCGCGTCGAAATCGTCGGGGCCGAGGGGTGCGGGAGTGGCCGAAGCGGCCGGTGTGGGGTCGGGAATGGTCGTCATGGCAAGGTGGAAACAGCCCTCTATGATGCAGCAGGCTCCGGTCGACACTATTTCTATGCCCACGATCATTCCATTTCCGGCGCGCTACAGCGCCTTCGCCCTGTGTGTGGCCGGTCTCGTGGCGTGCCTCGCCTTCGTGCTGGTTTCGCCGCATCTGTGGTTTGCCTGGGTCGGGCTGGCCATCTTTGCGGTACTTTCCGGTACCGGCGTACACGACCTGCGGCAGACGCGCCACGCCATCCTGCGCAACTACCCGGTCATCGGCCACCTGCGCTTCCTGCTGGAGTTCATCCGCCCCGAGATGCGGCAGTACTTCATCGAGAGCGACTCGGAAGCCGCGCCCTTCTCGCGCGCCCAGCGCTCGCTGGTCTACCAGCGCGCCAAGGGCGACCCCGACAACCGCCCCTTCGGCACCCAGCTCGACGTGACCGCCGCGGGCTACGAGTGGATCAACCACTCGATGCAGCCCACCAAGCTCGCGAACCACGATTTCCGCATCGTGATCGGCGGCACGCCGCAGCCGGCCGACGCCGATCCGGCACAGGTCTGCACGCAGCCCTACAGCGCCAGCGTGTTCAACATATCGGCCATGAGCTTCGGCGCGCTGTCGGCCAACGCCATCCTCGCGCTCAACCAGGGCGCCAAGATGGGCGGCTTCGCGCACGACACCGGCGAAGGCTCCATCTCGCAGCACCACCGCGTGCACGGCGGCGACCTGATCTGGGAAATCGGCTCGGGCTACTTCGGCTGCCGCAACGACGACGGCACCTTCAGCGAAGAGCGCTTCACCGCCAACGCGCGCGACCCGCAGGTGAAGATGATCGAGATCAAGCTGAGTCAGGGCGCCAAGCCCGGACACGGCGGCGTGCTGCCGGCGCCCAAGGTCACGCCCGAGATCGCGGCAGCGCGCGGCGTGCCGGTGGGCGTGGACTGCATTTCGCCCGCCTCGCACAGCGCGTTCTCCACGCCGACCGAGATGATGCACTTCGTCGCCCGGCTGCGCGAACTGTCGGGCGGCAAGCCGACCGGCTTCAAGTTCTGCCTGGGCCATCCGTGGGAGTGGTTCGGCATCGTCAAGGCGATGCAGGCCACCGGTATCACGCCCGACTTCATCGTGGTCGACGGCGCCGAGGGCGGCACCGGCGCGGCGCCGGTCGAGTTCAGCGACCACGTGGGCGCGCCGCTGCAGGAAGGCCTTCTGCTGGTGCACAACACGCTGGTGGGCGTCAACCTGCGGCACCGCATCAAGATCGGCTGCGCCGCCAAGGTGATCACCGCCTTCGACGTGGCCCGCATGATGGCGCTGGGCGCCGACTGGTGCAATGCGGCGCGCGGCTTCATGATGGCGCTGGGCTGCATCCAGGCGCAGAGCTGCCACACCGGCCATTGCCCCACCGGCGTGACCACGCAGGACCCGCTGCGCCAGCAGGCGCTGGTGGTGCCCACCAAGGCCGATCGCGTGCGCAACTTCCACCGCAGCACGCTGCATGCGCTGCAGGAACTGGTGCAGGCCGCGGGCCTCGACCATCCGCAGCAGATCACCGCGCACCACATCGTGCGCCGCATTTCCGACACCGAAGTGCGCTTGTTGAGCAACCTGGTGATGCAGGTGCAGCCGGGCGCCCTGCTCGGCCCGCTCGACGCGCAGCACAATGTTTTCCGCACCTACTGGCCGCTGGCCAGTGCAGAGAGTTTCCAGCCCGTGACGCAGGGCCCGCAAGGGCTGGTGTCGGGCTTCGCAATGGCCGCATGAATCCACTGAAACGAGGCGCGAACGCGCGCCTGCAATCGCGCAAGGGCGCAGCTTCGGCGCCCGCGCCCCTCGACGCGCTCGCGCGCACGCCGGCTCCCGGCGACTACGCGGAGTTCCTGCGCGTCACCCTGCCCCGGCAGGAAAAGAACGTGGCCAGCCACCGCTTCGGCAGCGAACGCGTATGGCTCAAGAAGGCCGGCCCCCGTCACGGCAAGTGGGGCTACCGCGTGATGGCCGCCGTGGCCCGCATGGCGCGGCTGGACATCATCAAGCCGGTGCCCAACCCGGGCGGCGAAGCGGCCATCGCAACCGAGGCCCGGCGCCTGAAGACGCTGGCGGCCGCGGGCCTGCGCGTGCCGACCGTGCTGGCGCAGCAGGCGGACGGCCTGCTGATCTCCGACCTCGGCGAAAGCGGCCGTGCGACCGTGGTGCTGCAGGAGCGGCTCGACCAGGCCGCCGCCGCCGGTCCCGCCGCGCTGCTGGCGGTATGGCGCGAGGGCCTGGCCGCCATCGCCGCCGTGCACGTGCGCGGCCAGCACCTGAGCCAGGCCTTCGACCGCAACCTCGTGCAGTGCCCCGATGGCGTGATCGGCTACATCGACTTCGAGGACGACCCGGCCGAAGTCATGACGCTGGCGGAATGCCAGGCCCGCGACTGGCTGAGCTACCTGCACTCGACGGCCATGATGCTGGAGGCCGCCGCGCCGCAGGCCGCGGGCCAGCACTGGCATGCCGCGCTGGCCGGCGTGAGCGAGGAAGTGCGCGAGCGCATCGCGAACGCGGCACGGCGCATGAAGTGGGCGCAGAAGCTGCCGGCCAGCCGGCGCTGGGGGCGGGATACGCAGCGGGTGCGGGCTGTGGCGCGGCTGCTGGGGCGGTGGCATCTGGCGGCGCCGGCAGTGCTGCAGAACTGACAGCAAGGTCGCAGGCTAAGGGAGCTTCCTGCGGCTGAGCCGCTTGTGCTGCCATCGGCGAAATGCCCAATCCCCAAGCAAACCGCCCGCCAGCAAAGCAACAAGCTGAACGGCAAGCGCAACCATATAGGCTTGCCCCAGATCGTCATCGTTCTTCGCAAATTTGAGTTCGTACCAATGGCCTGCGAGGCCAATGAGTTTGTAGAAGACTGAGCCGAGCGCGATCGCTCCGACAACGATGGAGAGGATGCGGATGACCAAGCTCATAACAAGAACCCGAAGAAGCTATCGACGCTCGAGCTTCCGCCGCTGCCACTTGCGGAACATCCAGTCGCCGAGCCACCCGCCCACGACAGCGGCAATCGCTTGCACCGCAAGAGAGAGAACATAAGCATCGGCCACGTCGTCGAAACTCCGGGCTTGGTTCGCTTCGTACCACTGCCCGATGGGCATTAGCAGGCCCGCTGCAACCAGAAAACTGAGTGCCAGTGCGCCAGCCACAACGCTGAGCAGTCGTAGCAGTAGTTTCATAGGACTGGCCAAAACCATATGGCTTCTGCTCGACGCATATCGGTGATGACTCCTTCCCAAGAAATGTGCCACTGAATAAAGAACCAGGACGACCGTTTGGTTAGCCGCGCCCCATTCCAAAGATCGATGTGATCACCCTGCCTCCCTTCGCCCCAGTAGTTCTGGATGAACACGATCCCGGTGCGCTTTGCAATTTTGTCGAAGCCTTCCTTGCCCGTGTATTTCTCTGTACGGGCCATGAGGCCCGACTTGCCAGAGTCCAGCCAATTCGCCAACTCCTGCGCCCTGATCGGGTACTTCGGACTGTCCTTCTGCCAGGAGTAGACACCTCGGAAGCTCTCCATGCTCAGGCTCGAACGGATGAAGGCCGCACCCACGTTGATGGCACATTGATCCTTGTAGGCGTCCCTGTCGAGCAAGGCGTCGTCACCCTTGATCGTCGGATGGTTCGACCAGAGAGTCGCAAAAGATGGCTGCATGGGATTCCGGGCAACGGCAAAGGCGGGAGCCCAAAATCTACCGCGCCTCCTGCGACTTTCGACGGCCGGAAAGGTTGTCAATTGATACCCGGCGCAGAAACTTCGCGACACCCGCCGCTAGGCCGCGAACGCCGCCCGCACCGCCACGCCGCGCAGCGCCAGCCGCTTCTTCATGGACAGCACCGCCTTGTCCTTGCTCAGCAGCAGGGCGCCGTGCGCCACGGCCAGGTCGATGAACACCTGGTCGTCGGGGTCGCTGCACACGCAGGGCGCGCGCGGCGGAACGCCCTCCACCATGCGCACGCGCGCGTCGAAATCGGCCAGCACCGCCGGCACCTGCAGTTCCCGCTGCGCCATGCGCCTGGCGATGAGCGGGTAGCCCAGCACGCGTTCGAGCTCCACGCGCATGGCGGCCGTGGCCAGCCAGCGCAGCTCGCCCGCGGCCAGCCGCTCTGTCAGGGGGGCCCAGGCGGGGTCTTCGAAGACGAGCAGGTCGAGCGCGATGTTGGTGTCGATGACGACTGGGCCGGGTTCTGTCAACGTCATGGAATGTTCGGCAAATGCGGGCGATGTTGCACCATGCGGGGTCGGTGTCAGGTCCGCGTCGGGTCGGTACGCGAGAATACCGTCTTGCCAAACGCTTCCTCGGACAACGCCTCCTTCATGAAACGAATACCGCTGCTCTGCCTTGTCCTGCTCGCCTCGGCGGGTGTCAGGGCCGAGTGGCTGACCCTCACGGGCACGCCCGGGGACGCCGACAGCAGCTATGTGCAGGTCGATCCCGCCAGCATCGAGGTCGACGGCGCGCACCGCACCGTGGCGCTGCGCATGAACCTGCAGGCAGAGCGCCTGAACCGCGACGGCGTGAGGTTCCGCTCTTTCCAGGGCGTCGCCACGGTCGATTGCGACGCCCGCAGCGCCCGCTATGTGAGCGCAAGCTACTTCTCGCAGCCCAATTTCGTGGGCGAACCGGCCCAGGTGAAGCATTTCGAGGCGGGCGACGTTCGCCCGGTGACCTTGCCCGGCGCGCCGCCCGAACTGGCCGCGCGCACGGTCAATGCAGCCTGCGCCGTTCGGCCGACGCAGGCGCCCAGGCCCGAGGGCACCGGCGAATCACTTCCGCGCTGAGCCCGCGACCATGTCGAAGCGGAACAGCCGGCATTCGATGGGGCCGTTCCACATCGGCACGCGGCGCGACTCCTTCAGGCGCATCTGCCTGGGCAGCTTCAGGTCGGGCGTGAGCACCCAGGCGGTCCAGCCGGCGTAGTTTTTCTTCCAGTGGGCCGCGAGCTGGGGAAAGAACTCACCGCCGTCGCCCTGCTCGGTCTGCGCCGATTCGCGGGCGCCGAAGCGGCCGGTGCCGGCCACCCCGCCCACCTCGATGCGCTCGCCGTACGGCGGGTTGAGCATGATGACGCCGGCCTCGACCGGCGGCATGCGCTGCAGCGCGTCGCCGCCGCGGAACTCGACGGCCTGCGCCACGCCCGCGCGTTCCGCGTTGCGCTCGGCAAAGTCGACCATGCGGTGCGACACGTCCGAGCCGAAGATGGCGACGCCGTGGTCCCGCGCGCCGGCCTCGGCTTCTTTCCTGATGGCGGTCCAGACATGCGCCTGGAACGGCAGCAGCTTCTCGAAGCCGAAGCGCCGCAGCGACCCGGCCGCGATGCCGCGCGCGATCTGCGCCGCCTCGATGGCGATGGTGCCGCTGCCGCAGCAGGGGTCGTAGAGCGGCTGGGCCGACACTTCCCCGGTCTCGGGGTTCCACCAGCCGCTGGCGGCCAGCATGGCGGCGGCCAGGGTTTCCTTCAGCGGGGCGTCGCCCTTGTCCTGGCGCCAGCCGCGCTTGAACAGCGGCTCGCCCGAGGTGTCGATGTACAGCGTGCAGGTGTCGGTGGTCAGGTGGGCGAACACGCGGCAGTCGGGCCACTGGGTCTCGATGCTCGGGCGCACGCCGTTGGCCTTGGCGCGGAAGCGGTCGGCAATGGCGTCCTTGATGCGCAGGGTGGCGAAATTCAGGCTCTGCAGCGGGCTGTGCTGGGCCGTGGTCTCGATCTTGAAAGTCTGCCTGGGGGTGAACCAGATCTCCCAGGCCACGCCGTTGGCGATGGCGTAGAGATCGTTTTCATTGCGGTAGGGCGCATGGGCCAGCTCGACCAGCACGCGCTGCGCGAGCCGGCTGTGCAGGTTGAGCTTGAGGGCGTCGCGCCAGTCGGCGCGTACCCGCACGCCGCCGCGCAGCGTGAGCAGGTCTTGCCCGGCACGGCCGGTCAGGGCGTGCACCTCCTGGGCGAGGAATTCCTCGACGCCGGCGGCGCAAGGCAGGAAAAAGGAGAGATCGTTCACTGAAAGTTGGCCATCGGGAAGCCCGACTAGGGGACTCCATTGTCGCCTTGTCACAGCCCTTCTCTATATAGTCGATTCGCCGATGAACCCCATCCTCGTTCCACCGGCGGCATCCGCCGCCCCGATCGCCGCCGGAAGCGACCGCTTCGCCATCGAATGCGAGGTGCTGCGGCTCTCGGTACGGCCCATCGGCCCGGTGCTGCTGGTGCAGTACCTGCTCAACTGCGGCGTGGCGGCGCTCTTCGCCTGGCAGTACTCGCTGGCGCGCGCGCTGGTGTGGATCGGCCTGATCACCATGGTGACGGTACTGCGCGGCTTCTTTCCGCAGCGGCTGCCGGAGCCGTTCACCCCGGCCACGCTGCGCGCGGCGCAGCGCCTGCACACGCTGCGCACCGGCATCTGGGAGCTGGCGCACGGCATGGCCGGCGTCCTGCTGTTCAACCCCGGGCGCGCCGACCAGCAGCTGCTGCTGGGCCTCATCCTCATGGGCATGACGCTGTCGTCGGCCTTCTCGGTGTCGTTCTATACGCCGGCCACGCAGCTGGCGATCACGCTGCTGCTGGCGCCGGTGATCGTCACGGGACTGTGGATGGGCTCGCCGGAAATGATGGCCGTGGCCGTCATCGGCATCGGCCTGATCGCGATGATGTGGAAGCTGGTGGCCGAGCGCTCCCGCCAGCTCGAGGAAAACATCGGGCTGCGGCTCAACGAACGCACCCTGCGCGAACAGGCACTGGCGGGGCTGCGCGCGTCCGAACAGGCGCAGGCCGAGCGGCTGCGCTTCTTCTCTGCCGCCAACCACGACCTGCGCCAGCCGGTGATGGCCATCGGCCTGCAGGCCGAGGTGCTGCGCCAGCAGCTGGAAAGCGGCGCCGACACGCCGGCGGTGCAGCACACCGTGGCCTCGCTGGCACGCGCGCAGCAGGCGCTGGAAGGGCTGACCAATCAGCTGCTCGAAATCGGCCGCATCGAGGCCGCTGTCGATCCGCTGCGGCCCGAGGCGGTGGCGCTGGCCCCGCTGCTGCATGAACTGGCGCGGCAGGCGGGCAACGGGCGCGTGGGCGTGCGCTGCCCGGCCGGCGCGGCTGCCTGGACCGACACCGTGTCGCTGCGCCGCGTGCTGGCCAACCTGGTGGACAACGCGGTCAAGTTCACGCCGCGCGGGCGCGTGCTGCTGGCGGTTCGGGCGCGCCGGCGCGAGGCCGGCCCCGCCTGGCGCATCGAGGTGCGCGACAGCGGCATCGGCATTCCGGCGGAAGCGCAGGAGCGGGTGTTCAACGACTTCGAGCAGATCGGCAACGTGGAGCGCAACCTGCAGCGCGGCCACGGGCTGGGCCTGGCGATCGTGCGGCGGCTGGCGGCGCAGCTCGGCATCGAGGTGGCGCTGCGCTCGGCGCCGGGCCGGGGCTCGGTGTTCAGCTTCGAGCTGCCGGCGGCGCCGGACGGCGCGGCGGTGACGCGCGCACTGCCCTCGCCGCAGGCCGGCAACGGCGCGGCGGCACACAACGCGCTGCCGCCCGGGCTGGCCGTGCTCGTGGTGGAGGACAACGCGGTCGTGGCCGACAGCCTGCTGGCGCTGCTGCGGCAATGGGGCGTGGCGCCGCGCGTCTACGCCAGCGCGGCCGAGGCGCTGGCGCTGGCCGACCTGCGCGCGCTGGACGCGGCGCTGTGCGACATCCGCCTGCCGGGCACGCTCGACGGCATCGCGCTGGCCGAACGGCTGCAGCGGCAGAAGCCGTCGCTCACCATCGCGCTGATCTCGGCCGACATCAACGAGGCCACCCAGCGCCTGGCGCTGGAGCGCGGCTGGCATGCGCTGCGCAAGCCGGTGCAGCCGGACGAGCTGCACGGGGTGCTGCTGAAGGCGCTGCCGCCGGGCTGAAGGCGTCCGGCTCGGCCTGCGGTTCCGCTGCCGTTGCAGCGCTGGCACGGGCCGTGCAACAGCGTCACGGCTTCCGATATATGCTCCGCGCACAGGCCGCCGGACCTGCCCCGATGTCCACCGCCACTCCTCTTTCTTCCCTCCCCGCCGATCCGCGCAACCTGCGCTACGGTGGCGTCGCCATCGCCTTGCACTGGCTGCTCGCGGCACTGATCGCGGGCTCGCTCGGCGTCGGCCTCTACATGACGGGGCTGCCGTTCTCCCCCCTGCGCCTGAAGCTCTACAGCTGGCACAAGTGGGCCGGCGTCACCATTTTGCTGCTGTCGGCGCTGCGGCTGGCGTGGCGGCTCGGGCACCGGCCGCCGGCGTTGCCGGCCACCATGTCGCCGTGGCAGCTCTCGGCCTACCGCACGGGCCATGCGCTGATGTACCTGCTGTTCTTCGCGATGCCGCTCTCGGGCTGGGCCTACAGCTCGGCAATGGGCGTGCCGGTGGTGTGGTTCGGCGCGCTGCCGCTGCCCGATTTCATGCCGGTCGACCAGCCCTTTGCCGAGGCGGTGCTGCAGCCGCTGCACAAGGGCTGCGCCTTCACGCTCGCGGGCGTCACGCTGCTGCACGTGGCGGCGGCGCTCAAGCACCACTGGATCGACCGGGACGGTCTGTTGAAACGCATGTGG
The DNA here is from genome assembly GCF_003019815.1 of Variovorax sp. PMC12. Taxonomy (NCBI): domain Bacteria; kingdom Pseudomonadati; phylum Pseudomonadota; class Betaproteobacteria; order Burkholderiales; family Comamonadaceae; genus Variovorax; species Variovorax sp. PMC12. Next base: position 3,531,815 of record NZ_CP027773.1, read on the forward strand.
CCCGCGCCACGCAAGGAATCCGCCGGATGAAGCGCCGTTACCTTTTCGTTCCCCTGGCCTTGCTGGCGCTTGCGCCGGGCATGGCCGCCTTCGCCGAGCCGCCGGCCGCGAAGCTGGTCGCCGACAAGAGCCAGATCGTGTTCGTCAGCAAGCAGATGGGCGTGCCGGTGGAAGGCACGTTCAAGAAATTCGACGCCCAGGTCGCGTTCGACCCGAAGAAGCCCGAGGGCGGCAGCGTGGCGCTGCGCATCGACACGGCCAGCGCCGGCTTCGGCATTCCGATGAGCGACGCCGAACTGCCCAAGGCGCCGTGGTTCGACGCGGCGCACTTTCCGCAGGCCACCTTCCAGTCGAGCGCGATCAAGGCGCTGGGCGACGGCAAGTTCGAGATGACGGGCAAGCTCACCATCAAGGGCACCGCGAAAACGGTGACGGTGCCGGTCGGCATCGCCCCCGCCGGCGGCAACCAGGCGGTGGCGACCGGAAGCTTTACGATCCAGCGCCTCGACTACAAGGTCGGCGACGGCGAATGGACCGACACCTCGATGGTCGCCAACGAGGTGCAGGTGCGCTTCAAGCTCACCATCGCGGGCCTGGGCCCGCTGTGAAGACCCGCCAGGCCGCGCCGCTGCTCACTCACTCCACTCTTTCATGACACACCCAGCCACCGCCGTGAAGAAAAAGCTCATCCTTGCCGCGCTGCTGTCGGCCGCGGCCTTCTGCGGCAGCGCCGCGGCGCAGGACTACACGGCGCCGCCCGTGGCCGTGAAGCCCGCGGGCGGACCGAAGAAGAACGCGAACTACGTGGTCGACCCGACGCACACCTTCGTCATGTACGAGATGGGCCACTACGGCACCACCACCAACCGCGGGCGCTTCAGCACCAAGGATGGGTCGGTGCAGATCGACGGCACCGGAACCAGCGGCAAGGTCGACATCACGATGGACATCAGCTCCATCAACACCGGCGTCGACCTGCTCAACCGCCACGTGCAGAGCAAGGATTTCTTCAACGTGGCGGAATTCCCGACCGGCCGCTTCGTGGCCGACCGGATCGACATCAGCGGCGACAAGGTGGTCGACGTGCCGGGCACGCTCACGCTGATGGGGCAAACGAGGCCGGTGACGCTGAAGGCGGTGCGCTTCAACTGCTACCTGAGTCCGCTGATCAACCGCCAGGTGTGCGGCGGCGACTTCGAGACCACGGTGGAACGCAGCGACTGGGGAATCACCTGGGGACTGAACTTCGGGTTCGAGAACAAGGTGAAGCTGCTGGTGCAGGTGGAAGCGGTCAACGTCCAGCCGTAGGCGCTTCCGGCGCCGTGGCTGGCGGCCCTGCCGGCCTGCCTACCTGACGATGGTCTTGCCGGGGCGGCTCGCGGCCAGCGGTTCGTCGCCGTCGTCCTTCGGGGATTTCAGCCAGTCGCGGGCGGCCATCAGGGCACGCGGAAGATTCAGCAAGACCAGCATCCAGGCACCCATCGCCACCGCCATCACCGCACCGAACAGCAGTTGCTCGGCCAGCGGCGCATCGCTCCAGTAGAAGAAGCTCAGCAAACAGGACAGGATCAATGCCCAGATGGCCAGAAGGTAGAGATTTTTCATTTTTGTGCACCGCGGAAGTCGGTACACAAAATGTAAACGAAAACATAATTTTAGTACTACTTAAAGTTTACTTTTCAGTCGTTGATCAGCGTGACTTTCTCCACGCTATTCACCCATTTCAAATTTCCACCAAGAGGCAGCCCCGATGGACAACACCCTTTCCTTGCTAGGCATCGCCGGCGCGATGGCGGTGGGCGCGATGAGCCCGGGCCCGAGTTTCGTGATGGTGGCGCGCACGGCCGTGGTCTCGCGCGGCGACGGGCTGGCTGCGGCGCTGGGCATGGGGGCTGGCGGACTGGTCTTCGCCATCGCGGCGCTTGCGGGACTGCAGGCGGCGTTCCTGGCGGTGCCGGGGCTCTACCTGGCGATAAAAGGCTTCGGCGGCGCCTACCTCGTCTACCTGGGTTTTCGCATCTGCCGCGGCGCGCGCCAGCCACTGGCCGTGACACCCGATGTGGGTAACTCCCCCGGCCGGCAGGGGCGTGGCGGCCGCACCTTCCTGCTGGGCCTGGCGACCCAGGTCAGCAACCCGAAGACGGCCGTGGTCTACGCCAGCATCTTCGCCGCCTTCCTGCCGCGCGAGGTGCCGCTGGTGCTGGCGCTGGCGGTGCCGGCCGTGATCTTCTGCATCGAGACCGGCTGGTACGCCATCGTGGCGCTGGCGCTTTCCTCGGCGGCGCCGCGCTCGGCCTACCTGCGCTACAAGGCCTGGATCGACCGCGCGGCCGGCGGCGTGATGGGGCTGCTGGGGGTGCGGCTGGTCTGGTCGGCCTTGCGCGGCGGCCACTGACCGGGCACCGGCCGCGCCTGAAGCAGGCCTAGAGCAGGCTCTCGGGCGTCAGCGGCGCCAGCAGTTCGAGCATGGTGCGGTCCCAGAAGCCCGAATCGGGCTCCTCGTGCAGCACCGTGATCTGGCCGGCATCGTCGCTGACCCATTCGATGCGCCCGTCGTTGTTGCCTTCGGCAAAGCGCAGCCGGTAGGCGCCCTGCTGCTTGAGCACGTCGAGCAGCTTGAGCATCTGCTGCGCCATTTCGGGGCTGTGGATGATCAGGCCGATCTCGGTGTTCTGCGATTCCGAGCGCGGATCGAAATTCATCGAACCCACGAACAGCGTGCGCCGGTCGATCACCGCCGACTTCGCATGCAGCCGCCCGACCGTGGTGCCGAAAAGCCCCAGCCGCACGCTGCGCCGGGTGCGCGTGGAGCTCAGCTCGTACAGGTCGGCGCCGAGCTTGAGCATGTCGGGCCGGTAGCGGCGGTAGGCGGTGTGCACCAGCGGCTCGTCGGTGGCTGCCAGCGAATTGGTGACCACGCTGATCTTCACGCCGCGCCCGCGGATCTCGCGCATCACCTCGAGCCCCGTGGCGCCCGGTATCAGGTAGGGCGAGACGATGGTGACCTCGGCGCGCGCGCGGCGCATCTGCTCGACCACGTTGTAGCGCACGCTGTCGACGTCCAGCAGCGGCACGCCGCCGTACGACGCGGTCTTGCCGATCACGCGGTCGGGCGAGTCGGCATAGGCCTCGGCCAGGGTCCAGATCAGGCCCAGCCTGCCGGCGTTCAGGTCGTCGGCGATCGGGCTGTAGCCCAGCAGGTCGTTGGGCGCGGGCGGCGGCGGCGGCGGGGTGGTGTCGGCGCCGGTGGCGGCGTCGAAGCGGCGCTGCAGCTCCTCGCGCGAAAGGCTGCTCGCCACCACCGACTGCACGGGGCGCACATAGGTGCTGTTCCAGTACTGGTCGAACAGGCTGCCGAGCCGGGGAATGAGCGCGCCGGTCACGAAGGTGTCGAGGTCGAGAAAGTTCTCGCCCGCCGTGCGCGTGAAGTACTGGTTGCCGATGTTGCGCCCGCCCGCCACCGCCATCGCGCCGTCGGCGATGAACAGCTTGTTGTGCATGCGGCGGTTCACGCGGCTGAAGTCGAACAGCGAAGCCGCGAAGCGCCTGACCAGGCTGCTGCGCCCTGCCGGGAACGGGTTGAACAGCCGCAGCTCTACATTCGGCGTGGCGGCAAAGCCGAGCAGCAGTTCGTCTTCGCCCGATGTGTAGAGGTCGTCCATGAGCACCCGCACGCGCACGCCGCGCAGGGCGGCGTCGCGCAGGGTGCGCAGCAGGTAGCGGCCGGTCTCGTCGTTCTCGATCTGGTAGTACTGCACGTCCAGCGTGCGCTGGGCGCGGCGCGCCAGCTCGATGCGGGTGGCGAAGGCGAAGTCGCCGCCGGGCATCAGGCGAAAGCCGCTCAGGTCGGGGTCGGGCTGGGCCGCCATCGCGAGCTTGCCGAGCGCGGTGTCGGGCGACACGGCCATGGCCTTGGTGGGCGGGCGCGGCGCCTCGTCGGGCAGGGTGGCGCAGCCGCTGAACAGCAGCACGGCCAGCAAAGCGATCACCCAATGGCCCCAGCGCGACATCGGGAGACGGCTCATCGAAGGCTTTCTACAGGGCCTTGCGCAGGTTGGCGGGCGCAATGCGCAAGGCTTCGCGGTACTTGGCCACGGTGCGGCGCGCGCACTCGATGCCCTGCTCCTTCAGCATCTCGGAGATCTGGCTGTCCGACAGCGGCTTCTTGATGCTCTCGGAGCTCACGAACTGCTTGATCAGCGCGCGCACCGCCGTGCTCGACGCATTGCCGCCGGTCTCGGTGCCCAGCGCCGAGCCGAAGAAATACTTCAGCTCGACCGTGCCGAACGGCGTGGCCATGTACTTGGCGGTGGTCACGCGCGAGATGGTGGATTCGTGCAGGCCCAGTTCGTCCGCAATTTCGCGCAGCACCAGCGGGCGCATGGCCAGCTCGCCGTGCACGAAGTAGCTCTTCTGGCGCTCGACGATGGCGTTGCTCACGCGCAGGATGGTGTCGAAGCGCTGCTGGATGTTCTTGATGAACCAGCGCGCCTCCTGCAGCCGCTGCGACAGCGCCTGGCTGCCCTCGCCCTTGTGCGACTTGAGCGCGCCGGCATAGATGTCGTGCACGCGCAGGCGCGGCATGACCTCGGGATTCAGCATGACGCGGAACTTGACGTTGGTGCCGCGTCCGGTCTTGGTGACGATCACGTCGGGAATGACGATGTTGCGCTCGACGTCGACGAAACGGCGCCCCGGCTTGGGCTCCAGCCGCGCAATGACCTGCAGCGCCGAGCGCACCAGCTCTTCGCTGCTGCGGGTGAGCGTGGCCAGGCGCTTGAAGTCGCGCCGCGCGAGCAGTTCCATCGGCTGCTTGCAGATGGCGATCGCGGTCTTGTAGACCTGTGCCTGCTCTTCGTCTTCGTCGTCGTCCTCGGCGGCCAGCGCGCGCAGCTGGATGCTCAGGCATTCGCCGAGGTCGCGCGCCCCCACGCCCACCGGCTCCAGGCTCTGCAGCAGGCCGAGCGCCACCTGGAAGTGGTGCACCAGGTCGTCGAACTGGTCGTTGTCGTCGCCGGCCAGGCCCGAGGCCAGCGCAGGCAGGGAGTCTTCGAGGTAGCCGTCGTCGTTGAGCGACTCGATCAGGAAGCGCAGCGCGGCGCTGTCGTTCTCGCTCAGGCGCAGGCTCAGCGCCTGGCGGTGCAGGAACGACTGCAGCGATTCCTGGCTGCGCGCGAGTTCGGTGGCGTCGGCGCGTTCGTCGTCGCCCAGGTTGTTCTGGCGCGCGGGAGCGTCGCTGCCCCACTCGCTGTCGTCGGGCGCCATGTCGACGGTGCCGTCGCCTTCCCAGTCGGGCTCGCGCTCGGCGATCTCGGCGGCGGGGCCGTCGGAGTCGGCCGTGGTGGTGGTGGCGGTCTCGGTCGAGGCGGTGGAGGTGCTGGCGGGCGGCGGGGTGAAGTCGCTCTCGCCGTCGCCGCCGTCACTGCCGTCATCGCGCGCAGCGGGGGCGTCGGCGGTGTCGAGCCCGAACTCCTCGCGCGCCGCTTCTTCCGCGGTGCGCTCGAGGAAGGGGTTCTCGTCGAGCATCTGCTCCACTTCCTGGCTCAGTTCGAGCGTGGAGAGTTGGAGCAGCCTGATCGACTGCTGCAGCTGGGGCGTCAACGCCAAGTGCTGCGAGACGCGAAGGGACAGCCCTTGCTTCATGTGGAGAACCCGACCCTTCCTTACATACGGAAGTGTTCGCCTAGGTACACCCTGCGTACCTCGGCGTTGTCGACGATCTCCGAGGGCGTACCTTGTGCCAGCACATGCCCGTCGCTGATGATGAACGCGTGATCGCAGATGCCCAGCGTTTCGCGCACGTTGTGGTCGGTGATGAGCACGCCGATGCCGCGCTCTTTCAGGAAGCTGATGATCCGCTGGATTTCGATGACGGCGATCGGGTCGATGCCGGCGAAGGGTTCGTCCAGCAGGATGAAGCGCGGCTGGGTGGCCAGGGCGCGTGCGATCTCGACGCGGCGTCGCTCGCCGCCCGACAGCGCCAACGCCGGCGAATCGCGCAGGTGGTCGACGCGCAGGTCGGCCAGCAGTTCGGACAGGCGCTCTTCCATGTGCTGCTTGGACAGCGGCGCGAGCTTGCCGCTCGCGTCGGGCTCGTGCTGCAGTTCGAGCACGGCGCGCACGTTTTCCTCCACCGTGAGCTTGCGGAAGATCGAGGCTTCCTGCGGCAGGTAGCTCAGGCCCATGCGCGCGCGGCGGTGGATGGGCATGTGGGCGATGGGCTCGCCGTCGATGGTGATCTCGCCCGCGTCGGCGCGCACCAGCCCGACGATCATGTAGAACGAGGTGGTCTTGCCGGCGCCGTTGGGGCCGAGCAGCCCGACGACTTCACCCTTCTGCACGTCGAGCGAGACGTCCTTCACGACCGTGCGGCTGCCGTAGCTCTTCTTCAGGCCGCGCGCCACCAGGCGACTGCCCGGTGCGCCGTTGGCTTCCTGGGTTCCAGCGGTTTCGATCACTTGCGGGTTTCTCCATCGCCACCGAGCGTGGTGGTCGAGCGCAGGCCCGTGCCGGGCGCGGGCGTGGACGCTGCCGGCGCGGCCGGCTTGGCCCCGGCCGGTGCGCCGGGCGCGGGCGCCGTGGCGGCCTTGGGTGTCAGGATGGTCTTGACGCGGCCGCTCGGGGACGACGCGTTGACCGCGGTGTTCGGCGGCACGGTGGAACCGTTGACCGTGTAGGTGTCGTTGCTCTGGTCGTAGACGATCAGGGCGCCGGTGCTCACGTCGTTCGGCGTGGAACCGAGCAGGCGGCGCATTTCCGCGTTGCGGATGAACTTGACGTTGTCGGCACGGCTGTCGTACTCGATGACTTCGGACTCGCCCTCGATCCACTCGTCGGGGGCGTTGCGCTTCTGCTTGTAATAGGCCCGCTTGCCGGGTGCCGCCGTGACCACGCCGTACTGGTAGCCCTCGGCGTCCTGGCGGACATCGAGCCGCGCGCCGCGGATGATGATCGTGCCTTTTGTTACCAGCACGTTGCCCGTGAACACGCTGGTCTGCTTGAGGTCGTCGTAGCGCATGGCATCCGACTCGATGTTCATCGGCTTGCTGCGGTCGGCGGTCTCGGCCAGGGCGCCCGAGGCAAGGCCGGCCAGCAGCAACGCGGCGGCGGCCAGGCGGCCGACGCGACGCAGGAAGGGAGTGGTGGAGTAAGAATGCAATGTCATAGAGGCACGAAACTTGCTCGGCATTGTATGCGGCTGATTGCGACAACCCGCACGCACAGATGAAAAAGCCCGCCGAAGCGGGCCGGGGATGAGGCGCGGCGCCACGAGGTGCGCAAAGCCCGGGTCAGCCCTTCCTGGCTTCGCCCACGAGGTAGTTCACGACCTGCAGCACCTTGGTCATGCTGCCGGCGGTTTCGCCGTCCACGTACCAGCGGCCGGCCACGGCCATCGCCGGCACCCCAGCCACCTTGTAGGCATCGGTCATCTGCGAAGCCCGCTTGGCCTTGCTGGCCACGCCGAACGAGGTGAACAGTTCCTTGAACTTCGCGGCGTCGAGGCCGTTGGCGGCGGCCCAGGCAATGATGTTGGCGTCGCCGTTCACGTTCTGGCGCTGCGCGTGGATCGCGTTGAACACCTTCGGCTGGTATTCGTCGACCTTGCCCATGGCCTCGAGCGTGTAGTACAGGCGCTGCTTGGCTTCGACGTCGTTGCCCACGAAAGGCACCGGGATGCGGCGGAACGCCACTTCCTTGGGAGCCGACTTGACCCAGGCTTCGAGCGACGGCTCGAAGTCGTTGCAATGTGGGCAGTTGTACGAGAAGAACTCGACCACTTCGACCTTGCCGGCCGGCGCGTCGACGGGCACGCGCTTGTCGAGCACCAGGTACTCGGTGCCGGCCTTGGGCGCACGCGCCTGGGCATGGGCCGGGTTGGCGGCCAGGGACAGCAGCCCGAGCGAGGTGGCGGCCAGCGAAAAGTCACGACGTTTCATTGAAAGGGTTCTCCAGTTGGTACGGCAGACTGAGCCGGCACGCGGCGGGGAGTTCCCCCCGCCCGCGGCGCGCCCAAGGCGATGAATGGTGGCGGCAGATACCGCGCGGCGAAGCTTAAGGGCTATTGGTGGCAATCGATCGCCGAGGCGTCAGCGCTGCACCCGCACGAGCGCCGAATCGAGACCGCCGCCGTCCAGGCGCTCCTTGAGCCGGTCGGCGTCTTCCTTCTTGTTGAAGGGGCCGGCCCGCACGCGGTAGACGGTGCGGCCCGCCTGCTCGCGCTCGGTGACCTTGGCCTCGACGCCCATCAGCGACAGCTTGGCGCGCTGGGCCTCGGCGTCGTCGGTGGTGCGGAAGGCGCCGGCCTGCACGAAGTACATGAACGGGTCGGCGCCCGAGCTGCTGCTGGCGGCGCTGCTGTTGCTGCTGGGCGCGGCCGACGCGGTGGTCGTGCTGCCGGAGCCGCCGCCCGAGCGGGCGCGCGCCAGGTCGCCCAGCGGGTCGTTCGACGGCGGCAGCGCGTTGGCCTCGGCGGGCGCGGGGGCGGTGCGCGGCTTGGCGGCAGTGGGGGGCACCACCACGGGCACGGGCGGCGCGGTGGTCGCCGGCGCAGTGGCAGGCGTGACGGCGGTGGTGGCCGGCTCGCCGGTGACGGGGTTGACCGGACCGCCCGCGGCCGGCGCCGGCTTGGGCGCGCCAGCCTTGCCGGCGAGCGGCGCGTTCGGGTCCCAGTCGCGGTTCTTGCGAGCCTCGGCTTCGTCCTGCTCGGCGCCGCCGCGCTGCGTCTTGGTCACGAAAGGAATCGGCACCTTGGTCACGTAGACCGCGATGCCCAGCGCGACGCCCAGGCCGAGCACCAGCCCGATGATCAGGCCGATGACGATGTTGCCGCGTTGTCTGGTTGTCTTCTTCATGGTGGGGTGGTTCACATCTTGCTCGGCGCACTGACGCCGAGAATCGCGAGGCCATTGTGCAGCACCTGCGCGGTCGCGGCGACCAGCGCCAGGCGGGCCAGCTTGACCTTCTCGTCGTCCACCAGGATGCGCTCGGCGTCGTAGTAGCTGTGGTAGCTGGCGGCCAGCTCGCGCAGATAGAAAGTGACGTCGTGCGGGGCGAAATCGCGCGCGGCGGCGGTGAGCATGGCCGGGTACTTGGCCAGCAGCAGCATCAGCGCCTGGGCCGCCGGGCTTTCCAGCGGCGACAGGTCGACGCCCGCCAGCGTGGCGCGGTCGCCGCCCCAGCCCGCCAGCACCGAGCAGATGCGCGCATGCGCGTACTGCACGTAGTACACCGGGTTGTCGTTGTTCTTGGTGACCGCGAGGTCGACGTCGAAGGTGTACTCGGTGTCCGGCTTGCGGCTCAGCAGGAAGAAGCGCACGGCGTCGGTGCTGGTCCATTCGATCAGGTCGCGCAGCGTGACGTAGCTGCCGGCGCGCTTGCTGATCTTGACCTCCTCGCCGCCCTTGACCACGCGCACCATGGTGTGCAGCACGTAGTCGGGGTAGCCCTCGGGGATGCCCTCGCCCACGGCCTGCAGGCCGGCGCGCACCCGGGCGATGGTGCCGTGGTGGTCGGTGCCCTGGATGTTGACGACCTTGTGGAAGCCGCGTTCCCACTTGGCGATGTGGTACGCCACGTCGGGCACGAAGTAGGTGTACGTGCCGTCCTGCTTCTTCATGACGCGGTCTTTGTCGTCGCCGTAGTCGGTCGACTTCAGCCACAGCGCGCCGTCCTGCTCGTAGGTCTTGCCGGCGGCCACCAGCTTCTGCACGGCGGCCTCGACGCGGCCGCTGGTGTAGAGGCTCGACTCCAGGTAGTACTGGTCGAAGTGCACGCGGAAGGCCTGCAGGTCGAGGTCCTGTTCGCGGCGCAGGTAGGCCACGGCGAACTCGCGGATGGCGTCGATGTCCTCGATGTCGCCGGTGGCGGTGACTTCGCGGTCTTCCGACTTGACGGTCTTCTTGGCCTTGAAGTCTTCGGCGATGTCGGCGATGTAGTCGCCGTTGTAGGCCGGCGCCTTTTCGCCGCTGGGCCACTCGGCGTCGCCGGGCTTGAAGCCGCGCGCGCGCAGCTGGGTGCTGTTGGCCAGCGTCTGGATCTGCACGCCGGCGTCGTTGTAGTAGTACTCGCGCCACACGCTCTCGCCCTGCGAAGCGCGCAGGTTGCAGATGGCGTCGCCCAGCGCGGCCTGGCGGCCGTGGCCGACGTGCAGCGGGCCAGTCGGGTTGGCGGAGACGAACTCGACCAGCACCTTCTCGCCCGTGGCGGGCTGCTGGCCGAAGCTTTCGCTGGCCGACAGCACCTCGCGCACGATCTGCTGCTTGGCCGCCGTCTTCAGGCGGATGTTGAGGAAGCCGGGGCCGGCGATCTCGATGGCCTCGACCCATTGGCCGAAAGCGGGGGTTGCGAGCAAGGCGGCGCTGAGCTGTTCGGCCAGCTCGCGCGGCTTGCGCGCTAGCGGTTTGGCGAGCTGCATGGCTGCCGTGCTGGCGAAATCGCCATGGGCGGCCACCTTGGGCGACTCGAACGCGGCTTTGGAGCCAGCGCCGGGCGAGAGGGATTCGAGCGTGTTCGCGAGCGCCGCGAGCAGCTCCTGTTTGACCAATAGCATCTGCGAATTTTACCGGGGGCAAACCCGGGAGCTGTTGACGATGGTCATCCAATCGTGAACCTGGCCCGTTACGATGGTCGGCCCCGGGGCGGGGCAACTGTCACAACCAACCTTGCAAGGACATATCACCATGAAGAAGTTCCTTTCCCTGGTAGCCCTGGGCGCCTGTCTCTCCTTCGGCGCCTACGCGCAAGACAAGGCCGCCGCACCGGCGGCCGCTCCCGCCGCCATGGCCGCGCCGGCCGCCGGCGCCAGCTGCGACGCCAAGGCTGTCGACAAGAACGGCAAGGCCCTGGCCGGCGCTGCCAAGGCCAGCTTCGTCAAGAAGTGCGAAAAGGACGCCAAGGCCGCCGCCGCTCCCGCCTGCGCCACCAAGGCTGTGGACAAGAACGGCAAGGCCCTGGCCGGCGCCGCCAAGAACAGCTTCATGAAGAAGTGCGAAGCGGACGCAGCCAAGGGCTGATTCACCGCCAACGCTGAAGAAGCCCGCCTCGCGCGGGCTTTTTTTCGTCCCGGCTTCCTATTTGCCGAAGCCGCGCGCCAGGAACACCGCCACCAGCGGAATCAGCGCGATCAGGTGCGCCTGCACCATCACCAGCTTGCGCGTCTTCCTGATGTCGGCCTCGTCCGGCAGCTTGCCGGTGGCGCGCAGCGTCTTGCGCCAGCGGAAATAGGTGAGCGTCGGGAAGATCGAAAGCACGCCGACGATGATGAACAGCCCCAGCTTCACGTGCAGCAGCGGGTTGGTCCAGTACCAGGCCGTGCCCTTCATGCCCCACCAGGTGCGCGCGATGCCGGTGGCGAGCACGGCGATGGCCGCGATGCCGTAGACCATGTCGACCTTGGCCAGCCGCTCCACCACCGCTGCGTTGAGCCACTGCACCCGGCACAGCGCCGCTTCGCTGGAGATGAACACGACCATCGTCAGGATGGCCAATATGTGCAGATAGGCGAGGATGGCTTCGAGGGTCATCGATGGCTTTCTTCTCAATGCAGCAGGTTGCAATTGCGCAGAGATTGTGCCGCCGCGAAGGCCACCTACGCCCTGCCGCCCCAGAATTCCGGGTTCCCGTATTGCTCCTTGAGGAAATCAAGCCACAGCCGCACCCGCAGCGGCAGGTGCTTGGCGCCCGCGAACACCGCGTAGATGCCGTTGGGCGGCGCGGCGAATTCGTCGAGCAGCGGCACGAGCAGGCCGGCGTCGATCTCGGCCTCTACCTCCCAGGTGCTGCGCCAGGCGATGCCGTGGCCGGCCAGGCACCAGTCGTGCAGCACCTGGCCGTCGGAGCAATCGAGCGGGCCGCTGGGCCGCAGGTGGATCAGCTCCTGGGCGCCGGCCTCGGTGGTCACGCGAAAGGCCCAGCCGCGCGTCTGCGAGGCGTCGCTCGACAGCGTGAGGCAGGCAAAGCGCGAAAGCTCGCCCGGATGCTTCGGCTTGCCGTGGCGGCGCACGAAGTCGGGCGTGGCGACGCAGCGGCGGCGGTTGTCGGCCAAGCGCACGCTCACCAGCGACGAATCGGGCAGGTCGCCCACGCGCACCGCGCAGTCGAAGCTCTCGCCGGTGACGTCGACCACCCGGTCGCTGAGGTTCAGCGAAATCGTCACCTCCGGATGCAGCGCATGAAAGCGCGGCACCAGCGGCGCGACGTGGCGTCGGCCGAAGCCGGCCGGCGCCGTCACCCGCAGGTGGCCGCTCGCCTTGACGCCGCCGGCACTCACGCTGGCCTCGGCGTTGGCGAACTCGGTCAGCAGGCGCTGACAGTCTTCGAGGAAGGCGCTGCCCTCGTGCGTGAGCGTGATGCGGCGCGTGGTGCGCACCAGCAGCTTGACGCCCAGCCGCTCTTCGAGCGCGTCGAGCCGGCGGCCCATGATGGCCGGGGCCACGCCCTCGGCCTTGGCCGCGGCGGTGAGGCCGCCCCGGGTCGCGACGGAAACGAAGGATTCGAGCTGCTTGAGGCGGTCCATGGCGGGCGGAACTATATCCCCCCGCCCCGCGAAGGAAGCGGCCTTATTCGGGCCGCACGCCCGCCTCGCGCACCGCCGCGCCCCAGCGCGCATGCTCGGCCTTGATGTACTGCGCCGCCTGCTCCGGGCTGCCGCCGCCGGGCGTGCTGCCTTCGGCCAGCAGTTGCGAGATGGTCGCCGGCCTGGCCAGCGCCTTGCCGATGGCGGCGTTGAGCTTCTTCACGATGTCGGCGGGCGTTCCGGCGGGCACGACGATGGCCTTCCAGTCCACCGCCTCGAAGCCCTGGTAGCTCTCGCCCACCGTCGGCACGTCGGGCATCACCGGCAGGCGCTTGGCCGAGGTGACGGCCAGCGCGCGCAGCTTGCCGCCCTTCACCATCGAGAGCGCGCCCTGCGGCGTGGCGAACATGTAGTCGGTCTGCCCGCCGAGCAGGTCGGTGATGGCGGGCGCGGCGCCCTTGTAGGGCACGTTGAGCACCTTGAAGCCCGCGCGCTTGGCGAGCACCTCGCCGGCCATGTGGCCCAGCGTGCCGGTGCCCGCGAGCGCCTGCTTGATCTCGCCCGGCCTGGCCTTGGCGGCCGCGACCAGTTCGGCCAGCGACTTGTACGGCGCCTCCGTGCGCACCACCAGCACCACCGGCTGCGAGGCCACCACGGCCACCGGCACCAGGTCCTTCAGCGCGTCGTAGGGCATCTTGGGGAACAGCGTCGGGTTGATCGCGAGGTTGGCGGTCTGGCCCAGGCCGATGGTGTAGCCGTCGGGCTTGGCCTTGGCCACCACGTCCATGCCGATGTTGCCGTTGCCGCCCGCGCGGTTGTCGACGATGAAGGTCCACTTGGTGTCGTCCATGACCTTCTGCGCGATCAGCCGCGCCACGATGTCGGTGGCGCCGCCGGGCGTGTAGGGCACGACGAGGCGCACCGGCTTGTCGGGCCAGGCCGTCTCGGCGAGGGCGGGTGCGGCGCTCAGGCATGCCGCGGCCGCGGCGCAGGCGAGCAGTGCGCGCCGTGTGATCGATTGCATGGGGTCAGTCTCCGAGGGTGATGTTGTGTTTTGCGAGCGCGGCGATCTGTTCGTCGCTGTAGCCCACTTCTTTGAGGAGTTCGCGGCTGTGTTCGCCGATGTGCGGCGGCTGCAGCCGGATGCCGGGGCGTTCGCCGTCCAGCGTGAACGGCATCAGCGGCACCTTGGCCGTGCTGCCGTCGTTCATGCGCACCGGCGCGAGGCCGCCGGTGGCGTTGAGGTGCGGGTCGTCGAACAGCGCCTGCGGCTTGGTGATGGGCGCGAAGGGCAGCTCGTTGCGCTCGAACACGGCGGCCAGCTCGGCGGCGCTGCGGTCCGCCAGGTGCGAGCGCAAGATGGGCATCATCCAGTCGCGCGCCAGCACGCGGTCGTTGTTGGTCTTCAGGCGCGGATCGGCCAGCATGTCCTCCAGGCCGAAGGCCTTGCAGAAGATGGCCCACTGCTTGTCGCTGACGGCCGCCAGGAAGATCTGCTCGCCGTCTTTCACGGTGAACACGTCGTACACCGCCCAGGCCGAGATGCGGCTGGGCATCGGGTCGGCCGCCTTGCCGGTGGCGGCGAACTGCATCATGTGCTGCGCCACCAGGAACACGTTGTTCTCGAACAGCGCGGACTGCACCTCGCAGCCCTTGCCGGTGAGCTCGCGCTGGCGCAGCGCGGCCATCGCGCCGATGGCGCCGAACATGCCGCCCATGATGTCGTTCACGCTGGTGCCGGCGCGCAGCGGGTCGCCGGCGCGGCCGGTCATGTAGGCCAGGCCGCCCATCATCTGCACCACCTCGTCGAGCGCGGTGCGGTGGTCGTAGGGGCCGGGCAAGAAGCCCTTGTGGCTCACGTAGATGAGACGCGGGTTGAGCCTGGCCAGCGTGTCGTAGTCCAGCCCCAGCTTCTTCATGGTGCCGGGCTTGAAGTTCTCGCTGACGATGTCGGCGGTGGCGATGAGGCGCAACGCGGCCTCCACGCCCTCGGGCTTCTTCAGGTCGAGCGCGATGCTCTTCTTGTTGCGGTTGAAGGTCGGGAAGAAACCCGCGCCGGAGCCCAGCAGGCGGCGCGTGTTGTCGCCCTCGATGGGCTCGACCTTGATGACCTCGGCGCCGAGGTCGGCCAGCAGCAGCCCGCAGGTCGGGCCCATGACCATGTGGGTGAACTCGACGACGCGAACGCCGGCGTACGGCAGGGGATTGGCTTCAGACATGTTGTGCGATGTGTTCCTGGACGAAGCCCTTGGGCAATCCGGCTTCCGGCGTCATGCCGTAGACCGGCTCGCCCGGCAGGCCGGCCATGAGCGGCGCGCGCGCCGCGATGAGTTTCCGGATGTCGATGCCGGTGCGTACGCCCATGGCCTCGAACATGAAGACGAGGTCTTCGGTCACGGCATTGCCCGAGGCGCCCGGCGCATAGGGGCAGCCGCCCAGGCCGCCGAGCGAAGCGTCGAAGGTGCGCACGCCCTCGTCCCACGCCGCCAGGCAGTTGGCGATGCCCAGGCCGCGCGTGTTGTGCATGTGGGCGGCGCCCGCGTGCACGCCGATCTCCGCGCGCAGCCGCCTGAACAGCCGGCGCACCTGCGCGGGGTTGGCATAGCCGACGGTGTCGGACAGGCCCGATTCGTCCGCGCCGGCCTCGATGCATTGCGCGGCCAGGCGGATCACGTCGTCTTCCGGCACCAGGCCCTGCAGGGTGCAGCCGAAGGCGGTGGAGATGCCCGCCTCCAGCTTCACGCGCGGCGCGATGGCGTTGCGCAGCTCGGAGATGGCGCGCACTTCTTCCACCATTTCCGTCGGCGTCTTGCGCACGTTGGCCAGCGAATGCGCCACGCTCGCAGACACCGGCATGGTGAGCTTGTGCACGCCGGCCTCCAGCGCGGCCTGCGCGCCCTTGCGGTTGGGCACCAGCGCCATCACCACCAGCCCGGGCAGCGTGATGGCATGGCGCACCACCTCGGCGGCGTCGGCCATCTGCGGCAGCAGCTTCGCGGGCACGAAGGAAGCGACCTCGATCTCGCGCACGCCGGCGGCATGGAGCGCGTCGATCCAGCGCAGCTTGCTGGCGGTGGGCATGGTGGCCTTGACCGACTGCAGGCCGTCGCGCGGGCCGACCTCGCTGATGAGGACGTCTGGGGGTGTCATCGGATCTGTCTCCTGTGATGGAATCTCTTGACCGTTCTGTCTTATAGAACTATATTCCGTTAAACAGAATTAGACCGCCGATCCGCCCTGGCTGTCAAGCCGAGCCATTCCCGCCCATGCCACGCAAAGCCCAGACTCAATCCGCCTCCGACCTGAATGCCGCCCCCGGCGGCGCCGCCGCGGTCGACCGCGCGCTGAGCCTGCTCTCGGCGTTCCGCCCGGGCGACGAGGCGCTGTCTCTCGCGCAGTTCGCCGAACGCACGCAGCTCTACAAGAGCACCGTGCTGCGGCTGCTGGCTTCGCTCGAACACGCGCGGCTGATCCGCCGCCAGGACGACGGCCGCTATGCGCTGGGCATGGAGATCGCGCGGCTGCATGGGCTGTATGCGGCGTCGCTTTCGGTCGACCGCATCGTGCTGCCGGTGCTGCGCGCGCTCGCGGCGACCACCGGCGAAAGCGCGGCGTATCACGTGCGGCAGGCGCAGGGCGGCAGCTGGGTGCGGCTGTGCCAGTTCCGGATCGATTCATCGCACGTGGTGCGCGACCACGTGCGCGCCGGCGACCTGCTGCCCAACGACCGGGGCGCGGGCGCGCGCGTGCTCATCGCCTTCGGCCCGGAGCGCGACCTGCCGCTCGGCGCCGGAGAACGCAAGCTCTACGAGGACATTCGCGCGCGGGGCTACTGCGCGCTGGTGGGCGACCGCACCGCCGAGCTGGCGGGAATCTCGGCGCCGGTGTTCCATGCGGACGGCAGCCTCGCGGCGGCCGTGACGCTGACGATGCCCACGCACCGGTACGACGAGCGCTACATCGAGCCGGTGCGCGCCGCGGCGAAGGAGCTGAGCGGGCAGGTCTGACGCCGCCCGGCGTCAGTCCGTCAGTCAGCGCAGCGCGGCGAGCACCGCGCGGTTCTGCTCGGGCAGCCCCACGCTGATGCGCAGCCATTGCGGCAGGCCGTAGGGGCCGAGCAGCGACACCTCGATGCCGGCGGCCAGCAGGCGCGCATGCACCGCCTGCGCATCGCCGACCTGCACCATCAGGAAGTTGCCGGAAGAAGGAACGCAGGGCAGGCCAAGCTCCTTGAAGCCGGCCGCGAGCTGGTCGCGCCCCGCGGTGTTGAGCACGTAGGTGCGCGCCAGGAAGTCCGTGTCGCCGAGCGCGGCCACCGCGGCGGCCTGTGCGGGCGTCGTCACGTTGAAGCGCGGGCGTTGTGCGTTCATGCGCGCCGTGAGCGCCGGCTGCGACACGCCGTAGCCGATGCGCAGCCCGGCCAGGCCGAAGGCCTTGGAGAAAGTGCGCGCCACGATCAGGTTCGGCAGGCGGCGCACCCACTCGATGCTGTCGTAGCGCTGCGCGGGCGAGAGGTATTCGGTGTAGGCCTCGTCCAGCAGCACCGTCACATGCGCGGGCACCGACTGCAAGAAGGCCAGCAGCGGCGCGGCGTCGATGAAGGTGCCGGTCGGGTTGTTGGGGTTGGCCACGAACACCAGTCTGGTGTCGTCGCCGATGGCGGCGCGCATGGCGTCGAGGTCGTGGCCGAACTCGCGCGCCGGCACGACGGTTGCGTGCGCGTGGGCATGCGCCGTGGCCGCGGCATAGACGATGAAGCCGTACTGCGAATAGACGACGCCCTCGCCCGGCTTCAGGCTCACCTGGGCCGCCAGCTCGAGGATCTCGCTCGACCCGCTGCCCAGCGTGAGCCAGTCGGCCGGCACGTCGAGCCGGGCGGCCAGCGCGTTCTTCAGGGCCGTGCCGTTGCTGTCGGGGTAGTTGCCCGCGCCCTCGAGCGCGGCGGCGGCGGCGCGACGGGCCGATTCGGGCATGCCGAGGGGGTTTTCGTTGGAGGCCAGCAGAATCATGGAACAGGTCGGGATTTATTTAAGAAGTTAAATATATCCGGCGGTCACGGCATTCTTGTCAGTGCCTACCCTTTGCGCGCCGCAGCTCGCTCGTTCGATTACCTCTATTTTTGTCACGGATAAATCCCGCTTGCGGCTCTTACTGGCCAGCAAAGTATCGAATAAAGTTCATCCCAAGACTGCATCTTTCTCAAGGAGAACCCCATGACCGCCCGCACCACCGCCCACGGACTCCAGGTCGCGACCGAGCTCCACCGCTTCATCGAGGACAAGGTCCTGCCCGCCAGCGGCGTGGCCAGCGACGTCTTCTGGAAAGGCTTCGACGCCATCGTCAGCAACCTCGCGCCGAAGAACATCGCCCTGCTCGCCGAACGCGACCGCCTGCAGAGCGAGCTCGACGCCTGGCACAAGAAGAACCCCGGCCCCATCGCCGACATGCCGGCCTACCGCGCCTTCCTCGAGAAGATCGGCTACCTGCTGCCGCAGCCCAAGGGCGCGAAGGCCACCACGGCCAACGTCGACTCCGAACTCGCGCTGCAGGCAGGCCCGCAGCTGGTGGTGCCCATCCTCAATGCGCGCTACGCACTGAACGCCGCCAACGCGCGCTGGGGCTCGCTGTACGACGCGCTCTACGGCACCGATGCCATTCCCGAAACCGGCGGCGCCGAGAAGGGCTCCGGCTACAACCCGGTGCGCGGCGCCAAGGTCATCGAGTTCGCGCGCAACGTGCTCGACCAGGCCGCGCCCCTGGCCAACGGCTCGCACAAGCAGGCCACCGGCTACAGCGTGAAGGACGGCAAGCTGGTCGTCGCGCTGCAGAGCAGCAGCACCGGCCTGGCCGACGCATCGCAGTTCATCGGCTACCAGGGCGACGCCGCCTCGCCGTCGTCGGTGCTGCTCAAGCACAACGGCATCCACCTCGACATCCGCATCGACCGCTCCACGCCCATCGGCAAGAGCGACGCGGCCGGCGTGAGCGACCTGGTGCTCGAAGCCGCGCTCTCGACCATCCTCGACCTCGAAGACTCGGTGGCCGTGGTCGACGCGGCCGACAAGGTGGTCGCGTATTCGAACTGGCTGGGCATCGTCGAAGGCACGCTGACCGAAGAAGTCGCCAAGGGCGGCAAGACCTTCACGCGCGGCCTGAACCCCGACCGCGAATACACCGGCGCCGACGGCAAGCCCGTGAAGCTGCACGGCCGCTCGCTCATGTTCCTGCGCAACGTCGGCCACCTGATGACCAACCCGGCCGTGCTGTATGCGGACGGCAAGGAGATCCCGGAAGGCATCCTCGACGCCGTGGTGACCACCACCATCGCCACCATCGACCTGAAGCGCAAGGGCAACTCGCGCACCGGCAGCATCTACATCGTGAAGCCGAAGATGCACGGCCCGGCCGAAGTGGCCTTTGCCAGCGAGCTGTTCGGCCGCGTCGAGCAACTGCTCGGCCTGCCCGCCAACACCGTGAAGCTCGGCATCATGGACGAAGAGCGCCGCACCAGCGTCAACCTGAAGGCCTGCATCGCCGAGGCCGCCGCGCGCGTGGCCTTCATCAACACCGGCTTCCTCGACCGCACCGGCGACGAGATGCACACCGCCATGCAGGGCGGCCCGATGATCCGCAAGGGCGACATGAAGTCCAGCGCGTGGATCGGCGCCTACGAAAAGAACAACGTGCTGGTCGGCCTGTCGTGCGGCCTGCGCGGCAAGGCGCAGATCGGCAAGGGCATGTGGGCCATGCCCGACCTGATGGCCGCGATGCTCGAGCAGAAGATCGCGCACCCCAAGGCCGGCGCCAACACCGCCTGGGTGCCCTCGCCCACCGCCGCCACGCTGCATGCGCTGCACTACCACCAGGTCAGCGTGACCGCGGTGCAGCAGGAGCTGGAAAAGATCGACGCCGACGCAGAGCGCGACAACATCCTCGACGCGCTGCTGCAGGTGCCGATCGCGGCCGAAGCCAAGTGGACCGCCGAAGAGCGCCAGCAGGAAATCGACAACAACGTGCAGGGCATCCTCGGCTACGTGGTGCGCTGGATCGACCAGGGCGTGGGCTGCTCGAAGGTGCCCGACATCCACAACGTCGGCCTGATGGAAGACCGCGCCACGCTGCGCATTTCCAGCCAGCACATCGCCAACTGGCTGCTGCACGGCGTGGTCACCAAGGCGCAGGTCGACGAGACCTTCCAGCGCATGGCCAAGGTGGTCGACGAGCAGAACGCCGGCGACCCGCTCTACCAGCCGATGGCCGGCAACTTCGCGACCTCGGCCGCGTACAAGGCCGCGCAGGACCTGGTGTTCAAGGGCATCGAGCAGCCCAGCGGCTACACCGAGCCGCTGCTGCATGCATGGCGACTGAAGGTCAAGGGCGAGGCCTGAAACCTGCTCGGCCCCGACTGACGCGAACGGCACCTCAGGTGCCGTTTTTCATGCGCCCGGCTTTGCCTTTCTCTTGGGCTTCGCATCGTCGGGCGACCCCATGGAAAGTTGCCTGAGTTCACGGCGCAATTCGCGTTCGAGTTCCTGCTCCGTCGGCAAATGAAGCTGATAGCGGCTTGCGAAGATGTTGCGCTCCTGTTGCTCGCCGAGCGTGTACTTCACCACGGCATCGTTCTTGTCAGGACACAGGATCACACCCAGCGTGGGGTTGTCGCCTTCGGTGCGACGTTCGCGGTCATAGTAGTTCACATAGAACTGGATCTGGCCGAGGTCGCCATGGGTCAACTTGCCAACCTTGAGGTCGATCAGCACGTAGCACTTGAGCACGGCGTGATAGAAAACCAGGTCGACGTAGAAGTGATCGCCATCGATCGTGATTCGCTCCTGCCGCGACACGAACGCGAAGCCCTTGCCCAGTTCGAGCAGAAAGGTCTGCAGGTTGTCGATGAGTGCCTGTTCCAGCCTGGACTCCACCAGCTTCGGTGACTCCGGCAGTCCGAGAAACTCGATCACCATGGGATCCTTGAATGCGTCCAGCGGCTGTGTCACCTCCTGGCCGTGCGTCGCCAGCCGCATCAATCCCTTCTTGTCCTTGCTCTTCGCCAGGCGGTCGTAGAGCAGGCTGGATGTCTGCCGCTGCAGTTCACGCACTGACCAAGCGTTGCGGATTGCCTCAATTTCGTAGAAGGCACGCGCCTGCGGCCTCGACACACCCAGGAGCTGCCGATAGTGGCTCCATGACAGAGACGAATGCAAAGCTCCGGGCTGCCATCCCTTGTCGCCCTTGGATTTCCGAGACGTCGCCTCGGAACTTGCCTCCGGAGGCAGCACCATGGGCTCGGCCGATTTCCGATACACCGTCTCGGAAATCAGCATGGGGTAATTCAAATAGAACTGCCGAAACGCCTCGAGGTTGTCCACGGAATAGCCTCGGCCGAACTCGGCATTCAACCGTGCCGACAGATCGGCAAGAAGCTTGACGCCGTAGCCTGCCCTGCGCTGCCCACGCTGCTCTTCTTCGACGATCTCGCGGCCGATCAACCAGTTGGCCGCAACCTGCGTCGTATTGACCGTACGCGTCACGCCGACACGCGCAGCCTCCAGGATCTCGCGAACGCGGCTGAAAATCGAAACGGCTTTTGCTCCCGGAGGCTTGGCCGCACGGGCGTGGGTGGTAGGTGGGGTGGGCAATGCGCTGCTCTGGAGGAGTGGTGAGAAATTATGGGGGCATGGTCGACGCTATGGCGCCTTCCATCATGCGCCGCGTGGAAAGCCGCGTCGCGGCGGTGACCACGCCTGCATGGCAATCCATTAGCATTCAGGCCGCCTCATCCTTCCGGCCCTTCTCTCCTCATGAATCCGAACGCGGCACCCAAGCCCGCGGAGCGCTCACGCCTCTCCCGCATCTCACGCTTCTCACACTGGTCCGCCTCCACGACAGCGATGCTGGTCGCGCTTGCCACGGCCTTCGCCCTGAGCCAGGCCTTCCGCACCGTGGGCGCGATGATGGCCACGCCGCTCTCCCAGAACTTCGGGCTGACGCCGCAGCAGCTCGGCATGTGGGCCGGCACCTTCCATTTCACGTTCGGCGTGATGCAGCTCGGCATGGGCGTGTCGATCGACATGTTCGGCGTGCGCCGCACGGTGCTGAGCGCCTTTCCGCTGGCCATTGCGGGCGCGGTGCTGTGCGCGATGGCGCCGAGCTTCCATGCGCTGCTGCTGGGGCAGGCGCTGATCGGCGTGGGCTGCGCGCCCGCGTTCCTGGCGTGCACGGTGTTCATCGCGCGGCACTTCGATGCGGCGCGCTTCACCGCCATGTCGGGGCTGGTGATGAGCATGGCCGGCATGGGCATCCTGTTCACCGGCACGCCGCTGGCATTGCTGATCGAAGCCGCATCCTGGCGTGCCGGCTACGCGGCGCTGGCCGGGTTCGCGGTGCTCTCGTGGCTGGTCATCTTCTGGCGCGTGCGCGAACCCGCGCGCGCGGCGGTGGATGGCGGCGGGCAGCAGGCGCCGGCCGAGCGGCAGTCGCTGCGCAAGGCGGTGCGCGAACTGCTGCCGCTGTTCGCCATGCCCCACACGCTGGGGCTGCTGTGTTTTGCCTGCGTTTCCTACGCGGCGTTCATCACGCTGCGCGGCCTGTGGCTCGGCCCGGTGCTGCACGATCGGCACGGCCTGTCGCTGGTGGCAAGCGGCAACGTGGCGCTGGTGATGACCGTGGCCGGCATGATCAGCCCCGCGCTGTTCGGCCGCATGGACCCGGGCGGCGCGCGGCGCGGCCGCTGGATGATGGGCTGCGCCGTCGCCGGCGCGCTGATGTTCGGTGCGATGGCGCTGACGCATTCGGCGGTCGTCGACATCGGCCTGCCGGTCATCTACGGCCTGCTCTCGGGCTACAGCGTGCTGCAGTACGCGTACACCAAGAACGCCTACCCGGCGGAGATGACCGGCCGCGCGATGGCGCTGCTGAACATGGCGATGTTCCTCGGCGTGTCGCTGATGCAGTGGACCACCGGCGTGGCCGCGTCGTGGGCGGTGGCGCACGGCGCGGAGCCGTTCCGCGCCGTGTTCCTCACGGTGGCCGGCATGCTGGCTCTGGGAACGCTCGCGTTCCTCGTGCTGCCGCGCTCGCATGGCGGTCAGTCCTCCGTGAAGCGATAGTCGGCCTTCCGCAGGGCCACCTTCTGCGCGCGCCGTTCCGCGCGATGCGTGCGCAGGTGGCGCCCGGCCTTCTGGTTGGATTCGCCGCGCGCCATCGCGGCCACCACGGGATTGCGAGGTGCCGTCGCCGGCACCGAAAAGTAGAACCGGCCCAGACGCTTGTCGTCGTCACGGGCCTTTCGTTGAGCACTCATGTGCGCACACTCCGAAAAACAGAAAGCCCCGGCGAATGGCTGCGCGGGGCCTTTGTCGATGGGCCTCGGCGGGTGCATGGATGCACGTCCGGCCGGGGCGGTCGGTGTGCTTGTCAGGTGTTCAGGAAAAGCTTCATTGAATGGTGTGGTCGCCCGGGAGGTCGGTCGTCACCGGGCGCGGTGAGAAAAGAAACTGTTGCCGAAAAACGAAGGGCGGATTCTGGCGAGCGCCTGCACGAACCGCAAGGCCGGCATGCGCCGCTGTGGCGCAAAGCCGACGCGGCACAAATCTGCAACCGGGTGCGAATCCAAACGCGAAGCGGCCCCGTATCCGATCCAAGCGCATCGCGCCTCCGAGCTGTTGGCGGTTTCCACAGACACCTTCAAGAACCATTCTTTCCAGGAGCCTTCAATGAAAAAACTCATGATTGCAGTCGGCGTTTCGGTCCTGCTCGGCGCTTGCGCTGGCGGCATGGGCATGAGCGGCAGTGGCAGCAGCGGCATGTCGTCGAACCCGATGGTCGGCGGCGCCGCGATGTACCCGACGAAGGACATCGTCGACAACGCCGTCAACTCGAAGGATCACACGACCCTGGTCGCCGCGGTCAAGGCCGCAGGCCTGGTCGACACGCTGAAGAGCCCCGGCCCGTTCACCGTGTTCGCGCCCACCAACCAGGCCTTCGCCGCGCTGCCCGCAGGCACCGTCGACACGCTGCTCAAGCCCGAGAACAAGCCCACGCTGACCAAGGTGCTGACGTACCACGTGGTGCCCGGCCGCATGGACGGCCCCGCGCTGATGAGCGCGATCAACGCGGGCGGCGGCAAGGCCGTGCTGAAGACCGCCAGCGGCGGCACGCTGACCGCGACGATGAACGGCGGCAACATCTGGGTGACCGATGCCAAGGGCGGCACCGCGATGGTCACCATCGCCAACGTGTACCAGTCGAACGGCGTGATCCACGTGATCAACAAGGTGCTGCTGCCGGGTTGATCCTCCTTCAGGTCCGCTGCGCGGCGTCCGCCTCGTCGCGCAGCCATTGGGCGAAGTCCTGCGCGTCGCGGTTGCCCGCGGCGCGCTTCGACATCTCGACGAAGTAGGCGCGGCGCGACACGGCGCCTTCGCCCAGCGGCGCCACCAGGCGGCCGTCTCTCACGAGTTCGCGCAGCAGCGGCATCCGGCCGATCACCACGCCCTGCCCCGCCACCGCCGCCGCCACCGCGTCGGCATAGTGGGTGAAGCGCAGCGTGCTCTTCATGCGCAGGTCGGCCAGGCCCATCACGCGCAGCCAGGGTTCCCAGTCGGTCGTCGCCGTCTCGCTGGGGTCGGCGTAGTCGACCGTGAGCAGCGTGAGGCCCGACAGGTCCGACGGCACATGCAGCGCATCGGCGAGCCTGGGCGCGCACAGCGGCACCACCGATTCCTCGAACAGCGCCGGCCCCACGCCACGGCTGATCGGCGCGAAGCGCACGGCGATGTCGATGCGGCTGCTTTCCAGGTCGAGCACATCGAGCGTGGCCGACACGCGCACGTCCACCTGCGGATGGGTGCCGGTGAAGCGCGCCAGCTTGGGAATGAGCCAGAGCGACGCGAAACCCGGCGTGGTGGTGATCGCCACCTGGCGCGGCGCGGAGTTGGCACGCACGCGCGCGGTGGCGTCGCGCAGGCGCTCCAGGCTGTCGGTGACGGCGCGCTGCATGACGCCGCCGGCCTCGGTGAGCGACAGCGCGCGGTGGCGCCGCTCGAACAGCAGCACGCCCAGACTGGCCTCCAGCTGCTGGATCTGCCGGCTCACCGCCGATTGCGTCAGGTGCAGTTCGCCGGCCGCGAGCGTGAAGCTCAGGCGCCGCGCCGCAGCTTCGAAGGTGCGCAGCAGCTCGAGCGGCGGCAGCTCGCCGGCCGGGGCTTTCGCATTCTCTGGGTGCATGCAACGAGTTCCGAATGACCGCGTGTAAATGCGGGGCCGGCTCACTATATTCATTCGTATCACGAATGCAATGGAGCTTGCCATGAGCACCTCTCCCACCAAATCCGGAGCCACCCCGCGCTTTCACGTCAGCCTGCCGACGCGTTCCGTCTTTGCCGTGCCCGACGGCGCCGGCGTGGGCATCGAATGCCGCAGCGGCTCGGTCTGGGTCACGCTGGACCGCGACGCGCGCGACATCGTGCTCGCGCCCGGCGAGCGCTTCGAGAGCACCGAGCACCGGCGCGTGCTGGTGTCGGCGCTGGAGCCGTCGTGCATCACCGTGTCGGATGCGCAGCCGGCCGCGATTCCTCTCGCCAAGCGCACCGGCGCGCGGTCGCCTTGGCGACTCCTGCCCCACGGGTTGTCCCCGGCTTGACCGGGCACCATGGGCGTCGAACCATCGATGCCCATGAGCCCCGATGCATCCCGATTGCCGCCGCTGTCTGACGGGCGGCTTTTTTGCTTTGGGGCGTCCGGCTTTCCACAGGCTTCCTGAACGAAGGACATGAACATGGCAGAGGCATACATCGTCGCCGCGGCGCGCACGGCCGGCGGACGGCGCGGCGGCAAGCTCGCGGGCTGGCACCCGGCGGACCTGGCGGCGCAGGTGATAAACGCGCTGGTGGCACGCAGCGGCATCGACCCGGCGGCGGTGGAGGACGTGATCCTCGGCTGCGTGAGCCAGGTGGGCGAGCAGGCCACCAACATCGCGCGCAACGCGGTGCTGGCGTCGAAGCTGCCTGAATCGGTGCCGGGCACATCGGTCGACCGGCAATGCGGCTCGTCGCAGCAGGCGCTGCACTTCGCGGCACAGGCCGTGATGTCGGGCAGCATGGACGCGGTGATCGCGGGCGGCGTCGAGAGCATGACGCGCGTGCCGATGTTCACGCCCAACGCGCTGCCCGCGAAGGCGGGGCTGGGCACCTACATGAGCCCCGCGATGAAGGCGCGCTACCCCGGGGTTGAATTCAGCCAGTTCACCGGCGCGGAAATGATCGCCAGGAACTACGGCATCGAGAAAAGCGCGCTCGACCGCTACGCGCTGGAGAGCCACCACCGCGCGATCGCCGCGACCCGCGTGGGCGCGTTCGACGACGAGATCGTGCCCGTCGACGTGCTGCTGGCCGACGGCACCCGCGGCGGCGAGGCGCACACGGTGGACGAAGGCATCCGCTTCGACGCGACGCTCGAAGGCATCGCGGGCGTGAAGCTGATCGCCGAGGGCGGACGCTGCACCGCCGCCACAGCGAGCCAGATCTGCGACGGCGCGAGCGGCGTGCTGGTGGTGAACGAGCGCGGCCTGAAGGCGCTGGGCGTGAAGCCGCTGGCGCGCATCCACCACATGAGCGTGATGGGGCACGACCCGGTCATCATGCTGGAGGCCCCGCTGCCCGCGACGCAGCGCGCGCTGAAGAAGGCCGGCATGAAGATCGGCGACATCGACCTGTACGAAGTGAACGAAGCCTTCGCGCCCGTGCCCATTGCATGGCTGCAGGCGCTCGACGCCGACCCGGCGCGGCTCAACGTGAACGGCGGCGCCATCGCGCTGGGCCATCCGCTGGGCGCCTCGGGCACCAAGCTCATGACCACGCTGATCCACGCGCTGGCGAAGCGCGGCAAGCGCTACGGCCTGCAGACCATGTGCGAAGGCGGCGGCATGGCCAACGTGACCATCGTGGAAAGGCTTTGACGGCAATGAGCGACCAGGCTTTCATCCTCTGCGAGCTGAACGACGGCATCGCCACGCTCACGCTGAACCTGCCGGCCAAGCTGAACCCGATCGCGCGCGAGCTGCAGGTCGAGCTGCGCGACGCGCTGGAGCGCATCCGCGACGACCGCGCGGTGCGCGCCGTGATCCTCACCGGCGCTGGCAAGGCTTTCTGCGTGGGCGCGGACCTGAGCGCGATGGCGCCCGGCGAAGCCGGCAAGTCGCTCGGCACGCAAACCGCCGAGTGGATGCAGGAACTCAGCAATCCGCTGATCGAGACGCTGCGCACCCTGCCGGTGCCGGTGGTGGCCGCAGTGAACGGCCCGGCGGCCGGCGCGGGCGTGGGCCTGGCGCTCGCGGCCGACGTGACCATCGCGGCGCGCAGCGCCTACTTCTACCTGCCCTTCCTGCCCAAGCTCGGCATCGTGCCCGACCTCGGCTGCACCTGGGCCATTCCGCGCCGCGCCGGACGGGCGCGCGCCATGGGCATGGCGCTGCTCGACGAGCGCGTGGACGCGGAGCGCGCGGTGCAGTGGGGCCTGATCTGGTCCTGCGTGGACGACGCGCAGCTGATGGAAGAAGCCACCGGCGTCGCGCAGCGCCTCGCCCGGCTGCCGGCCCATGCGGTGGTCGAGGCGCGCGAGGCCTTCGACGCCTCGGAGCGCCACTCGCTGGGGGAACAGCTGCACTACGAGAGCGAACGCCAGCGCGAGCTGATCGACCGGCCCAGCTTCCGCGAAGGCGTGAGCGCCTTCCTGCAGAAGCGCCCGCCGGTCTTCGAGAGCCGCTGACATTCCGACACCGGCGCCCGCTGGCGCCGGCCCGGGGGCTGCGTGACAATGCCGCGCATGCCCATCCCCAATGCCTTCTACGCCCAATCAGGCGGCGTCACCTCGGTCATCAACGCCTCGGCCTGCGGGGTGATCGAGACGGCGCGCCGGCACCCGGAGCGCATCGGCAAGCTCTACGCCGGGCGCAACGGCATCATCGGCGCGCTGACCGAGGAACTGATCGACACTGGCGCCGAACCGGCCGAGGCCATCGCGGCGCTGCGCACCACGCCTTCCGGCGCCTTCGGCTCGTGCCGCTACAAGCTCAAGTCGCTGGAGAAGAACCGGCGCGAGTACGAGCGGCTGATCGAGGTGTTCAAGGCGCACGGCATCGGCTACTTCTTCTACAACGGCGGCGGCGATTCGGCCGACACCTGCTTCAAGGTGAGCCAGCTGTCGCAGTCGATGGGCTATGCGCTGCAGGCCATCCACGTGCCCAAGACCATCGACAACGACCTGCCGCTGACCGACTGCTGCCCGGGCTTCGGCTCGGTCGCGAAATACGTGGCGGTGTCGACCATCGAGGCCTCGTTCGACGTGCGCTCGATGGCGGCGACATCGACCAAGGTGTTCGTGCTCGAGGTGATGGGGCGGCACGCGGGATGGATCGCCGCGGCCGGCGGGCTGGCCGCGGACCAGGGCATTCCGGTGGTGGTGCTGTTCCCGGAGATCGAGTTCGACAAGGTGCGCTTCCTGGCGCGTGTCGACGAACTGGTGAAGCAGCACGGCTATTGCTCGGTGGTGGTGTCCGAGGGCTGCCACCACCCCGACGGCACCTTCCTCGCCGAACAGGGCACGCGCGATGCCTTCGGCCATGCGCAGCTGGGCGGCGCGGCGCCGGTGGTGGCGCAGATGGTCAAGGACGCGCTGGGCCACAAGTTCCACTGGGCCGTGGCCGACTACCTGCAGCGCGCGGCGCGCCACATCGCCTCGGCCACCGACGTGAAGCAGGCCTACGAGCTGGGCCAGCGTGCGGTGGAGCTTGCGCTGGAAGGCCGCAACGCCGTGATGCCGACCATCGAGCGCACGTCCGACGTGCCGTACACCTACCGCATCGGCAGCGCACCGCTGGAGTCAGTGGCGAATGTCGAGAAGCCGATGCCGCGCGATTTCATTTCGGACGACGGCTACGGCATCACCGAGAAGTGCCGCCGCTACCTGCTGCCGCTGATCGAGGGCGAGGACTACCCCGCCTACAGCGGCGGCCTGCCGGTGTACACCACGCTGCGCAACCTGGCCGTGCCGAAGAAGCTGCCTGCCTTCGAGATCGCATGATGGCAACCGGCACGGCGGTCATCGACGCCACGCGCTGCCCGCTGTGCGGCGGGCCGAACCGCTGCGCGATGGAGATCGAACGCGAGACCGGCCGGGCGCAGCCGCCCTGCTGGTGCATGCAGGTCGACTTCAGCAATGCGCCGCTGACCAACCTGCCGGAAGAAATGCGCGGGCTGGCGTGCATCTGCATGCGCTGCGCGACGGGCGCCGCGCCGCAGCGTCAGGACTGAGCGGCGTCCTGGGACTGCGACTGGGCCTGCGTCTGTGATTGCGCCTGCGATTGCGTCTGGGGCTGCACAGCCTCCGGCGCGGCCGCCTCGCCCGACATCACCATCGACGGCGTATCGCCCTGCCGCTGCTGCGTGATCACCTGGTGGATGAACTGCAGCTTGCCCACGGCCGTGCGCGGAAGCACGAAGGGGTAGTAGTCGGGCTGGCCCATGCTGCGCGACAGCTCGTTGAGCACGTTGGTGAGCAGCACCCAGCCGTTGATGAAGTCGAGGAACTGGCCGGCATCGGGGTGGTGCGGCTGCCACAGGTCGTCGAGGGTGAACAGGTCGTTCGTGAGCTCGACGTTGGCCGCGTCGACGCCGAAGCTCATCGCGGTGTCCGCCGTGTCGGCCATGTGCAGGTAGTGCGCCCAGGTCTCGGCCCAGTCTTCCCACGGATGCGTGCTGGCGTAGCTGCTGACGTAGCGGTCGGTCCAGTCGGGCGGCGGGCCCTGTTCGTAGTGGGTCTGCAGCGCGGCCGCGTAGTCGGCGCGCTCGTCGCCGAAGAGCGCGCGGAAGTCGTCGATCCACGGCGTGGGCTGCACCAGCAGGTCCCAGTAGTAGTGGCCGATCTCGTGGCGGAAATGGCCGAGCAGCGTGCGGTAGGGCTCGCGCATCTCGGCGCGGATGCGCTCGCGCACGGCGTCCTCGGCCTCTTCGGCGTTGAGGGTGATCACGCCGTTGTCGTGGCCGGTCATGACGTGCGGGCCGCCCGGCACGTTGCTCAGGAAGTCGAAGGTCATGCCGTGCACCGGATCGGCGTGGCGGCTCACCACGGGCAGGCCCAGCGCGAGCAGCTGCGAAATGAGCCGGCGCTTGGCGGTTTCCAGCTTGCGCCAGAGCTCGCCGTTGCTCTCCACCGACAGGTCGGGAATGGTGCGGGTGACGCTGCACGCCAGGCAGTAGCCCGGTGCCAGGCCGTGCGGGTCGGCGGGCGGCTGCTCGCCTTCGCGCGCGCCCGGCACCATCCAGCTGCAGGCGGCGGGCGTCATGAGGTTGGCGCAGCGGTGGTAGGTGGGGCCGTGCGGGTCGCCGAACACGGTGAAGGTGTCGGGCTGCGCGCCTTCGCCTTGCGCCGGCGCGAGCGGCACGACGCCGAGGCGGTCGACCACGTAGCCCAGCGGCGTGTGGCAGGCCAGGCATTCGCTGTTGCGCAGGAACACGGGGCGCCCGCACTGGCAGCGGTAGGCCCGGCTGACGGTGGGCGCGGCGAGTTCGGTGGCGAGCGTGGACGCGCCTTCGGGTTCGGCGGCGGCCGGGGCGCCGCCTTGCGGATCTTGGGCTTCGGTCAGGGAATCCATGTGGTTGTCTTGATCTTCTGGAAGACGTCTTCTGGAAGACGCGGAGGGGACAGCCGGGCCATTGTGAGACCCGCGGGCACGGCCCTCATCGCGCAAACACCGATATGCTTGTAGGACGACGGACCCCGAGACATTCCGCCGCCCCATGACCTCCCCACAGACACCCGAAGAAGCCGCGAGCACGCCGGCCCCGCCCTCCATCGGCACGCTGCGCCAGCGCTATGGCGAACGCTATCGCTGGTACCTCCTGCTGTCGGTCATGGTGGGGACGATGGCATCGATCATGTCCTCGACCATCGTCAACGTGGCCATTCCGGGCATGAGCCATCACTTTTCGCTCGGGCAGGAGCGCGCGCAGTGGGTGAGCTCGGGCTTCATGGTGGCGATGACGGTCTCGATGCTCACCACGCCGTGGCTGCTGTCGCGCTACGGCTACCGGCGCACCTATGTCGGCACGATGGTGCTGCTCCTGCTGGGCGGCATCGTGGGCGGCGTGGCCAACGACTTCTCGCTGGTGCTGTTCGCGCGCGTGGCCGAAGGGCTGGCCGCGGGGGTGGTGCAGCCGATTCCGGCCATCATCATCCTGCGCGCCTTCGAGCCGCACGAGCAGGGGCGCGCGAGCGGCATCTTCGGCATGGGCGTGGTGCTGGCGCCGGCCATCGGGCCGAGCATCGGCGGTGTGCTGGTCGACCTGTTCGGCTGGCGCTCGATCTTCTTCATGGTGGTGCCGTTCTGCCTGGCCTCGCTCTGGCTGGCCTACAAGTTCGTGCCGACCACGGCGCCAGGCGGCGTGGCGGCGGTGCGCGGCGGCGGGCTCGACGGGCGCGGGCTGGCACTGGGCACCATCGGCACGCTGTGCCTGCTGAACGGGCTGGTGGCGCTGCGCGGAGATTCGCCCCTGCAGGCAGGGCTGCTGCTGGCCGGCGCGCTGGCGGCGTTCGGCGCCTTCGTGTGGTGGCAGCGGCGGCTGGCGGCTTCGGGCGGCACGCCGCTGATGAACCTGGCGCTGTTCCAGTACCGGCAGTTCGCGATGGGCAGCGTGGTGGCGTTCATCTACGGCACGGCGCTGTTCGGCTCGACCTACCTGCTGCCGGTGTACATGCAGGTCGGGCTGCACCTGTCGGCCTCGCACGTGGGCACCATCCTGCTGCCGGCGGGCATCGTGCTGGCGCTGACCATCGCCGGCGTGGGCCGGCTGGCCGACCGGCATCCGACCTGGGTGCTGGTGACCATCGGGCTGGCGCTGCTGGCCGCGTCGTTCGCGCTGATGATGGTGCTGCGGCTGGACAGCGCGCTGTGGCTGCTGGTGGCGTTCGCGATCATCGGGCGCATCGGGCTGGGTTTCATCCTGCCCTCGCTCAACCTGGGCTCGATGCGGCCGCTGGCCAAGCCGCTGATTCCGCAGGGCGCCAGCGCCATCAACTTCGTGCGCATGCTGGGCGGCGCGGCCGGCGTGAGCCTGTGCGCCATCGTGCTCGAGTGGCGGCTGGCGGCGCACGGCGATTCGCTCGCCAACCCGATGAGCAGCCCGGCGCGGCTGGCCGCCTTCGACGAGGTGTTCGCGATGCTCGCGGGGCTGTGCGCACTGGCGATCTGCGCGGCCTGGCAGCTGCGGCAGGGGCCGGCGGAGACTGTGCGCAAGCCTGGGTAAACCCCGGCGGCGGAAGACGGGGCTTTCGCTTTCAATTGTTATCAGTTGTATCGAACTCGCCAGCGAGCCCCATTCCCATGCATCGCAGAAACTTCATTGCCGCTTCGGCGGCGGCCGTCGCCGTGCCCGCGCTCGGGCTCATGTCTTCCGCCCAGGCCGCCGAAAGCGGCCCGGCGGACACCGAAATCGTGCTCGGCCTCACCGGCATCCTGAGCGGGCCGCTCGGGGCGCCGATCAAGGTCGTGGTGGCCGGCGCGGGGCTGGCTTTCGACGCGGTGAATGCGCAGGGCGGCCTGTCGGGCCGCAAGATCCGGCTGGTGTCGCTCGACGACGAACTGGTGCCCGAGAAGGCGGTGGCCAACTACGAGAAACTGCTCGCCGAGCATCGCGCCTTCGCCTTCTTCGGCTGCGTGGGCTCGGGCACCACCGCGGCGGCGGCCAAGGTGCTGAACCAGAGCGGCGCGCCGATGGTCGCCGGCTATGCGGTGTCGGATTCGGCGCGCGAGAAGGTCGCGGGCTCCGGCTACTTCGTGCGCGCCACCTTCGCGCGCGAGGCGCAGGCGCTGGTGCAGCACCTGACGACCATCGGCGTCTCGCGGATCGCGGTGGCCTACCTCGACAACCCCGGCGGCGCCGAAGTGGCCAGGCTGGTCGAGGCCGCGCTCGCCACGCTGCAACTCAAGCCTGTGGCCGCCGTGCCGGTGAAGGGCGACGGCTCGGCCAACGAGGCCTCGGGCAAGGCGCTGGCGGAAAGCAAGGCGCAGGCGGTCATCATGTATCTGGGCGGCGGCATCGGCGGCGAGGTGATGAAGAGCGCCTGGGCCGCGGGCGGGCGCCAGATGTTCTACGGCATGTCGATCGTGCCGGGCGACGTCACGGCGCGGCTGGTGGGCGACAAGACCAGCGGGCTGGCCATCTCGCAGATCGTGCCCTACCCGTGGAGCGAGGTGGACGCCGGCGCAAGAGAGTATCGGCAGCTGGCCGAGCGCGCCAAGGTCGACGTGGGCTATCTGAGCTACGAAGGCTACGTGAACGCGCTGGTGATGATCGAGGCGCTGCGCCGCACCGGGCGCGACCTGACGCGCGCCAGGCTGCATGCCACGCTCAAGGCGATGAAGCTGCGGGTGAACAACATGGATATCGATTTCACCGGCGCCAGCAACACCGGCTCGCGCTTCATCGAGATGGTGCGGGTGACGAAGGAAGGCAAGTTCCTGCGCTAGCGGACGCCCGGCCGCGCGAATCGCGGTCTAATTGCGGGCATGTGTCAATTGCTAGGGATGAACTGCAACACGCCGACCGACGTGACCTTCAGCTTCACGGGGTTCGCGCAGCGCGGCGGCCGCACCGATCACCACGCCGACGGCTGGGGCATCGCGTTCTTCGAGGACCGCGGGCTGCGCCACTTCGTGGACCACCAGCCGGCGTGCGAATCGCCGGTGGCCGAACTGATCCGGCGCTATCCCATCCAGAGCCGCAACGTCATCGCGCACATCCGCAAGGCGACGCAGGGCGAGGTCAACCTGCAGAACTGCCACCCGTTCGTGCGCGAGCTGTGGGGACGGTACTGGGTGTTCGCCCATAACGGCGACCTGAAGGAATTCCGCCCGCGCCTGCACGGCAACTTCCACCCGGTGGGCAATACCGACAGCGAGCATGCCTTCTGCTGGATCATGCAGGAGCTGGCCAAGTCGCACGCGGGCGTGCCGAGCATCGAGGAGCTGACGCTCACGCTGCGCGAACTTGCGCCGCAACTGGCGAGCCACGGCACCTTCAACTTCATGCTGTCCAACGGGCAGGCGCTGTGGGCTCACGCCTCGACCAACCTGTGGTACGTGGAGCGGCAGCATCCGTTCGTCACCGCGCAGCTCTCCGACGAAGACCTGGCGATCGACTTCGCGCAGCACACCACGCCCAGCGACCGCGTGGCGGTGGTGGTGACGGCGCCGCTCACGACCAACGAAACCTGGACGCAGTTCGCGCCCGGCGAGCTTCATGTGTTCGTGGATGGACGGCTTTCGGGGTACTGAGCCGAGGCTGCAACCTTTCTACTGACACATTTTCGCAACAGTGCAATAAAGTATCAGCGGACAGACGAAAGTGCGAGAACAATAACTGTTCTCATTTGCATCCTTCGAACCGTCCATGCCCGCATCTCATTTCCATCTTCGGCCTGTCGTGGCCGCAACGCTGCTCGCGCTCCATGCCGTGGCGGCACTGGCCCAGAACAACGCGGCCGAACCGGCCGCCGCAACGGCGTCGAGCGGCACGCTGGCCACGGTGAACGTGGAAGCCAGCGCCGACGCATCGGCCGAGGGCCTGGCCAAGCCCTATGCCGGCGGCCAGGTGGCACGCGGCGGGCGCGTCGGCATCCTGGGCACCCAGGACATGATGAGCACGCCCTTCTCCAGCACCAACTACACCAACGAACTGATCCAGGACCAGCAGGCCAAGAGCGTGGCCGACGTGCTGCTGAACGACCCGTCGGTGCGCCAGGCGCGCGGCTTCGGCAACTTCCAGGAGCTGTACGTGGTGCGCGGCTTCCCCGTGTACTCGGACGACGTGTCGTACAACGGCCTCTACGGCATGCTGCCGCGCCAGTACATCGCCTCCGAATTCTTCGAGCGCGTGGAAGTCTTCCGCGGCGCCAACACCTTCCTGAACGGCGCGGCCCCCGGCGGCAGCGGCATCGGCGGCGCGATCAACCTGCTGCCCAAGCGCGCGCCCAACGAAGCGCTCACGCGTGTCGGCTTCGGCGTGCAGAGCGGCGGCCAGGGCTTCGTCAATCTCGACCTGGCCCGCCGCTTCGGTCCCGACGACAGCCTGGGCGTGCGCGTGAACGCGGTGCGCCGCGAAGGCGGCACCGGCGTGAACAAGGAAAGCCAGCAGCTCAGCGCCTTCGGCGTCGGCCTCGACTGGCACAACCGCAACGTGCGCCTGTCGGCCGACTTCGGCTACCAGGACTACGACCTGAAAGACGGCCGCCCGAGCCTGACGCCCTCG
Source organism: Variovorax sp. PMC12 (assembly GCF_003019815.1). Lineage (NCBI taxonomy): Bacteria > Pseudomonadati > Pseudomonadota > Betaproteobacteria > Burkholderiales > Comamonadaceae > Variovorax > Variovorax sp. PMC12. The sequence goes on from NZ_CP027773.1 coordinate 3,566,633, forward strand.
TCCACGCTGCCGATCCCGCGCGCCCCCGACGCCCGCACCAACTTCGCCCAGCCCTGGACCTATTCGAAGGAAAAGGACAAGTTCGCCACCTTCCGCGGCGAAGTCGACATCACCGACAACATCACCGCCTGGGCCGCCGGCGGCGTGCGCCGCAGCAGCGAAGACAACGTGCTGTCGAACCCGACGCTCACCGACGCCTTCGGCAACACCAGCAACACGCGCTTCAGCAACACCCGCGAAGACCGCATCGGCACCGGTGAAATCGGCGTGCGCGGCAACTTCGCCACCGGCCCGGTGAAGCACACGCTGGTGGCCTCGGCCGCCAAGTACAGCAACGACCGCGACAACGCCTACGCCATCTCGGCGCAGAGCGTGCGCAACAACATCTACACGCCGTACGCGTCGTCCTACCCGGTCGCCAACGGTGCTTTCGTGGGCAACACGCTCGACGACCCGCGCCTGACCGACCGCATCGAAACATCGAGCGTGGCCGTCGCCGACACCATGGCGTTCATGGACGACCGCCTGCTCGTCACCCTCGGCGCGCGCCGCCAGACCATCAAGCAGACCAGCTACGCCTACAACACGCTCAAGCAGACCAGCGACTACGACAAGAGCAAGACCACGCCGGTGGCCGGCGTCGTGTTCAAGATCACGCCGACGGTCTCGGCCTACGCCAACTACATCGAAGGCCTGGTCAAGGGCAACGTGGCGGGCACCACGGTGAACAACCGCCCCGTCACCAATGCCGGCGAAATCTTCGCGCCGTACCAGGCCAAGCAGAAGGAAATCGGCGTCAAGTACGACGGCGGCACGCTCGGCGCCAGCGCCGCGTTCTTCACCACCGACCAGCCGACTTACTACTACGCCGGCCAGACCTACGGCCTGTACGGCAAGCAGCGCAACCAGGGCCTGGAGTTCTCGGTGTTCGGCCAACCGGCCAAGGGCCTGCGCCTGCTCGGCGGCCTGACGCTGCTGGACGCCAAGCAGAAGAACACGCAAGGCGGCGCCACCGACGGCCTGACGGCCATCGGCGTGGCCAAGCAGCAAGCCAACCTGGGCGCCGAATGGGACGTGCCGGGCCTGCGCAACCTGTCGCTGAACGCCCGCGTGCTCTACACCTCGAAGCAATACGCCAACGCCGCCAACACCCAGTCGGTGCCGTCGTGGACGCGCTTCGACATCGGCGCGCGCTACCTGGTCGACCTGGGCAACGGCCGTGCGCTCACGCTGCGTGCGCGCATCGACAACCTGTTCAACAAGTCGTACTGGGCCTCGGTGGGCGGCACGCAGGGCAGCAACTACCTGGTGCTGGGCGCGCCGCGCACCTTCTCGCTGAGCGGCACCATCGACTTCTGACGCTGGAGGTCAGCGGCCCTGCGGCTGCAGGGTCGCTTCCAGCGCATCGATGAACATGGCCGGCACGTCGAAGCCGGTCTGCTCGGTGATTTCCTGGAAGCAGGTCGGGCTGGTCACGTTGATTTCGGTGACCGAGTCGCCGATCACGTCGAGCCCGATCAGCAGCAGCCCGCGCGGCGCGAGCACACGACCGATGGTTTCCGCGATCTCGCGGTTGCGCGCGGTCAGCGGCTGCGCCACGCCCTTGCCGCCGGCAGCGAGGTTGCCGCGCACCTCGGTGCCTTGCGGAATGCGCGCCAGCACGAAGGGCGCCGGCTCGCCCGCGATGATCAGGATGCGCTTGTCGCCCTGGACGACCTCGGGCACGAAGCGCTGCACCATGATGGTCTCGGCGCCGTCCTTGTTGAGCGTCTCGACGATGGAGCCGAGGTTCAGCGCGTCCTGCTTCACGCGGAAGATGCCCATGCCGCCCATGCCGTCGAGCGGCTTCAGGATGATGTCGCCGTGCTCCGCATGGAAGTCGCGCACCGCCTGCGCGCTGCGCGTGACCAGCGTGGGCGTGACGAACTGCGGAAACTCCATGATCGCGAGCTTTTCCGGATGGTCGCGCAGCGCGCGCGGCGAGTTGACCACCCGGCCGCCTTCGCGTTCGGCCTGCTCCAGCAGGTGCGTCGCGTAGATGTACTCGGCGTCGAAGGGCGGGTCCTTGCGCATCAGCACCGCGTCGAAGTCCTTCAGCGCCTTCGACTCGGTGATGTCGACGCGGTACCAGTCCTTCGCGTCGCCCGTCAGCGTGATCTGCTGCACCGTGGCGGTGACGAAACCGCCCGACTTCCACTGGATGTCCTGCGGCAGGCAGGCGGCGATGCGGTGGCCGCGGCGCTGGGCCTCGCGCATCATCGAGAAGGTGGTGTCCTTGTAGATCTTGAAATGATCGAGCGGGTCGGCGACGAAGAGGATGTTTTTCATCAGGCGTTCTTTCTTGCGGTGCCACGAACGGCGGGCGCCGCCGGGTATCGGGGCGCGATGTTGCCGGAAGCGGCGATGTCCTTGCCGGACGGGGCCTTTTCTCCATGCGCGCGGCCGGGCTGGAGCAATCGCATCGCGCGATTGTGCCGGGAGCCGTCAGCGCCAGATTGTCAACAATCTGAGCGACACAATGTCAACCATCGGGCACGGGACTTGCACGAACCCGCTTGCGACATCCCGCCGTGCACCGCCATGGCCCAGCAAGATTGGAGAACCCCGTGGAAGCATCCGTTTCGCAGCAGAGCCATCCCGCGCTCGACCCCGCCGCCGTGGTGGACGAGTTCCTTCGCCTGGTGATGATTCCCGACCCGCAGTCGGCCTCCCGCTTCACCGCACCGGACATCCGCATCCGCTTCACCGGCAACCGGCCGATGCAGGCACCCGGCGACACCTCGGCCTTCAATGCGAAGCGCTATGCCTGGGTCAAGAAGAAGATCGAGCGCACCGAGACGGTGGCCGGCGGCACGCCCGAGGAAACGGTGGTCTACAGCCTCGGCACGCTCTACGGCGCATGGCCCGACGGCACGGCCTTCGAAGGCAATCGGTACGTCGACCGCTACGTGGTGCGCCACGGCCTGATCGTGCAGATGGACGTGTGGAACGACAGCGCCGAATGGCTGCTGGTGCGCGCCGGCCTCGCCGTGCTGTGACGAGGCCGCCGGCATGACGACGCGCTGGCCCGACCGGCTCCCCACGCACGACCGCTTCGACTACCTGCCCATCACGCGGCGGCCTGGCTACGTGTGGCCGAACGGCGCGCGGCTGGCGGTGTACATCGGCTTCAACGTCGAGCACTTCGCCTTCGGCGACGGGCTGGGCGCATGCATCGGCCCCGCCTCGCCGCAGCCCGACGTGCTCAACCACGGCTGGCGCGAATACGGCAACCGCGTCGGCGCCTGGCGCTGCCTCGAGCTGTTCGACGCGCTCGCGCTGCCCACGGGCGCGCTCGTCAACACCGCGCTGTACGACCACTGCCCCGAACTGGTCCAGGCGCTGGTGGCGCGCGGCGACGAACTGATCGGCCACGGCCACAGCAACGCCGAACGCCAGGGCGTGCTCGACGAGGCGCACGAGCGCGCGCTGCTGCAGCGCTGCCGCGAACGCATGCTGCGCGAGAGCGGGCAGGCGCCGGCCGGGTGGCTCTCGCCATGGATCTCGGAAAGCGCCGTGACGCCCGACCTGCTGGCCGAGACCGGCTACCGCTACACGCTCAACTGGTGCCACGACGACCAGCCGCTGCGCATGCGCACGCGCGGTGGAGAAGGCTCGCTGTGGTCGGTGCCGTATCCCCAGGAGCTCAACGACATCCCGATGATCGTCGGCCGCCTGATGGACGCGAAGGACTTCAGCGCGATGGTGATCGACAACTTCGAGGAAATGCTCGAACAGTCGCGCACGCAGCCGCTGGTGATGGGCCTGGCGCTGCATCCCTACATCGTGGGCCAGCCCTACCGGCTGCGGCACCTGCGCACCGCGCTCGCGCATCTGGCGCGTGCGCGCGACCGGGGCGACATCTGGTTCACCACGCCGGGCGCGATCGCCTCGCACGTGGAACAGATTGCGAAGGAACGGCCGGGGGAGTTCGCCTGAGGCGCTCCGCGAGGCCTCAGATCTCGATCTTCGAGCCCAGCTCCACCACCGCGTTGTTCGGCAGCCCCAGGAACGCCGCCGCCCCGCTCGCGTTGTGGTGCATCTGCGCGAACAGCTTCTCGCGCCACGGCGCCATGCCGCTGCCGAGCGTGGGAATCACCACGTCGCGCGACAGGAAGTAGCTGGTCGTCATCGCCTCCAGCTGGCAGCCGCGCATGCGCGCGTTCTCGAGCGCGCGCGGCAGGTCGATGTCGTTCTTGAAACCGTAGTGCACGATGATCTGCCAGCAGTGGTGGCCCAGCGGCTCGATCTCGATGCGCTTGTCCATGGGGATCCAGGGCACCTCGTGGTTGCGCACCGTGACGAACATGTTCTGCTCGTGCAGCACCTTGTTGTGCTTGAGGTTGTGCAGCAGCGCATTGGGCACCACGCCCGGCTCGGCCGTGAGGAACACCGCCGTGCCGTCCACGCGCACCGGCGGGCTCACGAACACCGAGTCGAGGAAGGACTTCAGGTCGATGGCGTCGGCATGCTGCGCCTCGCCCATGAGGCGGCGGCCTTCCTTCCAGGTGATCATCAGCGTGAACACGAAGCCGCCGATCATCAGCGGGAACCAGCCGCCCTCGAACAGCTTGAGCAGGTTCGAGGCGAAGAACATGAAGTCGACGAAGAAGAACACCGCCGTCGAGCCGATGCACAGCAGCAGCGGCAGCTTCCACGCATAGCGGATCACGAAGAAGGTCAGCACCGTGGTGATCAGCATGTCGGTGGTCACGGCAATGCCGTAGGCCGCGGCCAGGCTGCTCGACGAGCGGAACATGACCACCGCCAGCACGATGGCCACGAACAGGCCCCAGTTGACCAGCGGAATGTAGATCTGCCCGGCCGTGCGCACGCTGGTGTGCTCGATGTTCAGGCGCGGCAGGTAGCCCAGCTGGATGACCTGGCGCGTGACGCTGAAGGCACCGGTGATGAGCGCCTGCGACGCGATCACCGTGGCCAGCGTGGCCAGCAGCACCAGCGGAATGAGCGCCCATTCGGGTGCCATCATGAAGAACGGGTTCTTCACCGCCTCGGGGTTCTCCAGCAGCAGCGCGCCCTGGCCGAAGTAGTTGAGCGTGAGCGCCGGCATCACCACCGAGAACCACGCGATGCGGATCGGGCTCTTGCCGAAGTGGCCCAGGTCGGCATAGAGCGCCTCGGCACCGGTCACGCACAGCACGGTGGCGCCCAGCAGGATGAAGCTGGTGCCGGGGTTGTCCCAGATGAACTTGAGCGCGTAGAACGGGTTCAGCGCCTTGAGGATTTCAGGGTGGTGCACGATCTGCGACACGCCCAGCACCGCGATCGACAGGAACCACACCAGCGTGACCGGCCCGAAGAACTTGCCGATGCCCGCCGTGCCGCGCTTCTGCACCACGAACAGGCAGAACAGCACGACCAGCGTCAGCGGAATGACGTAGTGCGTGAAGTGCGGCGACACCACTTCCAGGCCTTCCACGGCCGACAGCACGGAGATGGCCGGCGTGATGACCCCGTCGCCGTAGAACAGCGATGTGCCGAAGATGCCCACCACCAGCAGCAGGTGGCGCAGCCTGGGCTTGTCCGCCACCGCGCGCGAGGCCAGCGCGAGCATCGCGACCAGCCCGCCCTCGCCTTCGTTGTCGGCGCGCAGCACCAGCACCACGTACTTGATGGAGACGATGACGGTGAGCGTCCAGAAGAACATCGACAGGATGCCGTAGACGTTCTCGACCGTGAACGGCACGTGGCCGTGGCCGAAGACTTCCTTGACGGCATACAGGACGCTGGTGCCGATGTCGCCGTAGACGACGCCGATGGCGCCGACGATCAGGCCGGCGGAGATGGTTTTGGGGGCTGACACGAAGTCGATGGGAAAAGGGCTGGCTGTATCAATCGACGTGTCAGACACGCGGGGGAGCGATGGCGGCGGATTCCGCGCCATGCATCCCCTCCGCCCTTTGGGTTCCGTTGATGTGGGGCCGCTATTTTGCCGCCGCCCGCCGCCGCCGCAAGCCGGCCCCCGCAATCATTCGTAGATTTCGGCGTCCGGGTTGGTGGCTTCCATCTCGTAGCTGGCGGCCACCATGGCCAGCCGGCCGACCACGCCGTACATGTAGAAGCGGTTCGGCGCGCTGGCGCCGGGCTTGGCGCCGGGCTGCGGCAGGTGTGCGCTCTCGGAGAAGGCCAGCGGCACGAAGCTCGCGCCCGGCAGCTTGAGGTTCTCGTCGGGCGCCTGCTCGGCATGCACGCGGTAGAAGCCGCCGACCACGTAGCGGTCCATCATGTAGACGACCGGTTCGGCCACGCCGTTGTGCACGCGCTCGTTGGTGAGCACGCCTTCCTGGACGATCAGCTCGGTGGGTTCGCGCAGCTCGCGCAACTCGCGTGCTTCGCGGCTGTTGGCGGCCTTGGCGGCCGACGCGCCGCGCGGCTTGCCGATCAGCGCCTCGACGTCTTTCACGTCTCGCACCGTCACCACGCCCGGGCTGCCGCTGTCGCTGTGGCCGCCCTTGACCACCACGAACGGCTTCTCGTTGATGCCGTATTCCTTGTATTTGCGGCGCACCTTGGTCAGCACCGCGTCCACATGGCTGGTCAGCACGTCGATGCCGCGGCCCTCGGCCACGTCGACGCCCTCGGCGCGCGCGTAGATCGGGTTGATGAGCCACGGGTCGATGCCCAGCAGCTTGCCGAAGCGCTTGGAAAGCTCTTCGTAGCTGTGCAGGTGATTGCTCTTGCGGCGAACCGACCAGCCCGCGTGCAGCGGCGGCAGCAGGTATTGCTCGTGCAGATCCTCGAGGATGCCGGGCGTTCCCGCGGAAAGCTCGTTGTTGAGCAGAATTGTGCAGGGATCGAAGTTCTTCAGCCCCAGGCGGCGCTTGGTGCGCACCACCGGCTCCAGCGTGACGACGTCGCCGCCGGGCAGTTCGATCTTCTTGGGCGACTTGATGGCCGGGTCGATCGACCCGACGCGCACGTTGAGCCCCGCCATGTGGAAGATGCGCACCAGTTGCGCGACGTTGGCAAGATAAAACGTGTTCTTCGAGTGATTTTCCGGAATGACGAGCAGGTTGCGCGCCTCCGGACAGATCTTCTCGATGGCTGCCTGCGCCGCCTGCACGGCCAGCGGCAGCATTTCCTTGGTGAGGTTGTTCCAGCCGCCGGGGAACAGGTTGGTGTCGACCGGGGCGAGCTTGAAGCCGGCGTTGCGGATGTCCACGGCGCTGTAGAACGGCGGCGTGTGTTCCATCCATTCGAGCCTGAACCAGCGCTCGATGGCGGGCATCGAGTCGAGCACCCGCTGCTCCAGTTCGTTGATCGGGCCGGTCAGGGCGGTGACGAGATGCGGAACCATGCGGCGGCCTTGTTGGTTTTGTGCTTAAAGGTAGAGCGGAATTGTAGGATTTGGGGATGGCCGCCCCAATGACAAGACGGGAGAAAGCGGACTTGCCTCAGCCGATCCGCTCTCCACGGCTTCTCAACTCCGGACTTCGCCCTGCCCGAGCACGACGTACTTGAGCGAGGTCAGTCCTTCGATGCCGACCGGTCCGCGGGCGTGGAACTTGTCGGTGCTGATGCCGATTTCGGCACCCAGCCCGAACTCGAACCCGTCCGCGAAGCGGGTGCTCGCATTGACCATGACGCTGGCCGAGTCGACCTCGCGCAGGAAGCGCTGCGCATGCACATGGTCGCGCGTGACGATGGCGTCGGTGTGATGGCTCGAATAGCGGTTGATGTGGGCGATGGCCTCGTCCACGCCGGCCACCACCTTGATGCTGATCACGGCGGCCAGGTATTCCTCGGACCAGTCCGACTCCACTGCATCGACCACCCTGGCCTGCGGGTCGATGGCGCCGTCGGCGCGCAGGATGCGGGCGGCTTCGGGGTCGCAACGCATTTCCACGCCCTTGGCCGCGAAGATGGCGGCGATCTCGGGCAGGAAGTCTTCGGCGACCGTGGCCGACACCAGCAGGCCTTCGGCGGCGTTGCAGGGGCTGTACTTCTGGGTCTTGGCGTTGTCGACGATGCGCAGCGCCATGTCGAACTCGGCCGTGTCGTCCACGTACACGTGGCAGTTGCCGTCCAGGTGCTTGATGACCGGCACCTTGGCGTCCCGGCTGATGCGCTCGATCAGGCCCTTGCCGCCGCGCGGGATGATCACGTCCACGAACTCCGGCATGGCGATCAGCTGGCCGACGGCTTCGCGGTCGGTGGTCTGCACCAGCTGCACCGCCTCGACCGGCAGGCCGGCTTCGGCCAGCGCCTCGGACACCAGCAGCGCCAGCGCCTTGTTCGATTCGATGGCTTCCGAGCCGCCGCGCAGGATGGCCGCGTTGCCGCTCTTGATGGCCAGGCTCGCGGCCTCGATGGTCACGTTGGGCCGGCTCTCGTAGATCATGCCGAAGACGCCGATCGGCACGCGCATCTGGCCCACGCGGATGCCGCTGGGCTGCTGCTTCATGCCGATGATTTCGCCGATCACGTCGGCCATGCCGGCCAGCTGCTCGCAGCCCTGGGCGACGGTCTCGATGACCTTGGGCGTGAGCTTGAGGCGGTCGACCATCGGCGCCGAGAGGCCGGCGGCCATGGCGCGCTCCAGGTCTTTCTGGTTGGCCGTGGCCAGCACCGGGCCGGCTTCGCGCAGGCGCCGGGCCAGCGCCTTCAGTGCTATGTTTTTGGTAGCTGCATCCGCACGGGCCATGAGGAATGCAGCGGCTTTGGCTTGCAGACCCAGGGTCTGCATGTGCTCGCTGACGTTGAACGCGTTCATGCCCCTATTTTCCCACGCCGATCCGCGGCCGGGCTGCGGCGGGCTTTTTGATGGCTGGAGCCATCGCGGATCAGGCGCGGATCAAGTGCCGGTCAAGCGCGCCTGGGGCCGGCCGCCGCGCTGCTGCAGGCGCGGCACAGCATCAACGCCAGCCGCTGCAGCGCCTGCCAGCCGCTGGCGGGCCAGTCGGGCTGCTTCAGGCCCTTCACGATGCCGTCGACCACGTGCGCGGCGCGCAGCAGGCGGGTCAGCATGCGGTCGTCCAGCCGGGGCAGCACGCGCTCGAAGGCACGCTCGCGCGGACCCCAGATGCGGTTCTCGCGCAGCGCCATCGGCAGCGGACGGCCCGAGGCCATGGCGTCCTTCACGCGCTTGAGCGCGCGAATGTCCTCGGCGATCGTGTAGTGCACCAGCACTTCGGCCTCGCCCTCGGCCTGCAGGCCGTCGAGCATGCGCGCCACGCGCTGCGGGTTGCCGGCCAGCACGGCTTCGGACAGCTTGAACACGTCGTAGCGCGCCACGTTGTTGACCGCGCCCTCCACCTGCTCCCAGCTGAGCTCGCCCGCCGGGTGCAGCAGCGCGAGCTTCTGGATTTCCTGGTGCGCCGCGAGCAGGTTGCCCTCGACGCGGTCGGCAAAGAACTGCAGCGTGCGCTGGCCTTCGTCGCCGGGCATCACGCGCTGGCCCTGCTGGCCCAGTCGCTGCGCGATCCACTGCGGCAGCGCATTGCGCTCGATCGGGTCGACCTGGATGCTCGCGCCGTTGTTCTCCAGCGCCGAGAACCAGGCGCCGGTACGCGTGGCCTTGTCCAGCCGCGGAAGCATCACCAGCGTGAGCGTGCTGTCGTTGCCGGGCGCCGACTCGGCCAGCTGCTGCAACGCCGCGCTGCCGTCCTTGCCGGGCTTGCCCGACGGAATGCGGATCTCCACGATCTGCTTGTCTGCGAACAGCGAGAGCGAGCCGCCGGCCGCGAGCACCGCGCTCCAGTCGAAGTGCGCGCCGGCCACGGTGTACGAGCTGCGCTCGGTGTAGCCCTGCGCGCGCGCGGCGGCGCGGATGGCGTCGGCCGCTTCCTGCGCGAGCAGCGGCTCGTCGCCGTGGATCGTGTAGAGCGGCTTCAGGCCCTTCTGCAGATGGGCCCCGAGCGAGGCGCTGGCGAGTTGCATCGACGGATTACAGCGACTTGACCGCAGCGATGCGGCGCATCAGCTGCTGCGCGATGTCCGACTGCATGTCGCGGAACAGCAGGTCGGCTTCGCCTTCCTTGGCCAGCGCGTTGGTCTCGTTGAAGCTCAGGTCGCGCGTCTGCGAGACATCGGCGGCCGGAATCAGGTCCTTGCCGCCGGGAGTGCGCAGCCGGAAGCGGATGCGCAACTGCAACTGCAGCTCGCGCACCAGGCCCGCCGAGTTGGTCGAGATCACGATGCGGTTGCGGTCCTCGCCCAGGATCTCCAGGATCACGTCGGCCTTGGACGCGTCTTCCGGCGGCAGCACGGTCACCGAACCGGTGGCCCGCAGCTCGCGCCGGATCTGGTTGATCATGGCCGTGTTGCCCGACACCGACAGCGTCTTGAACGCAAACACCGGCGCCTTGCGCAGCTCGAAGCCGCAGCCGGCCAGGCCGAGCGAGGCGCCGGCCGCCGCCAGTCCGAGGAGAAGGCCGCGGCGCGGCAGCGAGACATTGCGATTGTTCATGCTTGAGTCGTTCGTTCAGAGAACCACGTTGACCAGGCGGCCGGGAACCACGATCACGCGCTTGGGTGGCGCGCCTTCGGCGAAGTTGACGAAGTCGTCGCAGGCCAGCGCGAGCTTCTCGATCTCGTCCTTCGAGGCGCCGGCCGGCACGCTGAGCTTGCCGCGCAGCTTGCCGTTGACCTGCAGCATGAGCTCGATCTCGTCCTGCACCAGCGCGCCGACGTCGACCGTGGGCCAGGGCGCGTCGAGCAGGCCGCCCAGGTCCTTGTCGTAGCCGAGTTCGTTCCACAGCTGCTGCGCGATGTGCGGCGTGGCCGGGTACAGGCAGCGCAGCAGGATGCCGAAGCCCTCGCGCACCGCGGCGGCGTCGCCCGCGCTGCCGTCGGGCTTGAAGCCTTCCAGCGCGTTGAGCAGCTTCATCGCGCCCGACACCACCGTGTTGTATTGCATGCGCTGGTAGTCGTAGTCGATCTGTCGCAGCACGGTGTGCACTTCGCGGCGCAGCGCCTGGGCGCCCTTGCCGAAGGTCTGGCCGGCCAGCGCGGCGGGAGCGACGTCGGCCTGCGCCGCGCCGAAGTTCCACACCCGGCGCAGGAAGCGGTAGCTGCCTTCGACGGCCGCGTCGTTCCACTCCAGCGTGGCTTCGGGCGGCGCGGTGAACATGGTGTACAGGCGGGCGGTGTCGGCGCCGTACTTCTCGATCAGGTCCTGCGGGTCGACGCCGTTGCGTTCGCTCTTGCCCATCTTGCCGACGCCGCCGTACTCGACCTTCGTGCCGTCTGCAGTGGTGCCGCCAATGATGCGGCCCTGCGCGTCGAGCACGGTCGTGACCTCGGCGGGCGGGAAGTAGTCCTTGCCGCCCTTCTCGTTGCGCTTGTAGAAGATGTGGTTGAGCACCATGCCCTGCGTCAGCAGCTTGCTGAAGGGCTCGTCGGCCTTCAGCAGGCCGAGGTCGCGCATCACCTTGGTCCAGAAACGCGCGTACAGCAGGTGAAGAATGGCGTGCTCGATGCCGCCGATGTACTGGTCCATCGGCATCCAGTAGTCGGCGCCGCCGGCCACCATGGCTTCGTCGTTCTTCGGGTCGCAGTAGCGCATGAAGTACCACGACGAGTCGACGAAGGTGTCCATGGTGTCGGTCTCGCGCCGCGCGGGCTTGCCGCAGACGGGGCAGACCACGCCGGCATGGAAGCCCTCGTGCTTGTGCAGCGGGTTGCCCGAGCCGTCCGGCACGCAGTCGGTCGGAAGCACCACGGGCAGGTCTTTTTCGGGGACCGGCACCGCGCCGTGCTCTTCGCAATGGATGATCGGGATCGGCGTGCCCCAGTAGCGCTGGCGGCTCACGCCCCAGTCGCGCAGGCGCCAGGTGGTCTGCAGCTCGCCCAGGCCCTTCTGGCCCAGCGCATGCGCCACGGCGGCCACGGCCTCCTTGTAGCTCATGCCGCTGAAGTTGTCGGAGTTGATGGTCACGCCGCGCTGTTTGTCGCCGTACCAGTCCTGCCACTTGTGATAGTCGAAGTGCGGCTCGTCGTCGACCAGCACCACCTGGATGATCTCGATGCCGTACTTGTTGGCGAAGGCGAAGTCGCGCTCGTCGTGCGCGGGCACGCCCATCACGGCGCCGTCGCCGTAGCCGATCAGCACGTAGTTGCCGACCCACACCGGCACCTGCTCGTCGGTGATCGGGTGCGTCACCGTGAGGCCGGTGGGCACGCCCTTTTTCTCCTGCGTGGCGAGCTCGGCCTCGGTGGTGCCGCCGCTCTTGCACTCCTCGATGAAGGCCGCGACCTTGGGGTCGAGCGTGGCGGCGTGCGCGGCCAGCGGATGCTCGGGCGCCACGGCGCAGAAGGTCACGCCCATGATGGTGTCGGCGCGCGTGGTGAACACGTACATGCGGCCGTCCTGGATCAGCTTGCCGTCGGCACCCTTGATGTCATGGGTGAAGGCGAAGCGCAGGCCTTCGCTCTTGCCGATCCAGTTCTCCTGCATCAGCTTGACGCGCTCGGGCCAGCCCGGCAGCTTGTGCTGGGTGTGCTCGAGCAGTTCCTCGGCGTAGTCGCTGATCTTCAGGTAGTAGCCCGGGATCTCGCGGCGCTCGACCGTGGCGCCGGTGCGCCAGCCCTTGCCGTCGATCACCTGCTCGTTGGCCAGCACGGTCTGGTCGACCGGGTCCCAGTTCACGACCTGGGTCTTGCGGTAGGCAATGCCCTTTTCGAGCATCTTCAGGAACAGCCACTGGTTCCACTTGTAGTAGCTCGGGTCGCAGGTGGCGATCTCGCGGCTCCAGTCGATGGCCAGGCCCATGGCCTGGAGCTGGCCCTTCATGTAGGCGATGTTCTCGTAGGTCCACTTGGCCGGCGGCACGCCATTCTTCAGCGCCGCGTTCTCGGCCGGCAGGCCGAAGGCGTCCCAGCCCATGGGCATCAGCACGTTGTAGCCGCTCATGCGCAGGTAGCGCGTGAGCATGTCGTTGATCGTGTAGTTGCGCACGTGGCCCATGTGCAGCTTGCCGCTGGGATACGGCAGCATCGAGCAGGCGTAGTACTTCTTGCGGCTCGCGTCCTCGGTGACGCGGTAGGCATCGGCGGCGCTCCATTGCGCCTGGGCAGCGGACTCGACGTCGCTGGGTTTGTAGCTGGGATTCATGGCGGTTCGGCAAGAGCCCGGCGCAAGGCGGCCGGGAACGCGGGATTATCGCGCCGGACTAGACTCGCCCCCAGGCTTCGCGCACTTCGTGTCGCTTCTCCTTCCCCCTGCCGGGGGCAATGCCGGCGGCCCGCCGAAGCCGGCTCCACGGCATTTCGCGGAATAACGAAGCCCGAACAGTGCGCCACGGGATGGAATTCGCCATGAAATTGTTTTTGAAACATCTTGTCCTGTGCTTCGCCGCAGTCGCCGCCACGCCGCTGTGGGCACAGCACAACGACAAGCCCCTGCGCATCGTCGTGCCCTTCGCCACCGGCGGCGCCCAGGACGTGATTGCCCGCTACCTGGGCGCCAAGCTGACCGACAGGCTGGGCCAGCCGGTCATCATCGACAACAAGGCCGGCGCTGGCGGCATCGTGGCCGCCGACGCGGTGGCCAAGGCGACCGACGGCGCCACGGTGCTGCTGGCCACGGGCGGCGCGGTCACGATCGCTCCCCACCTGCAGGCCAGGCTGCCCTACGACCCGGCGCACGAGCTGGTGCCGGTGGCCCTGGTGGCCGACACGCCCATGACGCTGTCGGTGCGCACCGAAAGCCCCTACAGGACCGTGGCCGACGTGCTGCGCGACGCCAAGGCCAGGCCGGGCCAGGTGACCTACGCCTCGACCGGCAACGGCACCGTCTCGCACCTGACCGGGGCGCTGCTGGCCCAGGCCGGCGGCGTGGACCTGCTGCACGTGCCCTACCGGGGCGCGGCGCCCGCCATGACCGACCTGCTGGGCGGGCAGGTGGCGACCATCGTGACCAGCGTGGCCTCGATCGAGCCCATGGTGGCCAGCGGCAAGGCGCGCGTGCTGGGCACCTTCTCTCGCGTCTCCCTCCCCGGCATGGGCTCGGCGCCCACCATCGGCGAGGCCACCGGCCTGCCGGGCATGGAAGTGCCGGTCTGGGTCGGCGTGATGGCGCCGGTACGCATGCCGGCGGCCAGCATCGAGAAGCTGTCGGCGGCGCTGATGGAGGTGTGCAACCTGCCGGAGACGAAGCAGCGCTTCGCCCAGCTGGGCGCGGTCAACACCTGCGGCGGCCCGGCCGCGCTGGGCAAGGTCGTGACGGAAGACAGCCAGCGCTGGGCGAAGGTCATCAAGCAGGGCGGGATCAAGGTTGAATAAATCGGCACACCGCGTCGGCATCGCCGGCGCAGGGGCGATCGCGCTGGCCAGCGCGGCCTGGCTGCGGCGGGCGGGGCACGGCGTGACCGTGTGGTCGCCGGGCGGCCGGGGCGCGGAGGCCCTGCGGACCCAGGCGCTGGAAGCCGGCGGCATCCAGTCGTTCTCGGTGACGGTCGAGGTCGCCGGCGACGCGGCCAGCCTTTGCGCGGCGTCGGACGTGCTGCTGCTCGCCCTGCCCGTCAACGGCCACAGGCGGGTGATGGACGCGCTGCTGCCCTTCCTGCGCGACGGCCAGACCGTGATCGTCAGCTCGATGGCCTCGCTGTCGTCGCTCTATCTCCATGAAGCAGCCAGGCAAGCCGGCCGGCAGATCACCGTGGCCAGCTTCGGCACGACCGTGCTGACCGCGCGCCGGGCGTCGGCCACGCAGGTCAAGGTCATGACACGGCGCAAGGCGGTCGGCGTGTCCGCCCTGCTCGGCGCGAAGGCGCACGAGGCCGTCGCCCTGTGCACCGCACTCTTCGGCGACGGCTTCTTCGCGCAGGAAAGCGCCCTCGCCAGCGCGCTGGCCAACGTCAACCCGCAGTCGCACGGCCCGCTCGCGGTGTTCAACTGGACCCGCATCGAGCGCGCCGAGAACTGGCCGCAGTACCACTGCATGACGCCCGGCGTGTCGCGTGCGATCGAGGCGCTCGACCAGGAGCGCCGCGCCGTGGCGCGGGCCTTCGGCATCGAGCTCGGCCCCATCGAGGCGCACTTCGCGCGTTCCTTCGGCACCACGTCGGAAAAGCTGGCGGACATCGCCGCCGAACTGCACGCCAAGCGCGGCGGCCCGCCCGGCCCGGTGCAGGCCGACACCCGCTACGTGACCGAGGACATGCCCTACGGCCTGGCCTTCATCGAGGCGCTGGGCGCCATCGCCGGCGTGCCCACGCCCGCGACCCGCACCATCGTGGACGCGGCCTCGCTGGTCAACGGCATCGACTTCCGCCGCGAGAACGACCTGCTCGAACCGCTGGGCCTGGCGAACGAAACCGTCGCCGGGCTGCTCGCGCGGCTGTAGCAAGGGCGGCGGCCCGGGGCGCGCACGGGGCTTGCCACTGGCCCGAATCTCGCATGCCACAATGATTTTTCCGACCACAGGGACCGGCATGGGCACCAGCGACAAGAGCAGCGACAAAGGCGGCAGCGAATGGTGGCGCGGCGCGGTGATCTACCAGATCTACCCGCGCAGCTTCAGCGACAGCAACGGCGACGGCATCGGCGACCTGCCCGGCATCACGGCCCGGCTCGACCACGTGGCGGCGCTCGGCGTCGATGCGGTCTGGGTCTCGCCCTTCTTCCGCTCGCCGATGAAGGACTTCGGCTACGACGTGTCCGACTACCGCGCGGTCGATCCGCTGTTCGGCACGCTGGCCGACTTCGACGCCATGCTCGCGCGCATGCATGCGCTGGGCCTGAAGCTCATCATCGACCAGGTGCTCTCGCACACCTCCGATCAGCACGCCTGGTTCGCCGAAAGCCGCAGCTCGCGCGACAACCCCAAGGCCGACTGGTACGTGTGGGCCGACCCCCGGCCCGACGGCACGCCGCCCACCAACTGGCTGTCGGTGTTCGGCGGCTCGGCCTGGCAGTGGGATTCGCGGCGGCGGCAGTACTACCTGCACAGCTTTCTGGCCGAGCAGCCCGACCTGAACTTCCATTGCGCCGAGGTGCAGGAGGCCTTGCTCGGCGAAGTGCGCTTCTGGTGCGAGCGCGGCGTCGACGGCTTCCGCTTCGACGCCTGCAACCACCAGTTCCACGACGCGCTGCTGCGCGACAACCCGCCGGCCTCGCTCGCGTCGATCGACGAAGTCAGCACGGTGCGCGCCGACAACCCGTATGCGATGCAGCAGCACCTGTACGACAAGAGCCAGCACGAGAACCTGGCGTTCCTCGAAAACCTGCGCCGGCTGCTCGACGGCTACGGCGCGGTGGCGCTGGGCGAGGTCGGCGACGAGAACGCGCCGCCTGTCATGGCGCAATACACCGAGAGCGGCAGGCGCCTGCACCTGGCCTACAGCTTCAGCCTGCTCACGGCCGACCACAGCCCCGAGCACCTGCGCCACCAGGTGGAGGCGCTCGACGGCGCGCTGGCGCCCACCGGCGGCTGGGGCTGCTGGGCCGTGTCGAACCACGACGTGCCGCGCGTCGCCACCCGCTGGAGCGGCGGCGCACCCACCGACACGCGCCGCGACCGCCTCTGGCTGACGCTGCTGCTCACGCTGCGCGGCAGCGCCAGCATCTACCAGGGCGAGGAACTCGGCCTGCCCGAGGCCGAGGTGCCCTTCGAGCTGCTGCAGGACCCCTACGGCCGGGCGTTCTGGCCCGAGTTCAAGGGCCGCGACGGCTGCCGCACGCCGATGCCCTGGACCGCCGACGCGCCGCACGGCGGCTTCACCACCGGCACGCCCTGGCTGCCGGTGTACGGGCCGCACCTGCCGCTGGCCGTCGAGCGGCAGGCCGACGAACCGGGCTCGATGCTGGCCTTCAGCCGCGCCCTGCTGCGCTGGCGCCGCACGCAGCCGCTGCTGCGCACCGGCGGCATCGCCTTCATCGACGCGCCCGAGCCCCTGCTGCATTTCGAGCGCAACGACGGGAACCAATCGCTCCACGCGATCTTCAACCTGGGAAGCGCGCCGGTGTCGATGCCCTTGCCCGATCGGTTGCAGCCAATGCAGCCCCTCGTCGGACAACCGCTCGCGCCGACTTCCGCCGTGCAGACCGTGAACGAAAAGCGCATGCTGGTGCTGGCGCCCTATGGCGTCTTCATCGGCATGCCCGCCGAAGAAGGAATGAGCTGACCGCCATGCCCCCGAAGCCGTTGTCCGAATCAGAAATCCACGCGCTCATGCGCGCCGAACATGGCGATCCTTTTGCCGTGCTGGGGCCGCACGAGACCGCCGAGGGCCTGGAGGTGCGCGCGCTTCTGCCCGGCGCGCAGCGCGTGGCGGTGGTGCATTCGCGCACCGGCTGGCCGCTGTCGATCCTTTCGCGCCACGGCGAGTCGGACCTCTTCAGCGGGCTGGTGCCGGCGGCCGAGGCCCGCATGGGCTATTCGTTCCAGATCGACTGGGACGCCCACACCTCGCGGCTCGAGGACCCCTACCGCTTTCCGTTCGTGCTCGGCGACACCGACGTCTGGCTGCTGGCCGAGGGCACGCACCTGCGGCCGTGGGAGCGGCTGGGCGCGCACCTGCGCGAGATGAACGGCGTCAAGGGCGTGGCCTTCGCGGTCTGGGCGCCGAATGCGCGGCGCGTGTCGGTGGTCGGCAACTTCAACAACTGGGACGGCCGGCGCCACATGATGCGGCTGCGCCGCGAGTGCGGCGTGTGGGAGATCTTCGCGCCGCACGTGACGGTGGGCGATGCCTACGAATTCGAGATTCTTTCGGCCCACGGCGAAGTGCTGCGCAAGGCCGACCCGTTCGCGTTCTCGGCGCAGCTGCGGCCGGACACCGCCTGCGTGGTGCAGCCGCTGCCGGCCGCCGTGAAGATGCCCGAGGGCCGCGCCGAGGCCAACGGCCGCCACGCGCCCGTCAGCATTTATGAAGTGCACCTTGGCTCGTGGCGCCGCAAGAACAACGGCCACGAGTGGCTCGACTACCGCGAGCTGGCCGACACGCTGGTGCCCTATGCGCGCGACATGGGCTTCACGCACATCGAGCTGCTGCCGATCAGCGAGCACCCGTTCGACGGCTCCTGGGGCTACCAGCCGATCGGCCTGTATGCGCCGACCTCGCGCTTCGGCACGCCGGGCGACTTCCGGCATTTCGTCGAGGCCGCGCATGCGGCGGGGCTGGGCGTGATCCTCGACTGGGTGCCCGCGCATTTCCCGACCGACGCGCACGGCCTGGGCCGCTTCGACGGCACCGCGCTCTATGAGTACGCCGACCCGCGCGAGGGCTTCCACAACGACTGGCAGACGCTGATCTTCAACTACGCGCGCACCGAGGTGCGCAACTACCTCGTCGGCAACGCGCTCTACTGGCTGGAGCGCTACGGCGTGGACGGCCTGCGCGTGGACGCGGTGGCCTCGATGCTCTACCGCGACTACAGCCGCAAGGCGGGCGAGTGGATACCCAACACCTTCGGCGGACGCGAGAACCTCGAGGCCATCGACTTCCTGCGGCGCATGAACCGCGTGGTGGGCGTCGAGCGGCCCGGCGCGGTGACGCTGGCCGAAGAGTCGACCAGCTTCCCCGGCGTGACCCGCCCGCCCGAAGACGGCGGCCTGGGCTTCCACTACAAGTGGAACATGGGCTGGATGAACGACACCCTGGCCTATGCGGGCACCGACCCGGTCTACCGCAAGCACCACCACCAGAAGATCACCTTCGGGCTGATGTATGCGCACAGCGAGAACTTCGTGCTGCCGCTGTCGCACGACGAGGTGGTGCACGGCAAGGGCTCGCTGATCGGGCGCATGCCGGGAGACGAGTGGCAGAAGTTTGCCGGGCTGCGCAACCTGTATGGCTACCTCTGGGCGTATCCGGGCAAGAAGCTGTTGTTCATGGGGGGCGAGTTCGCGCAGTACGCCGAATGGAACGCGGACCGCAGCCTGGACTGGCATTTGCTGGAGCATGCGGCGCACCAAGGCGTGCGGCGGCTGGTGCGCGACCTGAACAACGTGTACCGGCATTTTCCGGCGCTGCACGAGCTCGACCATGACGGTGGCGGATTCGAGTGGATCGTGCATGACGATGCGGATCAGTCGGTGTTTGCCTTTGTCCGGCGGGCTCGTGACGGGGCGTTTGTTGTCGCTGTCTGCAACTTCACGCCTGTGCCTCGGCGTGGGTACCGGTTGGGGGTTCCGTTTGCTGGCTCTTATCGGGAGATCATCAATACGGATGGGGCGGTTTATGGCGGGAGTGGCGTGGGGAACGGGGTTGTCGAGAGCGAGCCTGTTGCTTGGCATGGGAAAGCGGACTCCTTGTCTGTCAGCTTGCCGCCTTTGGGTACTGTGATGTGGGTGTTGGTTTGATGTTCTTGGGTGTTTGTTTTCCGGGGCCGGGTCTCGGCCCGGCGGCCGACCTACTTTTCTTTGCTTCGCCAAAGAAACGTAGGCAAAAGAAAGGCGACCCTGCTGTCTGCGACCCCTGCGCTTCGCTACGGGGCAACCTGCGGTGCTCGCGTTTCGCGGGGTCTCGCAGAACTCGCTTCGCTCAAACAGCTGCGAGCCCTTATCCGCGAAACGCTCCGCTCCTCGGCGCAGCCAGAGGGGAGGGGAACCCACTCGGGCCTTTGCTTCGCTCGGCCCCATGTGGCACAGCCGCTGCGCGGCTGCGCCACCGCGCCGAGCGCAGCGATGGCGCGTTTGGTATACAAATCCCTTCTGGCTGCGCCGAGGAGCGCAGACGTAGGCGGGATCAGGGCCGCAGCTGTTTGAGCGAAGCGAGTTCTGCGGACCCCCGCCGGAGTCGAGCACCGCAGGTTGCCCGTAGCGAAGCGAAGGGACGCAGACAGCAGGGTCGCCTTTTCTTTGCTTACTTTCTTTTGGCGAAGCAAAAGAAAGTGAGTCGCCCGCCGGGGCGAGACCCGGCCCCGAAAAACAAGCCCCCTGCAAGGCAAAAACAATGCTGAGCCCAGGCAAGCCCTTCCCCCTGGGCGCAACGCCCATGCAACAAGGCGTCAACTTCGCACTGGCCGCACCCACAGCAGAAGCGGTAGACCTCTGCATCTTCGACACCACAGGCAATAACGAACAACAGCGCCTGAGGCTCCCGCAACAGACAGACGGCATCTGGCACGGCCATCTCCCCAGCGGCAAGCCAGGCCTCGTCTACGGCTACCGAGTCCACGGCTCCTGGTCCCCAAAAGAGGGAAAGCGCTTCAACCCCGCCAAGCTTCTGCTCGACCCTTACGCCCGCGAAATAGTAGGCACCTACGACGGCAGCGACATCTTCCTCGGCCACAACCCCGCGAACCCGGACCTGAGGGACACGCGAGACAACGCCGCAGCAGCCCTCAAAGCCCGGGTCGCGGCAGCAGCAACACCACAAAGCAGCGAACGCCTGGCCGGCCACGCCCGCATCCCCGCATCCGACCGCGTCCTCTACGAACTGCACGTCAAGGGCCAGACAAAGCTGCACCCCGCCGTGCCCGCACCCCTTCGAGGCAGCTATGCGGGACTGGCCGAGCCCGCCGTGCTCGACCACCTCCAGCGCCTGGGCGTCACCACCCTGAGCCTCATGCCCGTGCAGCACCGCGCCGACGAACAGCGCCTGCTGCACATGGGCCTGAGCAACTACTGGGGCTACAGCACCATCGGCTGGTTCGCGCCCGAAGCCCGCTACTGGAGCGGCCGTCCCGGCACCACGCCCGCTGGCGAGTTCCGGGCGATGGCCGACGCGATCCACGCGCGCGGCATGGAGCTGGTGATCGACGTCGTCTACAACCACAGCGCCGAGACCGACGAGTTCGGCCCCACCCTCTCGCTGCGCGGCATCGACAACGCCCTGTACTACCGCCTGCGCCCCGACGACCGCGCGCTCTACGAGAACTGGGCCGGCACCGGCAACTGCCTGGACCTGACCGAGCCGCGCGTGCTGCAGCTGGTCATGGACAGCCTGCGTTTCTGGGCCTGCGAGATGGGCGTCGACGGCTTCCGCTTCGACCTGGCCCCGGTGCTGGGCCGCAGTGCAGGCAACAACGACTTCGACCCGCGCGCGCCTTTCTTCGCGGCCATCGCGCAAGACCCGGTCCTGTCTCGCACGCTGCTCATCGCCGAGCCCTGGGACCTGGGCCCCGGCGGCTATCGCCTGGGCGAATTCCCGCCCGGCTGGCTCGAGTGGAACGACCGCTACCGCGACACCCAGCGCGGCTTCTGGCTGCGGCAGGACCACGAGGGTGACGGAAAGGCCGGCCTCGGCGACTTCGCGCACCGCTTCACCGCCTCGAGCACGCAATTCGCGCACGACGGCCGCGCGCCGACCGCCAGCGTCAACTTCATCACCGCGCACGACGGCTTCACGCTGCGCGACCTCGTCAGCTACAACGAGCGCGACAACCTCGCCAACGGGGAAGGCAACCGCGACGGCCACGGCCACAACCTGAGCGACAACTGCGGCGTCGAGGGTCCGAGCGACGACCCCGGCGTGCTGGCCCTGCGCGAGCGACTGCGGCGCGCGCTGCTGGCCACGTTGATGCTTTCCCAAGGCACGCCGATGCTGCTGGCCGGCGACGAGCTGGGGCACACACAGCAAGGCAACAACAACGCCTACTGCCAGGACAACGAGACCACCTGGCTCGCCTGGATCGGCGCCGCGTCCGATCCCGCGAGCGACGCGGCCCGCATGAGCGCCTTCGTGGCGCGGCTGGCGGCGCTGCGGCGCGAAGCCCCGGCGCTGCGCAGCGCGCGCTGGTGGCCGGCCGAGCCGCCCGAAGGCACGCCCCCCGGCATCCGCTGGCTGCGCCCCGACGGCGAACCGATGACGCCCGCAGACTGGCAGACAGGCACGGCCCTTGCAATCCTCTTTGCCGCGAGTGATGCATCGGATGAAGCAAGCGAAAGAAGGCAAAGCGCATGGCTGGTGATGGTGAACGCGGGGCCCGGCACCGTGCAGTTCAGGCTGCCCGGGGGCGGCTGGCGGCTGTGCCTGTCGAGCGATCCCGCACACGACCCGGGCAACCTGGCGCGGCCGCTCGACGGCACGGCGCAGGTGCCTTTCTCGAGCCTCGGAATTGCAAGAACGTAGGAGCCAGCCGCGCAGCGCGGTGCTAGTCTCGATGCAGAAACTCTGACGGCGGACGAATCACGACAAGCAAACAAACGAACGAACGGAGACTTCAGGATGGACAACCTCGCACCCCAAGCGCCACAGCAACCGCAGCACGAGCTGCAGGCCCACCAGCTGGTCCGCCGCACCATCGCCCTGGTGCTGGCCGGCGGCCGCGGCTCCCGCCTCAAGCAGCTGACCGACCGCCGCGCCAAGCCGGCGGTGTACTTCGGCGGCAAGTTCCGCATCATCGATTTCGCGCTGTCCAACTGCCTGAACTCGGGCATCCGGCGCATGGCGGTGGTCACGCAGTACAAGTCGCATTCGCTCATGCGCCACCTGCAGCGCGGATGGAGCTTCCTGCGGGCCGAGCTCAACGAGATGGTCGACGTGCTGCCCGCGCAGCAGCGCGTGGGCGACGAGCACTGGTACCGCGGCACGGCCGACGCGGTGTTCCAGAACCTCGACATCATCCAGACCCGCTCCACGCCGCACGACTACGTCGTGGTGCTGGCCGGCGACCACATCTACAAGATGGACTACTCGATCATGGTCAAGGACCACGCCGAGCGCGGCCTGGGCTGCACCGTCGGCTGCATCGAGGTGCCGCGCATGGAGGCCACCGCCTTCGGCGTGATGCACGTGGACGGCGACCGCAAGGTCACGGCCTTCCTGGAAAAGCCCGCCGACCCGCCGGCCATGCCCGGCAAGCCGGACGTGGCACTGGCCAGCATGGGCATCTACGTGTTCGATTCCACCTACCTCTACCGCTTGCTGGAGGAAGACAGCAAGGACCCGAACTCCGACCACGACTTCGGCAAGGACATCATCCCGCGCGCCGTGGCGGAGGGCCGCGCGCTGGCGCATCCGTTCGGCATGTCGTGCGTGACCCGCGCCATGCGCGGCGGCGACAGCCCGACCTACTGGCGCGACGTGGGCACGATCGACGCCTTCTGGGCCGCCAACCTCGACCTGGCCTCGATCACGCCGGAGCTCGACATCTACGACACCAACTGGCCGATCTGGACCTACCAGCGCCAGCTGCCGCCGGCCAAGTTCGTGTTCGGGCGCGACGGCAAGCCCGGCCTCACGACCAACACCATCGTCTCGGGCGGCTGCATCGTGTCGGGGTCGTCGGTGAGCGACTCGGTGCTGTTCTCGGGCGTACGCGTCCACTCGTTCTGCACCATCTCGCAGGCGGTGCTGCTGCCCGACGTCGAAGTGGGACGCGGCTGCCGCCTGAGCAAGGTGGTCATCGACCGCGCCTGCGTGATCCCCGACGACATGGTGATCGGCGAGGACGCCGAGGCCGACGCCGCGCGCTTCGAGCGCACCGAAAGCGGCGTGGTGCTGGTCACGCGCGAAATGCTCAAGCGGCTTGCGCCCGCCTGAGACCCACCTTCCAGCCTCCACGATGCGAATCCTGCAAGTCAGCGCCGAACTCTTTCCCCTGCTCAAGACCGGCGGCCTGGCCGACATCGCCGGCGCCCTGCCGCTGGCGCTCATGGCCGAGGGGCAGGACGCGCGCGTGCTGCTGCCGGGCTTTCCGGCCATCGTCCGCGGCGTGCGCGAACTCGCGCCCGTGGCCGAGTTCGACGCGCCCTGGGGCGAGCGATTCGCGCTGCGGCTCGGGCGCGTGGCGGTCGACGGCACGCCGGGCATCCCGGCCTACGTGATCGATGCGCCCGCGCTCTATGACCGGCCCGGCAACCCGTACGAGGACAACGCGCGCCAGCCCTACGGCGACAACCACCGGCGCTTCGCGCTGCTGGGCTGGGCGGCGGCGCGGCTCGCACAGGGGCTCGATCCATCCTGGCAGCCCGAGGTGGTGCACGCGCACGACTGGCACGCCGCGCTGGCGCCGGCCTACCTGCACTTCGCGCGCGAGGCCGGCCAGATGGGCGCATCGCGCGTGGGCAGCGTGTTCACGGTGCACAACCTGGCCTACCAGGGCCTCTTCGCGCCATGGAACTTCGCGGACCTCGGGCTGCCCGGGCCCGCGTTCCAGATGAACGGCATCGAATACCACGGCCAGGTCTCCTTCATGAAGGGCGGCCTTTGCTACGCCGACCGGCTCACCACGGTGAGCCCGACCTACGCGCTGGAGATCCAGACGCCCGAGCAGGGCTGCGGGCTCGACGGCCTGCTGCGCCAGCGCAGCGGCTTGCTGAGCGGCATCCTCAACGCGGTCGACGACCAGGTCTGGAACCCGGCGACCGATGCGGCGCTGGTGCAGGGCTACCACACGCCCGAAGGCCGCCACATGGCCGGCAAGGCGCGCTGCAAGTCGGTGCTGCAGCACCAGCTGGGGCTGGCCGAGCGGCCGGACGCGCCGCTGTTCATCCTGGTGAGCCGCCTGACCGAGCAGAAGGGCCTGGGGCTGGTGCTCGACGGCCTGGACGCGCTGCTCGCGCAAGGCGGCCAGCTCGCGCTGCTGGGCAGCGGCGAGGGCTGGCTCGAAGACGCATTCAGGCAGCGCGCGGCGGCCGCGCCGCAATCGGTCAGCGTGACCATCGGCTACGACGAGACGCTCGCGCACCAGCTCTTCGGCGCGGGCGACGTGACGCTGGTGCCCTCGCTCTTCGAGCCCTGCGGCCTCACGCAGATGTACGGCCTGAAATACGGCAGCCTGCCGCTGGTGCGCCGCGTGGGCGGGCTGGCCGACACGGTGGTCGACAGCACGCTGGAAGACCTGGCCAGCGGCGAGGCCACCGGTTTCGTGTTCGACCGCTTCGACGTGGCCGACTACGAACGCGCCGTGCGCCGCGCCTTCGCGCTCTACCAGCGCGCGCCGGACTGGCGGCGCGTGCGCGGCAACGCGATGCGGCGGCCGGCCGACTGGGGCACTGCGGCTGCTCAGTACATCGATGTCTATCGGCAGGCGCTGGGATGAACGCCTTCTTTTCTTTTTGCCGTTTCGC
Organism: Variovorax sp. PMC12; assembly: GCF_003019815.1. Lineage (NCBI taxonomy): Bacteria > Pseudomonadati > Pseudomonadota > Betaproteobacteria > Burkholderiales > Comamonadaceae > Variovorax > Variovorax sp. PMC12. Next base: position 3,591,594 of record NZ_CP027773.1, read on the forward strand.
GTGCTGTTCGGGGGGCGCTCACGCCGACGGGGTACCTTGCTCCGCGAATGTCCCCCGGGCTTCGCCCTCCTCCTTTATTTCGCTGCGCAAGGCACCCCGCCGGCGTGAGCGTTCAGAGCAGTTGTTGATCGAACGACACAACAGCAGCGCCCGTCGTGCACAGGGCGCCGGGTGCTCCCCGCAGCGAAATAAAGGAGGAGGCCGCAGGCCGGGGGACATTCGCGGAGGGGAGTACCCGGTGCCCTGTGCACACACCCCCAACGCCTCCTGACGGCAGATCAGACACCCCACCACCCACCCAAAGAGCGCCAACCATGACGATCAAAGACTTCGCCTACGACCATCCCGACCGCGACGTCGCGGCCTTCAAGCGCGCGGTGGCCAACAAGCTGATCTATGCCGTCGGCAAGGACCCTGTCGCGGCCAGCCAGGACGACTGGCTCAACGCCACCTCGCAGGCCGTGCGCGATCAGCTCGTCGAGCGCTGGATGATGACCACGCGCGCCAACTACGCGCAGGACCTCAAGCGCGTCTACTACCTGTCGATGGAATTCCTCATCGGGCGCACCTTCACCAACGCGCTGCTGGCCGTGGACCTGTACGACACCGTGCGCGAGGCGCTGGCCGATTTCGGCGTCGACATGGACGCGCTGGCCGAGCGCGAGCCCGACGCGGCCCTGGGCAACGGCGGCCTGGGCCGGCTCGCCGCCTGCTTCCTCGATTCGATGGCCACGCTCGGCGTGCCGGGCATGGGCTACGGCATCCGCTACGAATACGGCATGTTCCGCCAGCGCATCGTCGACGGCCAGCAGGTCGAGACGCCCGACTACTGGCTCACGCGCGGCAACCCCTGGGAATTCCAGCGGCCCGAGGTCAACTACCGGGTGCGCTTCGGCGGCCACGTGCAGAAGCGCGAGGGCGCCAACGTGCCGCCCGGCGCGGTCGACTGGGTCGACACCCACGACGTGCTGGCCGTGGCCTACGACACCATCATTCCGGGCTACGGCACGCAGGCCACCAACACGCTGCGGCTGTGGTCGGCGCGCGCCACCGAGGAAATCGACCTCTCGGCCTTCAACCGCGGCAACTACATGGGCGCGGTCGAGAGCAAGAACCAGTCGGAGAACGTCTCGCGCGTGCTCTACCCCGATGACTCCACGCCCTCGGGGCGCGAGCTGCGGCTGCACCAGGAGTACTTCTTCTGCAGCGCCAGCATGCAGGACCTGCTGCGCCGCTACCTGCGCAACCACACGACCTTCGACCAGCTCTCGGAAAAAGTCAGCATCCACCTGAACGACACCCACCCGGTGCTCGCCGTGCCCGAGCTCATGCGGCTGCTGCTGGACGAGCACGGCATGCCGTGGGACGAAGCCTGGGCGCACACGCAGAAGGTGTTCAGCTACACCAACCACACGCTGATGCACGAGGCGCTGGAGACCTGGCCGGTCGAGATGCTGGGCCGCATCCTGCCGCGGCACCTGCAGATCATCTACGACATCAACGCGAAGTTCCTGGCCACCGTCGCGCAGAAGCTGGGCAACGACGTCGAGCTGATGCGCAGGCTCTCGCTGGTGGACGAGACCGGCGAGCGGCGCGTGCGCATGGCCTACGTGGCGGTGCTGGCGAGCCACTCGGTCAACGGGGTGTCGGGGCTGCACTCGGAGCTGATGAAGCAGTCGATCTTCTCGGACTTCGCGAAGCTCTTTCCCGAGCGCTTCAACAACAAGACCAATGGCGTCACGCCGCGCCGCTGGCTGGCGCAGGCCAACCCGCCGCTGGCGGCGCTGCTCGACCAGCGCATCGGCAAGGGCTGGCGGCGCGACCTGTCGCAACTGGAGGCGCTGAAGCCGATGGCCGCGCAGCCCGCCTTCGTGCGCGCCTTCCGCCATGCCAAGCGCGAGAACAAGCTGCGGCTGGCCAACTGGGTCGAGCAGCACCTGAAGGTGGACATCGATACCGACGCGATGTTCGACGTGCAGGTCAAGCGCATCCACGAATACAAGCGGCAGCTGCTCAACGTGCTGCACGTGGTGGCGCGCTACCACCGCATCCTCGACGCGCAGGCCACGGGTGCGCCGGTCGACATGGTGCCGCGCGTGGTGGTTTTCGCGGGCAAGGCCGCTTCGGCCTATGTGATGGCCAAGCTGGTGATCCGGCTCATCAACGACGTGGCCGGCACCATCAACGCCGACCCGCGCGTGGGCAAGCTGCTGAAGGTGGTGTTCCTGCCGAACTACAGCGTGAGTCTGGCCGAGATCATCATGCCGGCGGCCGACCTGTCGGAGCAGATCTCCACGGCGGGCACCGAGGCCTCGGGCACCGGCAACATGAAGTTCGCGCTCAACGGCGCGCTGACCATCGGCACGCTGGACGGCGCCAACGTGGAAATGCGCGAGAACGTGGGGCCGGAGAACATCTTCATCTTCGGCAACACCACGCCCGAGGTCGCCGACATCCGCGCGCGCGGCTACCAGCCGCGCGACATCTACGAAGGCAACCCCGAGCTCAGGCGCGTGCTCGACGCGATCCGCGACGGCGCTTTCTCGCCGGGCGAGCCGGGCCGCTACCAGGGCATCTACGACGCGCTGGTGAACTGGGGCGACCACTACCTGCTGCTAGCGGACTATGCGAGCTACGTGGCGAAGCAGGCCGAGGTGGATGCGCTGTATCGCGATTCGGATGCGTGGACGCGGATGGCGATCCTGAACGTGGCGGGTATGGGCGCGTTTTCATCGGACCGCACGATTGCGCAGTACGCGCATGAGATCTGGCACACCAAGCCGGTCGTGCTGGGCTGAACCACCTTCGAGGCAACACGCCATGGCATACGCCCGGATGAAAGTCCACGCGGCCGCAGTGCTCGCGGCACTGGCCCTGTGCACGGTCGCGCACGCCCAGAAGGGCACCCCGCGGGAGCACACCTGGCAACGCAGCACCACGGCGGGCCAGGAGGTGCGCATATTCACCTACGTGCAGCAACGCTCCGATTGCAGCCAGGGGCCCGATCCGGTCGTCACCATCCGCACGAAGCCCGCGCACGGCACCGTGAGCGTGCGACCGGGCTCCGTCACCGTCGGCCCGCCGCGGTTCGGCGCGGTCGATTGCAGCGGCCGTACGTTGTCGGGGCAGGGCATCTGGTTCGTGCCGGAACCGGGATTCAGCGGAACCGACCAGTTCGACTACGAGGTGCAGTTCACCAACGGCGTGGCGCACGACACTGCCATGGTCGAGGTCAAGCCCTGACGCTTCTACGCGCGCGCGGGGCGTTCAGCGCTTGGCGGGCGCGGTGGGATCGGTGGCCGGCTGCGGCGCGTCGGTGACGAAGCCGATGCGGCTCAGGCCCGCCTTGTTGGCAATGCCCATCAGCGCCACCACCTTGCCGTAGGGCACGGTCTGGTCGGCGCGCAGCTGCACCTCGGTGTCCTTGCTGTCGGCCGCGGCCTTCCCGAAGCGGTCGGCCAGTTCCTCGTCGGTCACGGCCTGGTCGTTGAAGAAGACCTTGCCGGAGGCGTCGACCGACACGCTCACGAACTTGGGCGTGTCGTTGGGCTGGCCAGCGTCGGTCTGCGGCAGGTCGAGCTTGATCGAGCTGGCCATCAGCGGCGCGGTGATGATGAAGATCACCAGCAGCACCAGCATCACGTCGACCAGCGGCGTCACGTTGATGTCGGACAGCGGCCGCTGCGCGCCGCCGCCCATCGCGCGCCCGCCGCCTGCGGCGCCGCTGCCCAGTGAAGTACGACCGAAGGCCATGGCGCGGCTCAGACCGGCATCGGCCGCGCGGGCGGCGGCGCGGCGGGCTTCGGCGGCTCGCCGAAGCTGCCCAGCAGGTCGTGCGCGAAGCCTTCGAGCTCGGCTTCGATGCGGCCGATGACGCGGCCGAACACGTTGTAGGCCAGCACCGCCGGAATGGCCACGGCCAAGCCGAACGCCGTCATGACCAGCGCCTCGCCGACAGGCCCCGCGACCTTGTCGATGGTGAAGCCGCCGGTCTGGCCCGCGATGCCCGACAGCGCCCGGTAGATGCCCCAGACCGTGCCCAGCAGCCCCACGAAAGGCGCGGTGGCGCCCACGGTGGCGAGCAGGATCTGGCCGGCCTGCAGGCGGCGCAGCGCGCCGTGCAGCGCATTGCGCAGGACGCGGGTCAGGCGCTGGTTGCGGTCGACCGCAGCGCCCAGCGTGCCCTCAGGGGCCCCGGCGGCCGCGCCGCGGATGGCCGACACCGCCGGCAGCACCAGCGCCGCGCGGTCGAAGGCCCGGAGTTTCTGCTCGGCGTCGGCCAGCGTGGCCGATTGCCAGAAGGCGGCGATGCTGCGCAGCACATCGCGCGTGCCGCCGCGCAGCAGCCAGGCCTTCCAGAGAATGATGACCCAGCTCGCGATCGACATCGCCAGCAGCAGCGCGGCCACCGAACGGCTGACGCCGTCGCCATGGGTCAGCAGTTCGAGCACGCTCATCGGCGGTCCTTTGGTTTTCTAGCGCAGGCCCAGCACGTCGTACATGTCGAACAGGCCGGTGCGCTGCTCGGCCAGGAAGCGCACCGCGCGCAGGCTGCCCTGGGCATAGGTGACGCGGCTCGACGACTTGTGGGTGATCTCGATGCGTTCGCCGGTACCCGCGAACAGCACGGTGTGGTCGCCCACGATGTCGCCGCCGCGGATGGCCGAGAAGCCGATGGTGGAAGGATCGCGCTCGCCGGTGATGCCTTCGCGGGCGTACACGGCGCAGTCCTTGAGGTCGCGGCCCAGCGCGTCGGCGATGACTTCGCCCATCTTGAGCGCGGTGCCCGAGGGTGCGTCGACCTTGTGGCGGTGGTGCGCCTCGATGATCTCGATGTCGTAGCCGGTCGACATGGCCTTGGCGGCCATCTCGAGCAGCTTGAGGGTGACGTTGACGCCCACGCTCATGTTGGGCGCCATCATGATGGCGATGTCCTTGGCGATCTCGGCGATCTCGGCCTTCTGCGCGTCGCTGAAGCCGGTGGTGCCGATGACCGCCTGAACGCCCAGTTCGCGGCACACCGCGAGGTGCGCGAGCGTGCCTTCGGGGCGGGTGAAGTCGATGAGCACCTGCGCGTCCTTCAGGCCGGTGCGCAGGTCGGACACGATGGACACGCCGCTGTCGAAGCCCAGGAAGCCGCCGGCATCGGCGCCGAGCGCCGGGCTGCCCGCGATGTCGAGCGCGCCGGCCAAGCGCAGGTCGGGCGCGTTGCGCACGGCCTCGATCAGCATGTGGCCCATGCGGCCCGATGCCCCGGCGATGGCGACGCGGCGCGGCGCGGAAGCGGGATTGCTGGAGGAATTGGAGGTGGATTCGGTCACGCGGATTCAGTCTTCGAAATGGCCAATGGCATGCATGGACTCGGGACGGACGCCGCCTGACTCGGCGGGCGCCGCCCGCTGTTTTCTTCTATCGCTTCGGCCCGTAGCCGCAGCACGCTCAGCGCGTGGCTTCGAGCGGAGGGTACGCGGCCGGCAGCGGCGGCAGGCTGGCCGACGGCGACGAGGCGGCGCTGTTGTCGGCCTTCTTCTCGTCCTTGGAGGGAGCGAATTTCTTGAGTTCGTCCTCGGATGCCTCGAGCGTGGGCACCTTGCCGGAGCGCTTGCGGGTGTCCAGCGTGGCGACGAATTCTTCCTCGCTGGGCATCTCGTCGCCTTCGAAGCGGTCCATCAGTTCGCCGTTGAAGAACACGGTCAGGTGGCGTTCCTGCGGTTCCACGCCCTGGCGGCGGATGGTGAAGACGTAGTCCCAGCGGTTGTTGTGGAAAACGTCGCTCAGCAGCGAGGTGCCGAGGATTTCGCGCACCTGCTGGCGCGACATGCCGGGCTTGAGCGCCGCGACCTGTTCCTTCGAGACGAAATTGCCCTGCACCACTTCGACTTTGTAAGGAGTGACGGCCGTCAGGGCGTTACGCGTGCGCTCGCTGAAACCGCTGCAGGCACCGAGGCCGAGCGTCGCGGCGATGGCGGCGACCAGCAGCCAGGGACGGCGTTGGAGAATGGCAGGCATGGGAGGAAGGGGGGTAGCGATATGATCGGCCATTGTAGCGGCTGCCCTTTTCAGGGCCTTTGCCGCAGCCAAGGGCGCAGGAATCAACATGGCCAACATCGACGAACTCAAGAATACCGGCCTCAAGGCCACATTGCCGCGGCTGAAGATCCTCGAGATCTTCCAGACCGGCAGCCAGCGGCACATGACCGCGGAAGACGTGTTTCGCGTGCTTCTGAACGAACACTCGGACATCGGCCTGGCCACCGTCTACCGCGTGCTGACCCAGTTCGAGCAGGCCGGCATCCTCGAGCGCAGCCATTTCGAGAGCGGCAAGGCCGTCTACGAACTCAACGAAGGCACGCACCACGACCACCTGATCTGCACCTCGTGCGGCAAGGTCGAGGAGTTCTACGACGCCGAGATCGAACGCCGCCAGCAGATGATCGCCAAGGACAAGGGCTGGATCCTGCAGGACCACGCCATGTCGCTCTACGGCCTTTGCGGGGATTGCGCCAGGAAGCGCTGAACCCGCACCTGTTCCCGCGGCAGGAAGCCAAAGAAAAAAGGGGCGAATGCCCCTTTTTTGCTTTCAGTCGTTGTCGCGGGCGTTTTCCATCGCCTTGTGGTGGCGTGCCACGAAATCGGCATAGGTGTCGATGCCGCGCAGCTGCAGGATGGAGTTGCGCACCGCCGCTTCGACCAGCACGGCGATGTTCCGCCCGGCCACCACCTGGATGATGACCTTGCGCACCGGGATGCCCAGCACGTCCTGCGTGAGCGGTGCCGAGGGCATGCGTTCGTAGTCGCGCTCGAAGCTGTCGCGACGCACCAGGTGCACGATGAGCTTGAGCCGCATCTTCCGGCGCACCGCCGTCTCGCCGAAGATCGCGCGGATGTCCAGCAGGCCGATGCCGCGCACTTCGAGCAGGTTCAGCAGCAGGTCGGGGCAGCGCCCCTCGATGGTGTTCTGGTTGATGCGGTAGAGGTCGACCGCGTCGTCGGCCACGAGGCCGTTGCCGCGCGAGATCAGCTCCAGGCCCAGCTCGCTCTTGCCCAGGCCCGACTCGCCCGTGATCATCACGCCCATGCCCAGGATGTCCATGAACACGCCGTGCATCGACGTGCGCTCGGCGAAGTGCTTGGACAGGTAGGCGCGCAGCAGGTCGATCACGAAGGCCGAGGATTCGCGCGTGGCAAAGAGCGGCAGCTGCGCGCGCTCGCAGATCGACAGCAGCTCGTCGGGCGCGGCCTGGCCGTCGGCCAGCACCAGCATCGGCGGCTCCAGCGTGACGATGCGGGCAATGCGGCGGGCGCAGTCTTCCTGGCTGCCGCGCGTCAGGTAGGCCACTTCGCGCGCCCCCAGGATCTGCACGCGGTACGGATGGATGTAGTTGAGGTAGCCGACCAGGTCGGCCGCCGACTGCGCGCGGCTGATGACTTCGGGGTCGAACTGGCGCTCTGACGCCCCGAGCCCGGCGAGCCATTCCCAGCGGAGCGACCCGCGGAACTCCTCGAACATGGCATCGGCGCTGATGACGGTCGGCTTCATGCGTTCAGGAGATGGCGCTCACGCACCAGATTTGGGGCAGGCCAGAATACCGCGGAACCGGCTTTGCCGGGCCGCTGGTATTGCCCCCGGTAGGGGGTTGGCGAAGCGACACGAAGTGCGCGAAGCCTGGGAGCGAGCCACAGCTCAGGCGATTTGGGTGGAGTGCCAGCCGGCGATGAGGCCGTGCAGGGCGGCGGCGTCGGTGCTGGACTTGATCTGTTCGCGCAGGCTGGAGTCGCTCAGCAGCTCGGCGATTTCAGAGAGGATTTCGAGGTGCTTCTGCGTGGCCGCTTCGGGCACCAGCAGGAAGATCAGGAGCGCGACGGGCTGTTCGTCGGGGGCGTCGAAGCCGATCGGGTTGGCCAGCTGGAACACGGCGGCCATCGGCGCCTTGAGGCCCTTGATGCGGCCATGGGGAATGGCGACGCCGTGGCCCAGGCCGGTGGAGCCGAGGCGCTCGCGCGCAAACAGGCTGTCGGTGATCAGGGCGCGTCCCAGGCCGTGAAGGCTTTCGAACAGCAAACCTGCTTCTTCGAAAGCACGTTTCTTGCTAGTAGCGTCAACGCTCACAAGCACTTGAGCGGGCGGCAGGATGGACGCGAGGCGATTCATGGTGGGTGCAGAGCGGGGGCGATTATGCACCCGCTTGGTAAAAACCCCCAGTCCCCCTATTTACTTTCTGTCTACACGTGGTCCGCAGGCCTCGTCCGCCCTCTGAGCGAAGGCAATGCCCCAGCGCAATAGTCGGAAAACAAAAAGCCGCCCGAGGGCGGCCTGTGGGGGGAGCCGAGGGCTCCGGTTTACATCAGGCGCTTGGGCGCCGCGTGATGGTGGTCCTGCAGGCGATCCTTGTGGCGGACCACCTGGCGGTCGAGCTTGTCGACCAGCTCATCGACCGCAGCGTAGAGATCAGCGTGGCTCGACTCCGCGAACATGTCATTGCCCTTGACGTGAATGTTGCACTCCGCCCTTTGGCGGCGTTCCTTTTCCTTCTGCTTTTCCACCGTGAGGATCACCTTGACATCGACTACCTGGTCGAAATGTCGCGTGATCCGGTCCAGCTTGCTCGTGACGTAGGTGCGCAAGGCAGGTGTGACGTCGAGGTGATGACCGCTGATCGTCAAATTCATGAATGACCTCCTGGAATTGACGGTTGGGGAAATGACCGCACTCCGGAATGGAGCTTGGCCGGCGAAACAGGTGTGTGGGGAAGCGGGGAGAGAAGAAGAGACTGGGTAAGAAGAAGAAATCTGGGAAGGTCGATTCACTATGCCCAAGCTGTCACGCTATTGCAATACCGGAGTTGCCCAAAGCTGCGCGCGCATCGCGTGCTTCCTGCGGCACGCTAGCGAATCAATAGCAGCATCCGCGCGCGGGACAGGCGCCGCGGCGTTTCGCTCAAAAATGTTTCAGCAGGAAAGACCCCGAAACCCTGCCGCCGTGAGGGCCAGCGGACGGGCTCAGCGCCAGGCGGCGCGCATGCGGTTTCGCAGGTCGATCACGGCAGCGGGCGGCGGCACGGCCGGCGGCCGCTCGGGTGGCGGCGGCCAGGTCTGCTGCTCAAAGCCCGCGAGGTCGGCATCGGCGATGAAGCGCGTGCGGTTGGCATACAGATGCCGGTCGCCGCGCGCCGACTGCTGCGTGACGTAGAAGCGCTGCGGCACCAGCAGGTGCAGGTGGTCGCGCGCCCGGGTCATCGCCACGTAGAGCAGGCGGCGTTCTTCTTCGAGCTCTTGCGCGCTCTGCGCCACGTCGGCCGGCAGGCAGCCGTCGACCACGTTGATCACATGCACCGAGTTCCACTCCTGCCCCTTGGCCGAATGGATGGTCGAGAGGATCAGGTAGTCCTCGTCGAGCAGCGGCGGACCCGGGCGGTCGCTGGTGGCCTCGGGCGGATCGAGCGTCAGTTCGGTCAGGAAGCGTTCGCGCGACGCGTAGCCGGCGGCCAGCCGCGCGAGCTGCTCGACGTCGGCGCGCCGCACGCCCGAGGTGTCCTCGTACAGCCGCTCCAGGTGCGGCTGGTACCAGGCCATCGCCACCTCCACGTCGGCCGGCCATGCGAGCGCAGGAGAGCGCAGCGCCTCGTAGGCCTTGGCGAAATCGGCCCATTGCTCGCGCGCCGCGGAAGGCGGCACGAAGTCGCGCACTGCGGCCACCGGATCGGCGGCCTGGTCCATCGCGTCGAGCAGCCGCGTGCCGGTGACGGGCCCGATGCCCGGGATCAGCTGCGTCACGCGAAAGCCCGCCATGCGGCCGCGCGGGTTCTGCGCGAAACGCAGCACCGCGAGCAGGTCCTTCACATGCGAGGCCTCGAGAAACTTGAGCCCGCCGAACTTCACGAACGGAATGTTGCGCCGCGCCAGCTCGAGCTCGAGCGCCGCGCTGTGCGACGAGGTGCGAAACAGCACCGCCTGCGACTTCAGCGCCAGCCCGCCCTCGCGGTGCGCCAGCACCTTGTCGGCCACCCAGCGCGCCTGCTCCGCCTCGTCGGGCACGAGCACCAGCAGCGGCTTGCCGGCCGATGGCTTGTCGGTCCACAGCGTCTTGGCGTGCCGCTCGGCTGCTTGCGCGATGACGCGGTTCGAGGCGTCGAGGATCGGCTGCGTCGAGCGGTAGTTGCGCTCCAGCGTGACCACGCGTGCGTCCTGCGTGAACTGCGACGGGAAGTCGAGGATGTTGCGCACCGTGGCGCCCCTGAACGAATAGATCGACTGCGCGTCGTCTCCCACCACCGTCACGCCGCGCCCGTCGGGCTTGAGCGCCAGCAGGATCGAGGCCTGCAGCAGGTTGGTGTCCTGGTACTCGTCGACCAGCACATGGTCGAAGCGCGCGCCGACGTGCGCGGCCAGCGCGGGCTCGGCGACCATGCCGGCCCAGTAGAGCAGCAGGTCGTCGTAGTCGAGCACGTTCTGCTGCTGCTTGGCCTCGACGTAGGCGCCGAACAGCTTCTTCAGCTCGGCCTCCCATTCGCCGCACCACGGGAAAGACTCCCGCAGCACCTCGGCCAGCGGCGCGCGCGTGTTCACGCAGCGCGAGTAGATCGACAGGCAGGTGCCCTTGCGCGGAAAGCGGTTGACGGTGGAAGACAGGCCCAGCTCGTGGCGCGCCAGCCCCATCAGGTCTTCGGCGTCGCCGCGGTCGTGGATGGTGAAGTTCTCGTCCAGCCCGATCTGCGCGGCGTACTCGCGCAGCAGCCGCGCGCCGATGCCGTGGAAGGTGCCTGCCCACGGCAGCGAAGGCGGCGCCTCCGACTTCAGGCCCAGCACCTTCGCCAGCACCTGGCCGGCGCGCCGCCCCATTTCCTGCGCGGCGCGGCGCGAGAAGGTCAGCAGCAGCAGGCGCTGCGGATCCACCCCGCCGGCAATCAGGTGCGCGACGCGGTGCGCCAGCGTGCTGGTCTTGCCCGACCCGGCGCCGGCGATGACCAGCAGCGGCCGCTCGTCGCGCTCGGCAATCGCCGCTCCCACCCCGTGCTCGACCGCCGCGCGCTGCGCGTCGTTGAGCGTGGCCAGCGCGGCGGCCAGGCGCTCGGCCTGGGTCGTCGGGGCGATGGAAAGAACGGGGGACGCAGCGGTCTGCATGGGCACGACTTTACTGTATGCCCGTCCAGTCCAGCCACCTTGCTGCCATGTGGCCGGTGACATAATCGCGCCTCGCTGCAACCGGAGACTCTTCCCATGGAAACCGCCCCGTCTCGGCAGCTTTCAACTCCCTTTCACTGACGCGTTTCCCTCACGCACGTCGGGCCCGGGAATTGAAAGCGCCCCTCCCTCGCCCATCGTCCAGTCACCCCCGGGAGTGAGCCAATGCTCAACATCTTTACGCTCGCCAACGGCCGCCTCGTCCAGGAAGAGATCGAGGCGCTCGAAGAGCTTTCCAAGTTCCAGCCGATCTGGGTCGACCTCGAATCGCCCACGCTCGAAGAGAAGCGCTGGATCAAGCAGTACTACGGCCTGTCCATCCCCGAAGACGCGATGGACGAGGACATCGAGGAATCCGCCCGCTTCTACGAGGAAGACAACGGCGAGCTGCACATCCGCTCCGACTTCCTGATCGACGACGACGAGAACCCGCGCACCGTGCGCGTCGCTTTCATCCTGAACCAGCACAACACCGACCTGCGCAGCCGCGGCGTGCTGTTCTCGATCCACGACGAGGACGTGCCCGTGTTCCGCCTGCTGCGCATGCGCGCGCGCCGCGCACCGGGGCTGATCGAGGACGCCAAGGAAGTGATGCTCAAGCTGTTCGACGCCGACGCCGAGTATTCGGCCGACACGCTCGAGAACATCTACGACGAGCTCGAAGTGGCCGGCAAGAAAGTGCTCTCGGGCAACGTGAGCGACGAGCTGGCCGGCGAGGTGCTCGGCGCCATCGCGCGGCAGGAAGACTTGAACGGCCGCATCCGCCGCAACGTGATGGACACGCGCCGCGCGGTCAGCTTCATGATGCGCAGCAAGATGCTCAACGCCGAGCAGTTCGAAGAGGCGCGCCAGATCCTGCGCGACATCGAGTCGCTGGACAACCACACGGCCTTCCTGTTCGACAAGATCAACTTCCTGATGGATGCGACCGTCGGTTTCATCAACATCAACCAGAACAAGACCATCAAGATCTTCTCGGTGGCCAGCGTGGCGCTGCTGCCGCCCACGCTGATCGCCAGCATCTACGGCATGAACTTCAAGTTCATGCCGGAGCTCGACTGGGCCATGGGCTATCCGTATGCCATCGTGCTGATGGCGGCCAGCGCGCTGGTGCCGATGTGGTACTTCCGCCGGCGCGGCTGGCTCAAGTAGCCGCGCCACTACCCGCGTCTTGCGCGGGCAGCGTGGCCAGCCACGCGCCCACCAGCGCGAGACTGTAGCGGCTCGCCACCTCCACCACGAAGCGCGCGAAGTCGCCATGCGCGGCATCGTCGGCGCGGTCCGAAATCGTGCGCATCGCGGCAAACGGCACGCCGTAGTCGTGACACACCTGCGCCATCGCAGCGCCTTCCATCTCGACCGCGAGCGCATCGGGCAGCTCGCGCTGCAAAGCCTCGCTCTCCCCGGTGGTGGAGACGAAGCGGTCGCCGCTCACCAGCAGGCCGCGATGCACGCCGGGCTGCCGGAGGCTGAATTCATCCACTGCCTGCTGGCCGACCAAGGCCACGGGGTCGCGCAGCACGTCGGCCGCCACGGCCGCCAGCGCGTTGCCGATGGCAGCATCGGCCGCGAAGCGCGCCATGCCCATCAGCGGCACCTCGTGCTTCGGGAAAAGCGGCGAGGCGTCCATGTCGTGCTGCAGCAGTTCGGTGGCCACGACCACGTCGCCCACCTTCACGCCCGGCGCCAATCCACCCGCCACGCCGGTGAACACGATGGCCCGCACGCCGAAGCGCTCGAGCAGCACCGTGGCCGTCACCGCCGCCGCGACCTTGCCGATGCGCGACAGCACCGCGACCACAGGCTGGCCCTGCAGATGGCCCACCCAGAAGTCGCGGCCGGCCACGCGCACACGCTGCTCGTCGGGCATCTGCGCAAGCAGGGCACTCAGTTCCTCGTGCATGGCAGCGACGATGGCGACAGGCGCGCGCGGCAAAGAACTCAAGACATTTCTCTTTCCAGGAACACCGCGGAACCGGCTCTGCCGGGCCGCAGGTGTTGCCCCCAGCAGCCCGGGGGGTTACTTGATATCCACACCATAGAAAGTGTGGCGGCCGAAGGGGCTCAGCTTGAAGTCGACCACTTCCTTGCGCACCGGCTTCAGCTGCACCGCATGCGCGATAGTGAACCACGGCGCCTGCTCCTTGAAGATGACCTGGGCCTTCTTGTAGAGCGCATCGCGGTCGGCCTGCTTGGTCGCGCTCTTGGCCTTCACCACGAGGTCTTCGTAAGGCTGGTAGCAGAACTTCGAGATGTTGCTGCCGCTGGCCGACTTGGCCGATGCGCAGCCCAGCAGCGTGTAGAGGAAGTTGTCCGGGTCGCCGTTGTCGCCGGTCCAGCCCAGCATGCCCATCTGGTGCTCGCCGGCCTGCAGGCGCTTGCGGTACTCGCCCCACTCGAAGCTCTTGATCTCTGCCTTGACGTTGATCTTGGCCAGGTCGGCCTGCATCAGTTCGGCGATGCGCTTGGCGTTCGGGTTGTACGGGCGCTGCACCGGCATGGCCCACAGGTCGGTCGAGAAGCCGTCGGGGTAGCCGGCCTGCGCCAGCAGCTTCTTCGCGGCTTCGGGGTCGTACGGATCGTCCTTCACCGCGTCGTTGTAGGACCACATGGTCGGCGGGATCGGGTTCTTCGCAGCCACGCCCGTCGTGAGGTACACGCCGTCGATGATGGCCTTCTTGTTGATCGCCATGTTGATGGCCTTGCGCACGCGCACGTCGTCGAAGGGCTTCTTCGTCGTGTTGTACGAGAGGTAGCCCACGTTCAGGCCGGGCTGCTCCAGCACCTGCACGTTCGGGTCCTTGCGGATCGCGTCGAGGTCGGCCGGGTTCGGGTACGGCATGACGTGGCACTCGCCCTTCTGCAGCTTGGCCCAGCGCACCGAGGCATCGGGCGTGATGGCGAACACGAGGTCGTCGATCTTGGCCTTGCCGCCCCAGTACTGCGGGAAGGCCTTGAAGCGGATGATCGCGTCCTTCTGGTACTGCACAAGGTAGAACGGCCCGGTGCCGATCGGGTCCTGGTCGACCTTCTCGGGCGTGCCGGCCTTCAGCATGGCGATGGCGTACTCCTTCGACTGGATGCCCGCGTACTGCATCGCCAGGTTCGCGAGGAAAGGCGCCTCGGGCTGGTTGAGCACGATTTTCACCGTGTAGTCGTCGATGCGGTCCACCGTCTTCAGCAGCTTGGGCATGCCCATGTCGTTGAAGTACGAGTGGTTCTGGCTCGTGACCTTGAAGAAGGGGTCGCTCTCCTTCCACTGGCGCTCGAGCATGAAGATGAAGTCGTCGGCGTTGAAGTCGCGCGTGGGCTTGAAGCTCTTGCTCGTGTTGTGCCACTTCACGCCCTTGCGCAGGTGGAAGGTGTAGACCGTGCCGTCGGCGGAGATGTCCCACTTCTCGGCCAGGCCCGGCACGACCTTGGTGCCGCCGCGCTCGAACTCGACGATGGTGTTGTAGACCTGCGTGGTCACGTCGAACGAGGTGCCGGTGGTGTTCATGCCCGGATAGAAATTCTCCGGGCTGCCTTCCGAGCAATACACCAGCGTCTTGGCTGACACCGCGCCGCAGGCCAGGGTAAGGGCCGCAATCGCTGTCGGTGCCAGGAGCGCCAGGCTTCGTGAGCGGCGCGAAACGGTGGGCTGGGTCTTCATTTGGACTCCTTGGGACACGGTTGAAAAAGCAGGTTGCTAGGGATTCGTCGCCATCGCGATGGCGGCCGGCGGAACATCGGCGCGCACGAGCGGCGCGCCTTCGAGGAACTTCTCCGAGAAATGGCACGCCACCAGCCGCTCGTCGAGCAGACGCGGCAGCGGCCGTTCTTCGCGGCAGCGCGGCGCCACGTGCGGGCAGCGCGTGCTGAACACGCAACCGGTGGGCGGATTCAGCGGCGAAGGCAGTTCGCCCTTGAGCACGATGCGCTGGCTGCTGAGCCCCGGCGTCGAAGCCAGCAGCGCCTGCGTGTACGGATGCAGCGGCCGCGCGAAGATGCGCGACTTCGGGCCCTGCTCCACCGCATGGCCGAGGTACATCACGAGCACGTCGTGCGCGATGTGCCGCACCACGCCGAGGTCGTGCGAGATGAAGAGATACGCCAGCCCCAGCTCGGCCTGCAGGTCGGCCAGCAGGTTCAGCACCTGGGCCTGGATCGACACGTCGAGCGCCGACACCGGCTCGTCGGCCACCAGCAGGCGCGGGTTCAGCATCAGCGCGCGCGCAATGGCGATGCGCTGGCGCTGGCCGCCGGAGAACATGTGCGGATAGCGGTTGGCGTACTCGGCCCGCAGCCCCACGCGCGCCAGCATCTCGCGCGCCTTGGCTGCGCGCTCGGGCCTGCCCATGGTGGTGTTGATGGCCAGCGGGTCTTCGAGCACCGCCGAGATCTTCTTGCGCGGATTGAGCGAGCCGTACGGGTTCTGGAACACCAGCTGCACGGCCTGTCGCAGCTCGCGCTTGCGCTCGGGCGGTGGGTTCACCGCGTCGGCGCCCACCAGCGTGAGCTGGCCCGCGGTCGGCTTCTCGATCAGCGCGACCATGCGCGCGAGCGTCGACTTGCCGCAGCCCGACTCGCCGACCACCGCCAGCGTGCGTCCGCGCTCGATGCGGAACGAGATGTCGCCCACCGCGCGCAGGTGCGACGGCACGCGGAACATGCCGCGGCGGATGTCGTAGGTGCGCTGCAGATGGGTCGCCTCGACGACCACTTCGTTCGAGGTACCGGCCGATGCTTCGCTCATGGCAGCACCTCGTCGGCCGTTCGCCGCTTCGGCGGATCGCTTTCGATGGCCGCCTTGCGCCCCGGCTCGCCGAGCGGAAAGTGGCATCGCACTTCCGCGCCCTGCCATTCGCGCAGCGCCGGCCGCACATGGCAGGCGCGCTCGGTGACGTAGCCGCAGCGCGGCGCGAACAGGCAGCCCGCCGGCCGGTCGTGCACGCCCGGCACCATGCCGCTGATGGTGGCGAGCCGGCCCTCGGGCGCGACGCGTTCGGGCAAAGCCGCGAGCAGGGCCTCGGTGTAGGGATGCTGCGGCGATGCGAAGAGCCGGTCGACGCGCTGGTGCTCCATCACCTGGCCCGCGTACATCACCGCGATGCGCTGCGCCATCTCGCTCACCACGCCCATGTTGTGCGTGATGAGCACCAGTGCCATGCCGCGCTCCCTCTGCAGGTCGCGCAGCAGGTCGAGGATCTGCGCCTGGATGGTCACGTCGAGCGCGGTGGTCGGCTCGTCGGCGATCAGCAGGCGCGGGTTGCAGGCGATGGCCATCGCGATCATCACGCGCTGGTTCATGCCGCCCGAGAGCTGGTGCGGATAGCTGCCCAGGCGCGACGACGCGGCGGGAATGCCGACCTGTTCGAGCAGCTCCGTCGCGCGGCGCTTCGCATCGCGCTTGTCGAGCTTCAGGTGCAGCCGCAATGTCTCCATCAGCTGGAAGCCGATGGTGAAGCAGGGGTTGAGGCTGGTGGTCGGCTCCTGGAAGATCATGGCCACTTCCTTGCCGACCAGCGAGCGCCGCGCCTTGTCGGAAATGCCCAGCAGTTCCTTGCCGGCAAAGCGCATGTGCTCCGCGCGCACACGGCCCGGAAAGCCGACCAGGCCCATCAGCGCCATCATCGTGACGCTCTTGCCCGAGCCCGATTCGCCGACGATGCCGAGCACCTCGCCCTCCTCGAGCGTGAGGCTCACGCCATCGACCGCGTGCAGCACGCCGCCTTGCGTGGGGAACTCGACGTGCAGGTCCTTGATGTCAAGCAAAGGCATCTGTGCTTTCCTTTGCTTCAGCGCTTGAGCTTGGGGTCGAGCGCGTCTCGCAAGCCGTCGCCCAGCAGGTTGAAAGCCAGCACGGCCATCAGGATCGCCAGGCCCGGGAAGGTGACGACCCACCAGGCGCGCAGCACGAACTCGCGCGCGTCGGCCAGCATGGTTCCCCATTCGGGCGACGGTGGCTGCGCGCCGAGGCCCAGGAAGCCGAGCGCCGCCGCGTCGAGGATGGCCGTGGAGATGCCGAGCGAGGCCTGCACGATCAGCGGCGCGGCGCAGTTGGGCAGCACCTCGCGGAACATCAGGCGCAGCGTGCCTGCGCCGCTCACGCGTGCGGCGGTCACGTAGTCGCGCGAGACCTCGGCGATGACCGCCGCGCGCGTGATGCGCACATAGTGCGGCAGCACCACGATGGCCACCGCCAGCATCGCGTTGACCAGCCCCGGCCCGAGGATGGCGACGATCACGATGGCCAGCAGCAGGCTGGGCAGCGTGAGCACGATGTCCATGAGCCGCATGATCGCGATCTCGAGCACGCCACGGAAGAAGCCCGCGATGAGCCCGAGCACCACGCCCGCGACCACCGATATCGCCACCACCGCCACGCCGATCGACAGCGAAAGCCGCGCGCCATGCATGAGCCGCGAAAGAATGTCGCGCCCGATGGCATCGGTGCCAAGCAGGTAGCTCATGGAGCCGCCCTGCTGCCATGCCGGCGGCAGCAGGAAGACGGCGCTGTTGGTTTCGTTGGGCGCATGCGGCGCAATCCACGGCGCTAACAGCGCGATCAGCAGCAGGAAGACGATGGTGGCCAGCCCGATGACCGCGCCGCGGTTGGCCGAGAAGGCCGTCCAGAACTCGCGCCAGGGGCCGGGAGGTGCGGTGCTTTTCGCACCGTTGGAAATGGTTTGTGTCGAGGCCATGAGCTCAGCGCCGGATGCGCGGGTTGATGACGCCATAGGCCACGTCGACGAGCAGGTTCACCAGCATCACGATGCCGCCGAGCAGCAGCATGCCGCCCTGCAGCACCGGGTAGTCGCGCCGGCCGATGGCCTCGATGAGCCACTTGCCGACGCCCGGCCACGAGAAGATGGTCTCGGTGAGGATGGCGCCGGTGAACAGCACGCCCACCTGCAGGCCGATCACGGTCACCACCGGAATGAGCGCATTGCGCAGCGCGTGCAGCCCGACCACGCGAAAGCGCGACAGGCCCTTGGCGCGCGCGGTGCGGATGTAGTCCTCGCCCAGCACCTCGAGCATGGCCGAGCGCGTCATGCGCGCGATCACCGCGAGCGGCACGGTGCCGAGCACGACCGCCGGCAATATCAGGTGATGCAGGGCCGACCAGAACGCGCCGGTGTCGCCGGCGCGCAGCGAGTCGATCAGCAGGAACCCGGTCTCTGGCTCGATGTAGTACTGCACCGCGATGCGCCCCGACACCGGCGTCCATCCGAGCTGCACCGAGAAGAACAGGATCAGCAGCAGCCCCCACCAGAAGATCGGCATCGAGTAGCCGGTGAGCGACGTGGCCATCACGCCGTGGTCGAAGATGGAGTTGCGCCGCACCGCCGCCAGGATGCCGGCCGGCAGGCCCAGCAGCAGCGCGAAGAGAATCGCGCAGACCGCGAGTTCGACGGTGGCCGGGAAGAGCGCGAGGAACTCGCTCATCACCGTGTCCTGCGTGATGAGCGACTTGCCCAGGTCGCCGTGCAGCACGCGGGCGATGTAGATGCCGTACTGCACGATCACCGGCTTGTCGAAGCCGTAGGCGGTGCGCAGCTCGGCGTGGCGCGCGGGGTCGATGCCGCGCTCGCCGGCCATCGTCTCGATGGGGTCGCCGGGTACGAGCCGGATGAGAAAGAAGGCGAGCAGCGTCATGCCGATGAAGGTCGGCACCAGCAAGCTCACGCGGGTCAGGATGAATCGAAACATCGACCCGCGAATATGCAAGATCGATGCCGTGGCCCTACCCGGGCCGAACCCTTACTTTTTGGCGTCGCGCAACTCGCGGCGCAGGATCTTGCCGACCGGCGTCTTCGGCATGTCGGTACGAAACTCTACGATTCGCGGCTGCTTGTAACCCGTAAGGTTTGCCCGGCAGTATTCGCGCACCTGCGCTTCGGTGAGCGACGGGTCTTTCTTCACGATCACGAGCTTCACGGCCTCGCCGGTCTTCTCGTCGGGCACGCCGACCGCCGCGCATTCGAGCACGCCCGGAATCAGTGCCACCACGTCTTCCACCTCGTTCGGGTACACGTTGAAGCCCGACACCAGGATCATGTCCTTCTTGCGGTCGACCACCTTGAAGTAGCCGCGCTCGTCGACCACGCCGATGTCGCCGCTCTTGAAGTAGCCGTCGGGCGTCATGACCTTGGCGGTCTCGTCGGGACGCTGCCAGTAGCCGGCCATCACCTGCGGGCCCTTGATCGCGATTTCGCCGCGCTCGCCCATGGGCACTTCGTTGCCTTCGTCGTCGAGCAGCTTGAGCCAGGTGCTCGGCAGCGGCAGGCCGATGGTGCCGGTGTAGGCGGTGCTGTTGGTCGGGTTGCAGGTGGTCGACGGCGAGGTCTCCGAGAGGCCGTAGCCCTCGCAGATGGGGCAGCCGGTCTTCTCGAGCCAGAGCTTGGCCACCGCGGCCTGCACGGCCATGCCGCCGCCCACCGAGATCTTCAGGTTCTTCCAGTTGACGGTGTTGAAGTCGGGGTGGTTCGCCAGGCCGTTGAACAACGTGTTGACGGCCGGGAAGCTGTGGATCGTGTGCTTCGACAGTTCCTTCAGCACGGCGGGGATGTCGCGCGGATTCGGGATCAGGATCAGCTTGCCGCCCGTGCGCATGCTCAGCATCATGCCGACCGTGAAAGCGAAGATGTGATACAGCGGCAGCGCGCACACGCCCGTGGGCTGCTCGTTGGCCGGCACCTTGGCCATGGCCGGCTCGTTCCAGGCTTCGGACTGCAGCACGTTGGCGATCACGTTGCGATGCAGCAGCACCGCGCCCTTCGACACGCCGGTGGTGCCGCCGGTGTACTGCAGCACGGCCACGTCGTCCGGGCCGATGGCCGCCGGCTTGAGCGAGCCGCTCGCGCCCTTGTCGAGCGCGTCGTTGAAGCGCACCGCGCCGGGCAGGCTGAAGTGGGGCACCAGCTTCTTGACGTTGCGCACCACGTAGTTGACCAGCGCGCCCTTCAGGAAGCCGAGGCGGTCGCCCATGGAGGCCAGCACGATGTGCTTGATCGGCGTGGACGCGATGCACTGCTGCAGCGTGGTACCGAAGTTCTCCATGATGACGATGGCCTTCGCGCCCGAGTCCTTGAGCTGGTGCTCGAGTTCGCGCGGCGTGTAGAGCGGGTTCACGTTGACCAGGATCAGGCCGGCGCGCAGGATGGCCGCGACCGCGATCGGGTACTGCGGGCAGTTGGGCATCATCGCGGCGACGCGGTCGCCCTTCACCAGGCCCAGTCCCTGCAGGTAGGCCGCGAAGGCCTTGCTCTGCCTGTCGGTCTCGCCGTAGCTGATGTCCTTGCCCATGAAGCTGTAGGCCGTGCGGTCGGCGTACTTGGAAAAACTCTCTTCCATGAGCGCGACCAGCGAGGGGTAGTGCGATGCATCGATATCTGCGGGCACACCCTGCGGGTAGCTGCTGAGCCAGGGACGATCGGTCATTGGATTTGTCTCCTCCGGGGGTCGGACTGTTGAAAACGAAAACGGCGCACGAAGCGGCGCCGAGAGGAAGCGCGCCGCTCGGCGCGGCACGGACCCGGGCCTATTCGATGGCCTTGCCCATATCTTCCACTACTTTCTTGGCATCCCCAAAGACCATCATGGTCTTGTCCATGTAGAACAGTTCGTTGTCCAGTCCCGCATAGCCGGCTGCCATGGAGCGCTTGTTCACGATGACGGTCTTGGCCTTGTAGGCCTCCAGGATGGGCATGCCGTAGATCGGGCTGCCCTTGGTGTGCGCGGCGGGGTTCACCACGTCGTTGGCGCCCAGGATGATCGCCACGTCGGCCTGGCCGAACTCGCCGTTGATGTCCTCCATCTCGAACACCTGGTCGTAGGGCACCTCGGCCTCGGCCAGCAGCACGTTCATGTGGCCGGGCATGCGGCCGGCCACCGGGTGGATGGCGTACTTCACGGTGATGCCCTTGTCGGTGAGCTTCTGCGCGAGTTCCTTCACCGCATGCTGCGCGCGCGCCACCGCCAGGCCGTAGCCCGGCACGATCACCACCGTCTCGGCGTTGCCCAGCACGAAGGCCGCGTCGTCGGCGCTGCCGGTCTTCACCGGGCGCTGCTCCTTGGCCGCGCCGCCGGTGGTGGCCGCCTCGCCGCCGAAGCCGCCCAGGATCACGTTGAAGAAAGAGCGGTTCATGGCCTTGCACATGATGTAGCTCAGGATGGCGCCCGAGGAGCCCACCAGCGAGCCCGCCACGATCAGCATCGCGTTGTTCAGGCTGAAGCCGATGCCCGCGGCCGCCCAGCCCGAGTAGCTGTTGAGCATCGACACCACCACAGGCATGTCGGCCCCGCCGATCGGGATGATGATGAGCACGCCCATCACGAAGGCCAGCGCCAGCATCGCGAAGAACGCGCCCCAGCTCTCGGTGGCCACGAACAGCAGGCCCAGTGCGATGGTCAGCAGGCCCAGCACCAGGTTGAGCATGTGCTGGCCCTTGAACTGCACCGGCGCGCCCTGGAACAGGCGGAACTTGTACTTGCCCGACAGCTTGCCGAAGGCGATGACCGAGCCGCTGAAGGTGATGGCGCCGATGGCCGCGCCCAGGAACAGTTCGAGCCGGTTGCCGTACGGAATGGCGTAGCGCACGAAGCCGTCCAGCACCACGGCGCCGTCGGGCGTCTGCGCGCCGATGAGCGCGGCCACGGGCGCGGCCGTGATGCCGAAGGCCCAGGGCTCCGCCACCGCGGCCACGCCGATGAACACCGCCGCCAGGCCGATCATGCTGTGCATAAAGGCGACCAGCTCGGGCATCTTGGTCATTTCGACCTTGTTGGCCATGAAGGCGCCCAGCCCGCCGCCGACGACCACGGCCGCCAGCACCCAGCCGATGCCGGTGGCGAAGTTCACGCCGAGCGAGCGCGTCAGCCCGTGGATCAGCGCGATGGTCGTCAGCACGGCGATCGCCATGCCGGTCATGCCGAAGATGTTGCCGCGGATCGAGGTGGTGGGATGGGACAGCCCCTTCAGGGCCTGGATGAAGCAGACGCTGGCCACCAGGTACAGCAGCGTGACGAGGTTCATGCTCACTTGGCGGCTCCCTCTTCGGCCTTGGGGGCGCTCTTCTTTTCTTTCTTCTTGAACATCTCCAGCATGCGCCGCGTGACCAGGAAGCCGCCGAAGACGTTCACCGCGGCCAGCGCCACGGCCAGCACGCCCATGGTCTTGCCCAGCGGCGTGGTGGTGAGCGCGGCCGCCAGCATGGCGCCCACGATCACGATGGCCGAGATGGCGTTGGTCACGGCCATCAGCGGCGTGTGCAGCGCGGGCGTGACGGTCCACACCACGTGGTAGCCCACGTAGATGGCCAGCACGAAGATGATCAGGTTGATGACGGTATGGGATACGGGATCCATTTGCTCTTCTCCTCGCGTGTTCGCTGGCTTACTTGCGGGTGACCTGGCCGTCCTGCGTCATGCGGCAGGCGGCGACGATGTCGTCCTCGAGGTCGATCTTCAGCGCGCCCTCCTTGGTGACGATGAGCTTGAGGAAGTCGAGCACGTTGCGCGCATAGAGCGCCGATGCGTCGGCCGCCACGAGCGCCGCGAGGTTGGTCTCGCCCACGATGGTCACGCCGTGCTTGACCACTGTCTTGTCGGCTTCCGACAGCGGGCAGTTGCCGCCCACGCCATCGGCGCCCTTGCCCGCGGCGATGTCGACGATCACCGAACCCGGCTTCATGGCCTTGACCATGTCCTCGGTGATGAGCGTGGGCGCGGCGCGACCGGGGATGAGCGCGGTGCTGATGACGATGTCGGCCAGCGCCACGCGCTTGGCCACCTCGACCTGCTGGCGCGCCAGCCAGCTCGCGGGCATGGGCTTGGCGTAGCCGCCGACGCCGACGGCGGCTTCCTTTTCTTCATCGGTGTCGTAGGAGACTTCGATGAACTTGCCGCCCAGCGATTCGATCTGCTCTTTCACGCTCGGGCGCACGTCGGAGGCCTCGATGACGGCGCCCAGGCGCTTGGCCGTGGCAATGGCCTGCAGGCCGGCCACGCCGACGCCCAGGATGACGACGCGCGCGGCCTTCACGGTGCCGGCCGCCGTCATGAGCATGGGGAAGAAGCGCTGGTATTTGTCGGCCGCGATCATCACGGCCTTGTAGCCGGCGATGTTGGCCTGAGAAGAGAGCACGTCCATGCTCTGGGCGCGCGTGGTGCGCGGCGCGGCTTCCAGCGCGAAGGCGGTGACGCCGGCTGCGGCCAGGCGCTGCAGGCCGGCAGCATCGAATGGATTGAGCATGCCGATGACGACGGCGCCGGACTTGAGCAGCGCGGTCTCGTCGTCGGTGGGTGTGCGCACCTTGAGCACCATGTCGGCACCGAAGGCGCCGGCCCGGTCGGTGATCTCCGCGCCCGCGGCCTGGTACGCCGCATCGGTCACGCTGGCTGCAACGCCGGCCCCGGACTGCACGCGCACCGTGTGCCCCGAGGCCGAAAGTTTCTTCACCGTCTCGGGTGTCACGGCCACTCGGGTTTCGCCAGCCAGTATCTCGGCAGGCACGCCTATCAGCATAGAGTTCTCCTCAGAGCAAGGGGGCACACGGAATGCGGGCAGAGCTTACAGCAAGATTACAGCCCGCCGTTGTCTCGCAGATTCCCTTCCCGCTTCTTTTGGAAGGCCTGTATTTGCTGGCCTAGCAGCTATTCAATTGATAGCAAATTCGGGTATTCGATAGCCTGCATATGGCACTCGGATCGACCTGGACACCACGGCAAGCCTGCGGCAACGCCTTGAATTAACAAGTTCGCTAACAAGTCAATAGAACCGTTGATCTAATAACTAGATATCTGCATTTAAAATTAGCTAATTGTTATTAGATCGATTTATAAAAATCGGAATAGCGTGCATTAGTTGCATCCCGATTTTTCTCGCGCCAGTGCCCGGTGGATAGACTGCGCCTCCTATCGCCAGCTCATGGAGGCTGGCGAAGGGAGGAAAAAGAGGGATGGAATGCGTATTGCTGTACTCGACGATGGCCCCGACCAACGCAGGCTGATCAACCAAACCATGGTGGCGCTCGGCCATGAGTGCCATACGTTCACTGCAGGAAAGGTGCTGCTGCATTCGCTGCGCCGGCAAACCTTCGACCTGCTCATACTCGACTGGAACCTGCCCGACATGGTGGGCCCCGAAGTGGTGAAGAGCATCCGGGTCGATCTCAAGAGCCGGCTGCCCATCCTGTTCGTGACCGCCCGTCGCGACGAGGACGACATGATCGAGGGGCTCAACGCCGGCGCCGACGACTTCATGGCCAGGCCCATCAGGGCGGGCGAGCTCGAAGCCCGCGTCAATGCGCTGTTTCGCCGCTCCTACCCCGCCCGCCACGAGCCCGAGCTGGTGTTCGGTCCCTATCACTTCTATCCGCCTTCACGGGTACTGAAAGTGCATGGCAAGGAGGTCGAACTGAAGAACCGCGAGTACGAACTGGCGCTGTTCCTGTTCCAGAACATCGGGCGGCTGCTGTCGCGCGAGCACCTGCACGAAGCCGTGTGGGGGCTGGGCATCGAGGCGCTGTCGCGCTCGCTCGACACGCATGTCTCGCGGCTGCGCACCAAGCTCGACCTGCGCCCATCCAATGGCTTCCTGCTGCTGGCCATCTACGGGTTGGGATACCGCCTCGAGACGATCGACGCGGACAGCGTGCTCAAGATCGGAAGCGCACGCTCACAGGCCTGCGGGGAATCTATGCCCCGCTGAAGTCTCCAAAGGTCTTTGGCCATATCGAAGCGAGACGAATGAAACCCATGATCAGGCTCCTGCTCGCCGCCATGCTGTCCTGGAGCTGGATCGGGCCGGCCGCCGCCCAGGAGGTGGAGGCCGGCGACATGGTGCGAGGCGGCATGCAGGCGATCCAGATGATCGACCAGGGCAAGACCGGCGAACTCTGGGACGGCGCCACGGCCGCCACCCGCAAGCGCGTGACGCGCGCCGAATTCATCGACCAGGTCGCCAGCAGCCGTGCGCCACTCGGCGCGCCGCGCATGCGAACATGGGTCGCGGTCAACCGCCAGGTCGTGGCCGACTCCGACCACGACACCGACGGCCAATATGTCAGCATCGAATACGAAACCCGCTTCGCCAACCGCCCCGACGGCACGCTGCGCGAACTCGTGAGCTTTCACCTCGACCGCGACCGCATGTGGCGCTTCAGCGGCTACGTGCTGCGCTAGAACAGAGCAAGGACAAGAAAAGATGGCTGCCGCCACGCGCTGGAAACCCAATGTCACCGTGGCTGCGGTGATCGAACGCGACGGGCGCTTCCTGCTCGTCGAAGAACAGGCCGGCGACGGCCTGAGGCTCAACACGCCCGCCGGCCACCTCGACCCCGGCGAATCGCCGGCCGAGGGCTGCGTGCGCGAAACGCTCGAGGAAACCGCCCACCACTTCACGCCCACGGCGCTGGTCGGCATCTACATGGCGCGCTCCCGTCCGCTGGCCGAGCGCGGCGAAGACGTGACCTACATGCGCTTCTGCTTCACCGGCACGCTGGGCGCCTTCGAGGCGGGCCGCGCGTTGGACGACGGCATCGTGCGCACGCTCTGGATGACGCCGGACGAAATCCGCGCCAGCGTGGCGCGGCATCGCACCCCGCTGCTGCTGCAGTGCGTGGAAGACTACCTCGCCGGCAAGCGCTACCCGCTCGAACTCGTGCAGGTCGACGAATCGGTGCGCTCGGCTCCCTGAATCAGACGATGACGCCGCCGCCCAGGCAGCGTTCGCCGTCGTACAGCACGGCCGACTGGCCCGGCGTCACGGCCCATTGCGCCTCGCCGAAGCGCAGGCTGAACGCCGCCGCATTGCCGCCGTCGCCCGCACCCATCTCGCAGGCCGCGTCGGCCTGGCGGTAGCGCGCCTTCGAGCCGTAGCTCCCGGCGGCGGGCGCCTCGCCCGACACCCAGCTCGCATCGTCCGCCTTCAGTTCCGACGACAGCAGCCACGGATGGTCATGCCCCTGCACCACCCACAGCGTGTTCTTCTCGACGTCCTTGCGCGCCACGAACCAGGGCGAATGGTCGCCCGAGCCCCTCTGCGCGCCCTTCTCCTTCACGCCGCCGATGCCCAGCCCCTGCCGCTGCCCCAGCGTGTAGAAGCTCAGCCCCTGGTGCTCGCCCAGCTTGCGGCCGCGATCGTCCTTGATCGGGCCCGGCTCCTTGGAGATGTAGCGGTTGAGGAAATCGCGGAAAGGCCGCTCGCCGATGAAGCAGATGCCGGTCGAGTCTTTTTTCTTCGCATTAGGCAGGCCGATTTCCTCGGCGATGCGGCGCACCTCGGTCTTGTGCAGTTCGCCCACCGGGAACAGCGTCTTCGACAGCTGGGCCTGGTTCAGCCGGTGCAGGAAGTAGCTCTGGTCCTTCGACGGGTCGAGTCCCTTCAGCAGCTCGTGCCTGCCGGTGGCCTCGTTCAGGCGAACGCGCGCGTAGTGCCCGGTGGCGATCTTCTCGGCGCCCAGCCGCATGGCGTGGTCGAGAAACGCCTTGAACTTGATCTCGGCGTTGCACAGCACGTCGGGGTTGGGCGTGCGGCCTGCCTTGTATTCGCGCAGGAACTCGGCGAACACGCGGTCTTTGTAGTCGGCCGCAAAGTTGACGTGCTCGATCTCGATGCCCAGCACGTCTGCCACGCTGGCCGCATCCACGAAGTCGATGTTCGACGAGCAGTATTCGCTGTCGTCGTCGTCTTCCCAGTTCTTCATGAAGATGCCGACCACCTCGTGCCCCTGCTGCTTGAGCAGGTGCGCAGTCACCGCGGAGTCCACCCCGCCGCTCAGTCCCACCACGATCCGTTGCTTTGCCATAAGCCCGCCATTGTCCCAGCCTCGCGTTAGGGGCTCCCCGTGTGTGGGAAATCGGGAAAACCCGTGTCGCCGGCTTGTCAGCTGCCGCTGCGCGATGCGAAAGGCCGGCGCTAAAGTGCCGCAAAAGCACAGCGGAGACAAGACGCATGGCCACCCCCTCCCCCGCCGCCCGGTCCGGCGACGACACCCCCTGGACGCGCAACTACCCGCCCGGCATGCGCTGGGACGCCGAGCTGCCCGTCAAGCCGGTGCAGCAGATGCTCGACGAAGCCGTCGCGCGCTGGCCCGAGCATTCGGCCGTGGAGTTCATGGGCCAGGCCATCACCTACCGCCAGCTCGGCGCGGCCGTCGAGCGTGCCGCCAAGGGCCTGCAGGACCTGGGCGTGAAGCCCGGCGTGCATGTGGGGCTGTACCTGCCGAACACGCCCCACTACCCGATCGCCTTCTTCGCCGTGCTGAAGGCCGGCGGCACGGTGGTGAACTACTCGCCGCTCGACGCCGAGCGCGTGCTGGCCCACAAGATCGAGGACAGCCGCACCGACATCCTCATCACGCTCGACCTCGTCAACCTGTACCCGCAGATGGCGCGCCTGCTCGACAGCTCGCGCCTGCGCAAGCTGGTGGTCGGCAGCCTCGGCGACTACGGCGCCGCGGGCGACAAGGTGCAGGCCCAATTGCAGGGCGCCGGCCAGATCGCGCCCGTGCCGACCGACGACCGCCACCTGCGCTTCACCGACCTGCTCAAGAGCGAAGGCACGCACCAGACGCATCCGCTCGGTGACCTGGCCGAGGAAATCGTCGTGCTGCAGTACACCGGCGGCACCACCGGCCTGCCCAAGGGCGCGATGCTCACGCACGCCAACCTCACGTCGGCCTCGGCGCAGTACTACGAGTCGACCAGGGGCGATCCGCCGATCCTCGACGAGGGCAGCGAGCGCTTCCTGGTCGTGCTGCCGCTCTTCCACATCTTCGCGCTCAGCGCCGCCATGCTGCTCGGCGTGCGGCTTGGCGCCGCGCTGGTGCTGCACACCCGCTTCGACGTGGATGCGGTGATGAACGAGCTGGCCGCCAGCAGGATCAGCGTGTTTCCCGGCGTGCCGACGATGTACACCGCCATCCTCTCGCACCCCAAGGCGAAGGAGATGGACCTGCGCTCGCTCAAGTTCTGCGGCTCCGGCGGCGCGCCGCTGCCGGTGGAAGTGGAGCAGCGCTTCTTCGAACTCACCGGCTGCCACCTCAACGAAGGCTGGGGCATGACCGAGACCTCGCCCGTGGGCACCTTCACGCCCGCGCGCGGCGTTCGCAAGGCAGGCTCGTGCGGCATGCCGCTGCCGCAGGTGCGCATCAAGCTGGTGAGCCTGGACGATCCGTCGAAGGACGTCACCGCGTTCGGCGAAGCGGGCGAGCTCTGCATCAAGGGCCCGAACGTGATGAAGGGCTACTGGAACAACCCCAAGGCCACCGCCGAGTCGATGACGCCCGACGGCTACTTCCGCAGCGGCGACGTCGCGAAGATGGACGCTGACGGCTATTTCTACATCGTCGACCGCACCAAGGACATGCTGCTGTGCGGCGGCTACAACGTCTATCCGCGCGTGCTGGAAGAAGCGGTGTACGAGCACCCCGCCGTGGCCGAAGTCTGCGTGATCGGCATTCCCGACGAATACCGCGGCCAGTCGCCCAAGGCCTTCGTGAAACTGAAGGAAGGCGCGGGCGAACTGACGCTCGATGCGCTCAAGGCCTTCCTGAAAGACCGCCTCGGCAAGCACGAGATGATCGGCGCGCTGGAGATTCGCCCGGAGCTGCCCAAGACCGCCGTGGGCAAGCTCTCGAAGAAGGACCTCGTGGACGAGGAAGCCCGCAAGCGGGCCTGAGCCCCGGCGCTACTGCTTCGCCGTCTGGCCGAAGGCCGCGGCGAGCAGCTCGTAGGAGCGCAGCCGGGCAGCGTGGTCGAACACCTGCGAGGTGATCATGAGTTCGTCCGCGCCTGTGCGCGCGACGAACGCTTCCACGCCCTTCTTCACCGTCTCGACCGAGCCGACCGCGGAGCACGACAGCACCGAGTCGAGCAAGGCGTTTTCCGCGGGGCCGACCTTCTGGCGGTAGTTCTCGACCGGCGGCGGCAGGCGGCCGGGCCGCCCGCTGCGCAGGTTCACGAAGGCCTGCTGCCACGAGGTGGCGCGGAACTCGGCCTCCTCGTCGGTGTCGGCCGCGAACACGTTGAAGCCCAGCATCACGTACGGCTTGCTCAGCTGCGCCGACGGCTTGAAGGTCTCGCGGTAGATCTGGATGGCCTGCATGATCTGCTGCGGCGCGAAGTGCGAGGCAAAGGCATACGGCAGCCCCAGGTGCGCCGCCAGCTGCGCGCCGAAGGTGCTGGAGCCGAGGATCCACACCGGCACCTCGAGCCCCGCGCCGGGCACCGCGCGCACCGCCTGCTGCGGGTTCTTCGACATGAAGTCCATCAGCTCGATCACGTCCTGCGGGAACTGGTCGGAATCCGATTCGAGGTTCCGGCGCAGCGCGCGCGCGGTGCGCTGGTCGGAGCCGGGCGCGCGGCCCAGGCCCAGGTCGACGCGCCCCGGGTAGAGCGACTCGAGGGTGCCGAACTGCTCGGCGATCACCAGCGGCGAGTGGTTCGGCAGCATCACGCCGCCGGCGCCGATGCGGATGGTGGACGTGCCCGCGCCCACGTACGACAGCAACACCGCCGTGGCCGCGCTCGCGATGCCCGGCATGCCGTGGTGCTCGGCCAGCCAGTAGCGCGTATAGCCGAGCTGCTCGCCATGCTGCGCCAGCGAGAGCGAGTTGCGGAACGACTGCGCGGCGTCGCTGCCCTCGGTGATCGGGGAGAGGTCGAGGATCGATAACGGAATCATGGCTCGATCATGGCGCGAACCGCCCAACGCCGTCGCGGGAGGGGCTATTCGGTTTGGTATAGCGTGGTCACGCTCGCGAAGTCCCGGCCGTTCTGCTCCACGTTCACCTGGAACGGCACGCTCTCGCCCGGCGCGATGGCCGGCAGGTTTTCCACCAGCTTGAAACCCGTGAGCTGCCCGCCGCGGTCGCGCAGGCTCACCCACAGCCGCACCTTGCCGACGATGCCGTTGCCCGGGTTCTTCACGCTGCCCGTCACTTCCACGCTCTTGTAGGTGAAGCGCTGGGTGAAGTTCAGCAGCACGCTGCCGGTCTGGGCCTTGGTGCCCGTCACGCGCACTTCCAGCGGCTTGCGCGGGCCCGGCATGGCGGCGCGGCGCATCGGCTTCCACTCGATGCGGGTCTCGGTCAGCTTCTCCATGTCTTCCGGTTCGAGGAAGATGGGAAAGCGCTCGCCGGGATACAGGTAGGCCAGCCCGGAGATGTTGGTCGTGCCGCGCGCCTTGCTGCCGCTGAAGCGCGAGATCACGCCGCCCGGCGCCAGCACGATCGCGTCGGCGCTGCGATTCACCAGCTCGGTCAGGAACAGCCGCTGCTGGATGTTGTTGCGCCCGTCGATCAGCGGCAGCAGCTCCAGCTGCCTGGCGTCGAAGCGCTCGCTGTCGCTGGCCAGCAGGTCGTCGGTGCCCAGCCGCAGTTCGGGGTTGAAGTTCTCCGGGCCGCCGGTGGCGCGGATCACGCGGTCGGCGCTCAGCACCGGCGTGCGCGCGCCTGAAGCCCCGACGACGCTGTAGCCGATGCGGTAGTCCCAAGCCGCGACCGCAGCCGCACGGCCGAAGCGGGCGATGCTGACGTCCACCGAGGTCTGCGCGCCCGGCTGGATCTCGTTGGCCTGCCCGTAGCCGTGGCCGATGCCGATCACCTGGCCGGCGTCGTCGTACAGCGTGGCCAGCACCTCGATGCCGCCGATCTCCACGCCGTCGGTGCGCGCATTGGCGATGCGGCCCACCAGCCGCACGCGCTCTCCCTGCTGCACCAGCCGCACGCGCGAGAAGGTCATGCGCGGCCCCTCGGTGGCGCTGTAGGGCTCGGCCAGCTTCTGCACGCGCAGCTCCTGCCGCGTGATGTTCTTGCCGCTGGGCATGTCGATGAGCGCGGGCGCGCTTTCGCCGGGCTGCAGCACCGACACCGGCAGCATCTCGCTGCGCTCGTCGAGCCGCGAGTCGCCGTCGTAGTAGATGGCGCGCACGCCGGCACGCGAAAGCGGCTTGCCGGTCTCGTTGCGCGCCACCACCAGCAGCTTGGGCAGGGCCGAGCTGCCGGTGCCCACCAGCACCTGGCGCGGCTCGCCGAGCTTCAGCCCGTCGGGCGGAATGGTGCGGTCGATCGCGGCCACCGCGGCGGGGCGCGCATCGGGCGACGGCTTGCCGGAGCCGATCAACAGCCCCACGATGCGCCCCACCAGCACCACGCCGAGCACCGCGATCACGCCGATGCCGATCTTGCGCAGCATCAGTTTCTGCTTGAGCGCCTCCTCGGCCGCGAGCCGCCGGCCGGCCTCGTTCTTCACCTGGTCGAGCACGCGCTCCAGCCGGTCGGACACGTTGTCCTCGACCAGCGTGACCGAGCCGCAGTGCTCGCAGGTGTATTCGTTGAGGCCCGTGCGCTTGAGCACGCTGCTGCCGCATTCGCCGCACCTGAGCGTCTGGAGGTCGATGGTCATGAATTGCTCCCGGGTTCTTTTTCTTGATTGCCTGCCTGCGCGGCGCCGCTACCAGTCGAACGCGGCCGCCAGCCCTTCCGCCGCCGCGGCACCGCCGAGCAGCGGTGCCAGCCGTTCGACCAGCCGCGCGCGGTATAGCGGATTGACGGAATCGTCGTCCAGGAAGATGTCGTCGCCGGCTTCCTCCCAGACCTGGCCCATGGTGCCGAGGCACGCGGCCATCTCGAGGATGTCGGCAAAGATCGGTTCGTCGTCCTGCCACGCGCCCGCGCCGTGGAAGGCGAACTGTATCGCGCCGGTGCGCAGGTCGAAGATGAACGGGTCCGCGCCCTGGTCGGCCACCACCAGCCAATGATCGGGCCAGCCGGACAGGCGCTCGCCGGTGATGCCGTGCCAGCGGTAGCCGGCCTGCAGCTGCCACAGGCGCGCGAGCGGCGGGATGCTGAAGTCGTTGCCGGCGGTCGGGATCGAGAGGCCCGCGTGGCCCACGCGCTCGTTGATCCAGTCGCCCAGCGGGCCGACCTGCGCATAGAAAGCCTCGATGGCGGGCGGCAGCGCGATGTCGCCGCGCCAGTGCTCGGCCGCGGACTGCGGCGCCAGCGCGCCATGGGGAGCCAGGGCCGCTCGGGCCTGTTCGATCGATGCCACGTGTGTTGTTCTCCGTTCAGTTACTGCAGGCGGCGCGCACGGCGGCGCGCAGCGATTCCACGTCGCCCGGCGCGACCTCGCGCACGCCAGGCAGGGCCGAGAGGCCGCAGGCGGTCGAGGCCACCACCGGCACGCCGACCGCCACCGCGCGCAGGACCGCGCGCGGCGCATGCTCGATGTGCGCCGGCAGCACGACCACGCTGGCGCCCGCCAGCGCGTCGCCCTGCCAGTTCATGTGCTCGACCTGCGCAATGCCTTGCCAGAGCCGCGCGTCGCTCGACGGCGCGCCCAGCACGCGCAGGCGGCACGGCCAGCCTTGCAGCGCGGCGGCGAGTTCGCGTGCGCCCTTGCGGGCCAATGCGCTTGCCGCGAACACGACGAGGGGCGGGTCGGCGCGCCCACTGGCAACGGTCTTGGCCTGGGGCAGCACCCAGTCGAGCCGCACCAGCGCGGCCCGTGGCGCAAGCCGCTCGATCCGCGCCGCGGCCTGCGCATGCGGCGTGACCACGGCCACCGCGCGTGCAAGAGCCTGCGCCTCGGCCAGCGCCAGCGCGGGGTCGGCGCGGAAGTCGCGCAGCGTTTCATCGCCGGGCCAGCGGTGCGCGGCGGCATCGAGCCGGCGTTCGATCTCGGCCATCGGCAATGCGCCGGCCAGCACGGTGACGCGGCGTCCGTCGAGCGCGCCGATGCGCTGCAGGTGCGGCAGCAGCGATTGCTCGACCACCAGTTGCGTGTGCGCCGGCTTCAGCCGCGCTGCGAATGCCAGCGCGAGCCAGCGCTGCCCGTCGATCAGGCTCGCCTGCCGCCGCCCCGCGTGCCGCGCCCAGAGCCGCTGCCACAGCGCCCGTCGCAGGCTCACGGCCCACAGTGCTTGCGCGGCCTGCGTGCCTTGCGCGACGGCTTCGCGCTGCCAGCCGGTCGCGGGCCGGCGCCAGAACGCGAGCCGCAGCGGCACGGGCTGCATGCGCTCGGCCTGCGGATGCGCGGCGTGCAGGTAGCGCGCGAACTCCGGCGTCCAGCCGTCCACCAGCACGGCGGTGCGCCCCTGCGGTTCGACGTCGACGCGGGGGCGGTGGCGAAAGCACGCGGCCTGGTCGCAGCTCAGGCAGCCGCGAGCCAGAGGCAATGCGGCTGGCGCATCCGCTGCGTTCGCACGCCGCAGCACGAGCGGCGCAGCAGCAGCCGTGGGCGGTGAACGCGCGCGGATGCGCAACACCAGTTCGCTGTCGGTCAGCTCCACTTCGAGCCGCCATGCGTGCCTGGCGCGCAGCTTGAGATCGACGTAGTTCCAGAACACGGTCGCATCGATCGCATCGCCATCGGCGTCGCCGGCCTGCTCGATGCGCGCCGTATGCCCGTGGCGCTCGACCAGTTCGAAACCCGCGCGCGCGGCGACCGTCGCCAGCGCATTCGACAACTGGCAGAGGCCGCCGGCCAGCGTCGGCACCACGCAGCCGCCGCGCAATTCGCGCCCGACCACGAAGCCGCGCCAGGCAGCGGGCCGCCCGAGCTGCCGCCAGAAGCTCAGCAGCTCGCCCGCCGGCACCTCGACCGCGTCGAAGGCGCGCCGCGCCACGCGCAGGTTCTGCACCTTGCCGGCCACCAGCGGAAATTCATCGGCGCGGCCGTCGGACCAGAGGGGCGTGCGGTGTTGCGCAATGACGGGCGCATCGGCCAGCGCGTGACTGCCGCAGTGCCAGCGCCGGGCCGAGGGCCGCAGTGCCTCGCGCAGCGCATGGGCAGTGGCCAGCAGCCGCGAGCGCAGCCAGAAATCGATGGCGTCGATACGGCGCGGCGGCTGCCAGGCCTGCACGCTCACGCGGAGGGGCCTCGCTTGCGCCATTGGCCGAGGTCGGCTTCGATGCGCTCGTTGATGTCGCCGCTCCAGTGCGCGCCGAAGCCAGCGGCGCGCAGCAGCTCGACGATGCGGCGGCCGACGACGACGGTGTTGGCCTCGCGCTGGTCGATCTCGGGGATCATGCCGCCGCTGAACGCCAGGTGCAGGCGGCCGGTGCGCACTGCCGTGTCGAGATCCTGCGAGTGATAGAAGCAGCAGCCGCGGATGCCCGACGCCAGGCGCCCCGCGGCGCGCCATTGCTCGCGCACGTCGTCATGCCCGTCGGCCAGCGAGTTGCCGGCGCGATGCAGCGCGATGATCTTCTCGGCACGCAGCTGCGCGAACACGGCTTCGAGCCGGTCGTATTCGGTCAGCGCAGGCCAGCCTGCCTCGGCGGCGCGCTTGGCGGCGCATGCGCGCGCGGCCTCGGCCTTGATCCATGCACGGTCTTCGCCCGTGAGCTCGTCGGGGTCCAGATACTCGTCGGTGATCATCCATTCGACGTCGGCATCGGGATAGAAGCCGCACCACACGAGATCGTGGATGCGTCCGCGCGTGTCTTCGGGGTCGAGAGTAAGGGCCATGCGTGAGGGGTTGCCACCTTGGCGGCGAAGGATCGTGCTTTCGTTTTTCCTGGCAGGAGCGCTCGGTATTTTCGCCCGAGTGCACCACCATGGCGCATTAATGCGAAAGCATGACGTCTCGCGGCCCGCCCTTCCGCACCACACCATCATGCGGGATGCCCAGCGGCAAGGCAATGCGCCTTTTGGCGGAGGCGGCAGCTATGCTCCGCGCCTTCATGCAAGAGCACCAGCCCGCCATCGACCTGCCGCCCATCGACGAACTGCTCCCGGACCAATGGACTTCGGGCGCACCGCAGGCCACCGAGCGCGCACCGAAGTCGCCCGCCGATCGGCTCGGCTGGCTGATCGCGCTCGCGGTGCTGGCTTTCTTCGCGGTCTTCGGCTTCCAGGCCATGACCTGGGCACTGGCCGGCGGCTGGCAGTGGCTGTGGATGCTGGTCGGCCTGCCGGTGTTCGCGATGTTCTCGGTGCTGACCGTGGTGTTCGTCTGCACCTCGCTGCGCGAGCGGCGCCGCGTGCGCGTGGCGCTGGCGGACATCCGGCTGGAGCGCGGCGAGGGCCTGCGCATCGGCGAGCCGCTGGAGCTGCGACTGCGCGCGACGGTGCCCGCTGCCCGCCAGGGCGAACGCACGAGGGCGCCGGAGCGGCTCACGCTGCGCCTGATGAAGCGCGTCGACGCCTCGCTGCCCGACACCTGCTGCGACGAGACCGCCGTGCACTGCGAGGACGCGCAAGCGGCTCGGCTGCTCTACACGGGCACGCTGTGCGCGCGGCCGGAGGATGGCGCGGCGGCGCGGTGGTTCGTCACGGTCCACGAGACGGGCGCAGCCGGCACCGCGCCCTTCCTGGTCGCCCCGCTGCGGCTGCTGCCCGCGCGCTGAATCAGCGCTGCTGCTGCCCGGCAGCCGCGGCGATGGCCTTCAGCACCACCTCGGTCGACCGCACGCGGCCCATGCGCGGGAACACCTGCTGGTTCGCGAAATCGTGCGGCTCGGCCGCGAGCGAAGTCATCGCGTCTTCCACGAACACCAGTTCGTAGCCACGGTCGAAGGCCGCACGCGCTGTCGACTCGACGCCGAAGTTGGTCGCGATGCCGCTCATCAGCAGCGTCCTGATGCCGCGGCGGCGCAATTGCTGGTCGAGGTCGGTGCCGTAGAAGGCACCCCACTGGCGCTTGGTGATCCGCACGTCGGCGGCCTGCACTTCGAGCTCGGGCACCAGTTCGGAGAACTCGGGCAGCGGCACGGGCGATCCGGCCGGGCGGCTGATGGATGCGTCCGCCGGCAGGCTCAGCAGCGCGCTCACGTCCACCCTCACCCAGACCACGGTGCCGCCCGCCTCGCGCAGGCTGTCGGCGATGCGCTTGCCGCGCTGCACCACGTCGGCGGCGGAATGCGGCGCAAGCTGCCGGGCGACGTTGCTGTTCTGCAGATCAATGGAGATGAGTGCAGTTTGGCCGGGGTTGATGTCTAGATGTTGGATTTGCATGCAGGCCATGATACGGACGCCGTATGAGCCCGCCATGAGCATCGCCATACGCATAAAAGCTGGACCATGCAGATGCATGGTCCAGCTTTTATCGAAAGATGCCCGCCGAAGCGGGCTTGCTGCCGAAGATTACAGCGGCAGGGCGTCGCCGTGCGCTGCGGCACGGGCTGCTGCGCGAACTGCGGCGCGGTCAACGGTGCTGGCGACCACGGGGGCTACGCCCGACGAAGCGCCTTCGGCGTAGGGGTCGGCACTGTGCGCGGCGGCAACGGCGTCGGCACGGACGGCAGCGCGGCTGGTGTTCGACACGAACACCTGGGCCGGGCCGGCGTTGGCACCGGTGGCGTAGGGGTTGGCGCTGTGTGCGGCCACGACGGCCTGGCTGGCGACGTCGGCGCGGCTGGCGGCCGAGGTCAGCTGATGCACGCCTTCATAGGTTTCGGCGTGGGCGGCACCGGCGGCGGCCAGCAGGGCGATGGAGATGGCGGAGAGGAGCTTCGAGGCGGTCATTTGGATGTCCTTCAATTGGTTCGGTTCTTGTTTCTTGGTCTGGATCAGCTGAAGGGCTGGTCCATGGGAAGAATTGTGCGCCGATATCTAAGTAAAAACCCTTAGCAAACGGAACCGCGGTGTTCACACGGTGGAAACAATCACCGCTCCGAAAAGGAGAAAACGGCTTGTCGTAGAGTGCCGGGATGAGCGCGCAGCCCCCCTCTTCCATCCTTCCGCCCCAAGCTCCCTGGGACGGTCCGGACACCGTGTTCGACGCGCTGGCGGGCGCCTGGGCCCTGGCGCGAACCATCGAGGGCCAAGCCACCATGACCGGCACCGCGGTGTTCACGGAAGTCGCCCAGGACATGCTCAAGTACCGCGAGGAAGGCCGCATACGGCTGGCCGACGGCAAGGAATTCGACGGGCATCGCGAATACCTCTTCGAGCGCGCGCCGGGCGGCTTCGTGGTGCACTTTGCCGAAACCCGGCCGCGCCTGTTCCACGCCATCGGCATCGAACGCGACGGCGCGGCGCTCGCCGGCTCGGCCGTGCACCTGTGCACGCCAGACACCTACGACAGCAGCTACCGCTTCCTGCCGGACGGCTCGTTCGAGATCCGCCACGCGGTGCGCGGCCCGCGCAAGGACTACCTGTCGGCCACGGTCTTCACCCGTCGGGGCGCGCGGCCCGGCTGAAGAAGACGATCAGTCGCGGTCGAGCCGCCAGCCCGGCATGCCGCGCATCACCGTCTGCACGAGCATCGCGCAGATGCCGCACTTGATGAGGTCGCCGGGAATGAAGACCAGCATCGCCAGCGCGGCCTGCGACAGCGACATGTGGGCGATCAGCGAAAGCCCGACGATGCCGAAGGCGTAGACCACGCCGATGCCGCCGACCACCGACGACAGGAAGGCCGCCGCCAGCAGCCCCGTGCCGGTGGCGCCGGCCATGCGCCGCATCGCCAGGCGCATCAGCAGGCCGCAGGCGAAGGCACCGAACATCCAGCCGAAGAGAAAGCCGCCGGCCGGCGCCACGAACACGCTCAGCCCGCCACGGCCGCCCGGCAGCAGCGGCAGCCCGAGCGCCACGGCCAGCAGGAACAGCGCGATGGCCAGGAAGCCGCGGCGCGGGCCCAGCAGGCAGCCGGCGAGCATCACGCCCAGCGACTGCAGCGTGATCGGCACGCCGAACGGCAGGTCGATCTTCGGGATCAGGCCGAACACCGCCATCAGCGCCGCGAACAGCGCGATGTAAGACAGTGAGCGGGACGAACTGAGGGAGCCGGTGGTGGTCATGGCGGTCGATCGCAATCGAAGAAAAAAAGAAGGGGCTCAGTCAGCGGCCAAGCCGTGCGGCCAGCGCGTCGGCCACGCGCTCGGCGGTCTGCAGGGTGCGGATGGTCAGCGGCGCCAGCAGCCGCAGGCCGCCGCCGTGGCCCGCGCGGGCGCGGTAGGCGTCGTCCAGGCGCTGCCATTGCACATAGAAATTTTCGGCGAAGCGCAGCATCAGGCCAAGGCCGAGCGCGATCCGCTCGGTCGGCACACCCACGCGCTGCAGCGGATGCAGCACCGCTTCGAGCACCGCCAGCAGGTCTTCGAAACGCGTGGTCAGCGTCAGCATCAGCGCCAGCGTGGCCGCGCTCGCGAGCCGCAGCGCGCTGGCCACGCCCAGCGGAGTCGTCCCCATGGCCCAGTGGAAGCCGATGATCAGCGCCCCTGCGATCGCCACGCCGAGCAGCATGCGCACGCGGCGCCACGCAGGCGGCCCGAGCGACGCGAAGATGCCCAGCACCACGACGCAGGCCACGGCCAGCGTCAATGGCCGCTCGACCAGCACCAGCAGCGTGCCGCACACCGACAGCACCGCGAGCTTGGCCCACGCCGCGATCGCATGCATCCACGTCGGCTGTTCCGAATAAAGGCTACGCACGGCGCCCCCGCTCCAGCGCGGCGCGCTCGCGCACGTTCTCTGCATAGGCTTCGCACACCTCGCGGCCAAGCCCGTCGGCGCGCACCTTGCCCTGGTCGAGCCACAGCACGCGCTCGAAGTCGTAGACGTGTTCGAGCAGGTGCGTGGAAACGACGATCTGGTGGCCGCCGTCTTCGAGCTGCGCGGCCAGCCGCGCCTGGCTCAGCAGGTCGAGGCTGGCGAAGGGCTCGTCCAGCAGCAGCGTGGCGGGCTCGCTGATCTGCAAGGCCAGCAGGCACACCTGCTGGCGCTGCCCCTGGCTCAGTTCGCCGACCGCGCGCGCGGCCCAGGCTTCGAGCCCGCGCCGGGCGAGGAACTCGCGCGCCTGCTGCCGCGCCGCCTGGCGGGTCTCGCCGCGCGCCGTGAGGCTGAAGGCCAGTTCCTCGGCCACGGTGGGAAAGATGATCTGGTCGTCGGGGTTCTGGAACATCAGCCCGACGTGTTTCGACAGTTGCTTGCGGTCGGCCTGCGTATCGAGGCCGTGCACGGTCACGCGCCCGTGCTGCGGCTGGTCGAGCCCGCTGATCAGCCGGAACAGGCTGCTCTTGCCGGCGCCGTTGTCGCCGATCAGCCCGATGCGCGCTTCCTGCAGGCTCAGCGTGAGCCCTTCGAAGACATGCTGGTTGCCGCGCACCAGCGTCACCGCGTCGAGGCGGATGCTGTGCGGGGACATGGGTTCTGGCGGGGTCGGCTGCGGCAAGGGGCGCCCACTGTACTCGAACCTACCCGAACCCGCCCCGGCGGCAGGCAGGCGGCTCAGGGCGTGGCGGGAAAGAGCCCGTTGATCTCGCCCACCGACAGCATGCCCTCGCCCATCGCGTCGAACCGGCCCTGTGCGAAGGCTTCGCCGGCGATGCGCCCCACGAGCCCCAGCGCCGATTGCAGCGGGCCGCAGCCCAGGCTGATGCGCCGCGCGCCGGCACGCGCAAGTTCGCCGGCCGGCGCGGCGCCTGCATAGCCGGCATACACGTTCAGGGGCAGTCGCACGGCATCGGCCAGTTCAGCGATCTCCTCGGGGCTGGACATGCCGGGCACGAAGATGCCGTCGGCGCCCGCCGCCGCGTAGAGCCGCGCGCGGCGCAGCGCCTCGCCGAAGCGCGCCGCCGGGTCGTCCCAGGGCACGAAGTAGGCGTCGGTGCGCGCGTTGATGAAGAAGCGCGCGTCGAGCTTGCGGATGGCGGCGATGCGCTCGCACAGCACCTCCGGCGGCGCCAGCTCGCGCGTGCCCGGCCGCGCGCCGTCCTCGATGTTGATGCCGGCCGCGCCCATGTCGACCAGCGCGCCGGCCACGTCGCGCACCGCTTGCGTGCTGTCGCCGAAGCCGCGTTCGATGTCCACGCTGACCGGCACGCCGGCCACGCGGCAGATGCGCGCGCAGGCCGCGACCAGCTCGCCGGCGGGCATGCGCTCGCCGTCCGCATACCCGAGCGACCAGGCCATGCCGGCGCTGGTGGTGCCGATGGCTGCCGCGCCCGCGCGCTCGACGATGCGGGCGCTGACGGCATCCCAGGCGTTGACGAGAACCAGCGGGGCGGGGCCCTCGTGCAGGCGATGAAAGGCATCCGTCTTGTGTTGTCGTTGCGCGTCGCTGGCTCGCATGGTCATTCGTCCGGAAAGTCGCGGAATGACCCGAGCGTAGGCAAGGCGCGCCGCCGCGACTTGGAAAAAACTGCTATTTCACGCCGTACCGGCGGGCGGCCCGCAGCGCCGCCAAGCTCACCAGCACGCCGAAGCCCACGTAGAACGCCGGCGCGATCTTGCTGCCCGTGGCCGTGATGAGCCAGGCGCTGATGAAGGGCGCGAAGCCGCCGAAGATCGCCACGCCGAAGCTGTAGCTGACCGACAGGCCGGTGCCGCGCGTGGCCGCCGGGAACAGCTCGGACATGGCCGCGGAGATGGGGCCCCAGTAGGCGGAGGCCACCACGCCCATGGCGGTGAGCGCCACCATCAGCGCCGGCACCGACGGATGGTTCACCAGCAGGTAGAACAGCGGCACGATCATCACGAGCATGACCAGCGCCGCGCCGCGCATGATGGCCAGGCGCCCCACCCGGTCCGACAGGCTGCCGAACACCGGCACCAGCGCGAACTGCAGCACGCCGAACCAGAAGGTGCCGGCGAAGGCCATCGACGGCGGCAGGCCCAGCTGGCGCACCGCGAAGGTCGGCATGAACAGGCCCGTGTAGGACACGATGGTCGCGAGGATGATGAGCCCCATGGCGGCCAGCGTGCGCCCGCGCTGGTCCACCAGCGTGGTGCGCACCGGTGTGGCTTCCTGGGCCGCGCGCTTGAATTCCAGGCCTTCGTCCAGGTGGCGGCGGATGTACAGGCCGGCCGGCCCGATCAGCAGGCCGAAGAAGAACGGAATGCGCCAGCCCCAGGACAGCAACTGCTCGGGCGTGAGCAGCGTGTTGAGCCCCATGCCGAAGCCCGCCGCCAGGAAGGTGGTGATGCCCTGGCTCGCGAACTGCCAGCTCGAGAAGAAGCCGCGTCGCCGCGGATCCTGCTCGGCCAGCAGCGCGGTGGCGCTGCCGAACTCGCCGCCGGCAGCAAAGCCCTGCAGCAGCCGTGCGAGGATCACGAGCCCCGGCGCCCACAGCCCGATCTGCGCGAAGGTCGGCGACACCGCGATCAGCAGCGTGCCGAGCAGCATGAGCGCCATCGACAGCGTCAGCGCGTTCTTGCGCCCCCTGGCGTCGGCATAGGCGCCGAGCACCAGCGAGCCGACCGGGCGCATCACGAAGGTCACGCCGAAGGTGCCCAGCGTGATGAGCAGCGACACGGTGTCGTTCTCCGCGGGGAAGAACAGCTTGGAGATGGTCACGGCGAGGAAGCCGTAGATCACGATCTCGAACCACTCCAGCGCATTGCCGATGGAAATGGCGGTGATGACCCGCAGCGTGCTCTGCCGGGAGGCAGGCTCGGCGGGTTCGGATAGCTCGGCGGCGCGTGGGGCGAGTGTGCTCATGGTGCTTCGTGCTCCAGGGATGGTTGAACTGCAAGGTCCGCGCCCGTCGCGGGCCGGACGCCGAAGTGATGCAGCACGTTGCGCAGCACCCCTTCGAAACAGGGATCGACGCCGAGCACCCAGCTCGCGCCCACGGCGCCGGCGTTGAACACGCGGCCGCCCCGGGGGCGTTCCCAATAGATCATCTCGGCCGAGAGTCCGTCGAGCGACTCGGTCACGTTGGAGAAGTAGTCGAGATACGCGTCGAGCCGGCCCGGCCGGTGGCGGCGCCCCTGCGCGATGACCTCGATGCCGCGCTGCGGCTCGGGCAACTGCTGGCCGGCCGGCAGCGCGTGCGTCATGCGGCACAGCGTCGCCACGCTCAGGTCCCACTCGTGGCCGATGGCGCGCGGCAGGCCGCCGCCCGGCGCATGGCCGAAGGTCGCGCCCTGGGTCAGGCCCAGCGCATTCGGCTGCGTGAACAGGAAGTGCCGCGGCTGCGTGGCGTGGTACACGCCGAAATCGCCGCCGTCGGCAAAGGCCCAGCCCGCCGACTCGAGCCCGATGATCTCGGCGCACGAGCGCCCGGCCTGCCTGAAATGGCCGCCGCGCGCCCAGTCCTGCGAGTGGTACTGCTCGCCGTAGGGGCCGGCGGGCGGGCGCACCTTCGCGGCCTCCTCGCTGTCCAGGTCGTTCGCGCCGAGCACCTTGCGCTGCTCCATCACCGTGCCCTCTTCGTTGTAGCTCACGCGCAGGTACATGGTGTTGCCCGACAGAACGATGGCCGTGCCGCCGCCGCACAGGTAGTCGTCGAGCCCGTCGCAGGCCGGCAGCGACCAGTACTCGCTGTGGCCGTTGACGATCACGGTCTTGTAGGCCTTCAGCAGGCCCGGGTCGCGGTGCAGGTCGAGGTCGCTCACCACGTCGTAG
The DNA here is from genome assembly GCF_003019815.1 of Variovorax sp. PMC12. Classification (NCBI taxonomy): domain Bacteria; kingdom Pseudomonadati; phylum Pseudomonadota; class Betaproteobacteria; order Burkholderiales; family Comamonadaceae; genus Variovorax; species Variovorax sp. PMC12. The sequence goes on from NZ_CP027773.1 coordinate 3,634,060, forward strand.
TCGTAGCCGGCCTGGTCCAGCCACACATGCAGCCGGCGCTCCAGCCGGGTCCACTGGCTGAAGCCCGCATCGGCGGGGTCGTACAGCGCGTTGGGGCTGGCATTGGGCCAGGGCATGCGCAGGCCCACCTGGTAGGTCGGCTGGCCGCCGCGGTGGTAGGTGTAGCTGCAGTAGGCCGGGGCCTCGGGATGGCTGTTCTCCAGGCCCGCCGAACGCCGCGGCCACACGGGATCGCCGGCCGTGTTCTTCGCGAAGGGCGTGCTGGCATAGGCCAGCCAGCTGTTGGTGGCGCAAAGCACCAGCACCGGCGCGGGAGCCCGGTGCGCGGCGCGGCGCACGATGAAGGCGATGTCGTATTCGGCGGGCTCGCCGTCCAGCAGGTAGCGCACGCGGCCCACGTACACGCCTGACTTCGCATCCGGCGGAATGCGCAAGGCATGGCTCTCGGGCCAGCGGCAGTCGTACAGGTCGTCGCTCGCCAGCCGCAGGCCGTGGCCGCGCGTGGGGTCGGCCAGCGGGTCGTAGCCGTCGTCGGAGAACTCGTTCACCCGCTGTGGCTCGAAGGCCGGGCCGACGATCATCCAGGTGCCGTGGTTGACGATGCGTCCGGTGCGCTGGTGGCCGCTGGCGTCGGCCACGGTGTCGCCGCGCTCCTCGCGCAGCGGCCAGCAGGCCAGCACCGTGCGACCGCGCGGCGTGTGCAGGCCGCGGTCCGCGAAACGCGCGCGCACCTCGGCCGGCTGCAGCGCATGCGAATAGATCGCGGGCATGACGATATCGCCCTCCAGGAACGCATCCGCCAGGCCGTCGATGCCGCTGCCGCCCAAGCGCAGCGGCGCGCGGCCCGGCTGCATCGGGCCGGTCCACCGGCCCCGCGCGACCGCTTCGCCGTCGATCCACAGCACCGTCTGCTCGCCGTCCCATGTGGCGACGAGGTGGTGCCAGCGCTTGGCCCGCAGCGCGCCGCCCGCGAGCTGGCCCTGCGCACGGAACGCGCCGCCGTCGCCCAGGTAGAACACCGCGCGCCCGGCCTCGTCGATGAAAAGGCCGTAGCCGCAGGCGCCCGGCAGGTCGTATTGCCCGACGACGCTCTGGCGCGTGCCGATGCTCCAAGGCTGCACCCAGCACTCCAGCGTGAGCGCGCGCAGCGGCTGGTCGAGCCCGCGCGCCACCTGCACGTAGGAGCCGGGGTGGATCGGATGCACGCGCGCGGCGGAAGGCGCGAAGGCATGCAGCACGGTGTCGGCCGTGCGGCCTTCGACATCGGGGCCGAGGCGGCACACCGAAAGCGCATAGGGCACGTCGCTGCTCAGGTGAAAGCGCACCACCTCGCCGGCGGCCACGCTCTTGCGGTCGGTGTAGCCATGCACGCCGGGCACTTGCAGCGCGCGGTGCGGCGGAATGGGTTGCGGCATCGCGGCTGCCTTCATTGCACCGAAGTGGCCAGGCCCTTGGCCGCGATCTCGTCGGCCAGGCCGCGCAGCGAAAGCGCCAGCAGGTCGGCCAGTTCGTCGATCTCGGCGGGCGTGATGGTCAGCGGCGGCGTGATCATCTGGAAATCGCCAAAGGCCCCCAGGTTCGCGCGCCGGTTGTACAGCGCGATGCCGTGCTTCAGTCCGTGCTCGGTCAGGCGCGCCGGTGCATTGAAGCTGGCCGGCAGCTGCCGCTTGGTCGCCTTGTCGGCCACGATCTCGATGGCGGTGAAGAGCCCCTTGCCGCGCAAGTCGCCCACGATGGGGGAGCGCTCGGCCACTTCGCGCAGCCGGGCCATCAGCAGCTCGCCCATGTCGCGCGCGCGGCCGACCAGGTCTTGCCGCATCACCTCGCCGACCACCGCGTTGGCCACGGCGCACGACAGCGGATTGGTGAAGTAGGTGTGGCCATGCACGAAGCCGCCGCTGCCGGCGACGGCGTCGACGATGCGGTCGGGCGCCAGCAGCGCGCCCAGCGGCGTGTAGCCCGCGGCCAGCCCCTTGGCCAGCGTGACCAGGTCGGGCCGTGCGCCGGCCCAGTGGTGCGCGGCCAGGAAGGCGCCGGTGCGGCCCGCGCCGCTCATGATCTCGTCGTAGATCAGCAGCACGCCGTGGCGGTCGCAGATCTGCCGCACGCGCTCGAAGTACGCCGCCGGCGACACCACCGCGCCGGTCGACAGGCCGCCGATGGGCTCCAGGATGAAGGCCAGCACGGTGTCGGGTCCTTCGCGCACGATGGTGGCCTCCAGTTCGTCGGCGCAGGCCATCGCATGGCTCTCGGCCGTGTGGCCGTCGGGCACGCGGTACGACAGCGGCGCGGGCACCTTCGGCATCTCGCGCACCATCGGCCCGTAGATCGACTGCGTGTGCGCGTCGCCCGTCACCGCCAGCGCGCCGAGCGTGGAGCCGTGGTAGCTCGGGTTGCGCGAAATCACCTTGGCGCGGCGCGGCTGGCCGCAGACCACGGCGTACTGCCGCGCCAGCTTGATGGCCGACTCGTTGGCCTCGGAGCCCCCGGAAACGAAGAAGGCCCTGTCGAAGCCCTCGCCCGCCAGCGCGCACACGCGGTCCGCCAGCTCGATGCTGTGCTCGCTCTCGAAGAAGCGCGGGTAGGCAAAGGTGACCTGCGCCGCCTGCGCCTGCATGGCCGCCAGCACGCGCGGGTTGCCGTGGCCGATGTTGGCGACCACCGCGCCGGCGGTGGCGTCGAGGAAGCGGCGGCCGCCGGCATCCCACAGGTAGATGCCTTCGCCGCGCGCGATGCGCGGTGGCCGGGGCGAGCCCTTTGCGGCATAGAAGCCGAGCACGGAGCCGCCCTTGGGCGTGTCGCCCACGGTGCGGGCGGTGTCTTCGATCGTGGCGCTCATCGGGAAATATCCATTCGAATGTCTTGAACGGGCCCGACGATAGGCAGAGCCGGGCGACATGGGTAGACGTATGGGACGATGAAGTGATATACGTCTGGTGCATGAAGAACGCGCACGACCGGCTCGACCTGCTGGACACTTTCATCAAGATCGGCGAGAGCGGATCGCTCAGCAAGGCGGCACGGCTGCTCGGCACCACGCAGCCCACGGTGAGCCGCCGCCTGCTGGAACTGGAGCGCCTGCTGGGCTGCAAGCTGGCCATCCGCAACACCGCCAACTTCTCGCTCACCGACGAGGGCCGCTCGCTGCTGGCGGAGGCGCACGACCTCACCGACCGCTGGTCGGGCCTGTCGCAGCGGCTGCTGGGCGGACAGAGCCGGCCCGAGGGCACGCTGCGCGTCATCGGCCCCTCGGGCTACGGCACCGGCTTCCTGACCGATGCGGTGACGGACCTGCGCGCGGCGCATCCGCAGTTGCGCGTCGAGCTCACGCTGACCGACCGGGTGGTCGACCTCGCGGCCTCCGGTGCCGAATGCTGGGTGTGCGTGGGCGAGGTGCGCGACCCCGGGCTGGTGTGCCGCCCGCTCGGACGCATGGACCGCGTGCTGATCGCCACGCCCGAGCTGCTCAAACGCATCGGCCCGGTCACGCTGGCCCGGCTGCCGCAGCTGCCGTGCGTGGGACTGATGCCTTACGTGACGGGCAACGTGCGCCTGATCGACCGCAGCGGGCGTTCGCGCATCGTGGCGCTGGACACGCCCATCCGCACCGACAGCCTGCTGGCAAGCTACCGCGCGGTGCTCAACGGCGCGGGCATCGGCGCGGCGGCGCCATGGATGTGCCACGAAGACGTGCAGGCCGGCCGCCTGAAGCGCGTGCTGCCGAACTGGTGGCTGGAGCCGGTGGGCGTGCATGTCGCGCTGCCGCCGGGGCTGTACCGGCCGGCGCGCGTCACCGCATTCGTGGAAGCGCTGCGCGCGCGTATGCACGCGCTGCCGGGGTTCAGGCCCGCGCAGTGACGAGCGGCACGGCCTGCATCAATGCCGCCACCGGATACCGCCGCCACTCCGGCTCCGCATGGCGCCTGCCGTGCGCAAAAAGAAAGCCCAGCACCGCGCCCTGGTCCGACAGCTTCGCGGGGTTCGCGGTCTTCCACTCCTCGAAACGGCGCCTGAGGTCCGGCTCGTCTTCCAGCATCTGCAGCGCTGTGTCTTCGAACACGTAGGCGGAGAAGGCCTCCTTCTTATCCAGCACGCTGTTGAAGAAGCCCCAGCGAAAGAAGCTGTCGTGCGCCTCGGGCTCCAGCGTCTCGACGGCATAGCGGGCGTTGGGCTGGTCCAGCGGCACCCACATGTCGCCCGCGCGCGCCTGGAAGGGCTCGGTGTGCGAGGCGAGCGTCACCTGGTCATGGAACATGTGGCCTTCGTAAGCGTTCGGGCGGGAGGCCACCTGCTGCACGCGGTACACGCGGGCCGAGTCGAACAACTGGTCGGCCTCCAGGCGCCGCATCTCGACGCCGTTCCATTGCAGGCGCTCGATCACTTCGCGCCAGGCCTGGGGCACCAGGTAGGCCTTGGGCGCCGCGACCGCGATGTCTTCCACGCAGCGGTCGAAGTGGACGATGTCTTTTTCCCACGGCTGGCTGCGGTCGTAGGCCAGCCTTTCGTAGCTGCCGAGCCTGCTGGGCGTGCGCACGGCCTGGTAGCCCCTGAAGCGCAGGCTGGCCGGGCGGTCGTGGTCGTTGCGCCATGTCAGCGGCCAGCGTGCCTGTCGCGCGGCGGCGGCCCGGGCTTCGTTGCGCAGCGCCTGGATGCGCGCCGCGTTGGCCACGGTGAACGCCAGCACCACTTCCACCAGCGTGCGCATCGACGCCACGCGGTCGGCGAAGGGCTTGAGCATGTGGGTCTCGGGCATGAAGCCGATGGTGTGGTGCAGCGCGGCGTAGCCGGTGGAAAAGCGCGGCAGGTCGAGGAAGTCTTCGATGCCGTCGTCCGGCGTCTCGGCCAGCAGGTTCACGTAGGGGCAGGTGGGCCAGCCGCGCCGGTCCATGTCGCCGTAGATCGCGGGCAGCATGCGCTCGCGCAGGAAGTCGCCCAGCCCGCCGCCCAGCTTGTCGGGCTGGGTCGGAATCAACGTCATGGTGCAGGCGTAGTCCGCGCCGTTGGACGTGTGGGTGTCGACCATCACGTCAGGGTCCCACGCGGTGAAGAACCGGTTGAACACCTGCGCGGCGAGGCTGTCGCACTTGATGAAGTCGCGGTTCAGGTCCAGGTTCCGGCCGTTGCCGCGGAAGCCGAAGGACTCGGGCCCGAGCTGGTTCACGCGCGAAGTGGCCTGGCGGTTGATGCAGCCGTCCACGTTGTAGACGGGAATGAACAGGAACACCGTGTCGCCCAGCGCCGCGAGCCGATCGGGCTGCAGGCAGAAGTCGCGCACCAGCGCCATGCAGGCGTCGATGCCCTCGGGCTCGCCGGGGTGGATGCCGTTGTTGTTGAAGAACACCGGGCGGCGCTGCCGCCGCAGCGTCTCGCGGTCGAACACGCCGTCTGCCGTGACCACCCCGGCGTGAATCGGCGCGCCGGTGTCCGACAGGCCGATCTGCCGCCAATGCAGCACGCCAGGGAACCGCGCGGCCAGCCGCTCGTAGAAGGCGATGCATTCGGCCCAGGTGGCGGTCCGGTTGCCGTTGCCGGATTCGAAGGGCGTGGGATACGGATCGTCTTGTGCAGCGGTCATGGAAAAAAAGCTCCGTTCATGCGGCAACGGCGCGGCGCTGCTGCTGTTTACGGGCTTTTAGCACGGCCTCCGGCTACAGTAACGGCCCCAACCGGTCATCCAGCCCTTCTGCGGAGAGCCAGACACGGCCGCAAACACACACTCGAGAAGGAATCAGCCATGGGCGCCCAATGGAAAGCGAAACACAAGGACCTGGCAGCCAATGCCAAGGGCCGGTTGTTCGGCAAACTCGCCAAGGAAATCATGATGGCCGCGCGCAACGGCGCCGATCCGGCCGGCAACTCGCGTCTTCGCCTCGTGGTGGAACAGGCCCGCAAGGTCTCGATGCCCAAGGACACGCTCGATCGCGCCATCAAGAAAGGCGCCGGCCTCACGGGCGAGGCGGTGCATTTCGAGCACGTGATCTACGAAGGCTTCGCGCCGCACCGCGTGCCGGTGATGGTCGAATGCCTGACCGACAACGTGAACCGCACCGCGCCTGAAATGCGCGTGCTGTTCCGCAAGGGCCAGCTGGGCACCTCGGGCTCGGTGTCGTGGGACTTCGACCACGTCGGCATGATCGAAGCCGAACCCGCCAAGCCGGACGCCGACGCCGAAGTGGCCGCCATCGAGGCCGGCGCGCAAGACTTCGAGCCGGCCGGGGAAGGCAATGCCGTCGTTTTCCTGACCGACCCGACCGACCTCGACCTGGTGAGCCGCGCGCTGCCGGCCCAGGGCTTCACCGTGTTGTCGGCCAAGCTGGGCTACAAGCCCAAGAACCCGGTCGACCCGGCGAGCCTGAGCGCGGAAGACCTGGAAGAGGTCGAGACCTTCCTGGCGGCCATCGACGCGAACGACGACGTGCAGAACGTGTTCGTCGGGCTGGCGGGCTGAGGCGTCCGCCAAAAGACAAAAGGGCTGGCTCCCGCAGGAGCCAGCCCTTTTTGCTGACGGAACTCGACAGGCCGTTTTCTGTTTAGAACGGAATATCGTCATCCATGTCGTCGAAGCCCGACGACGACTTGGCCGGTGCCTGGCGCGGAGCCGGTGCCGGAGCACGCGGAGCCGCCGCGGGTGCGCGGGGTGCGTATCCGCCGCCGCCGCCACCGCCGTTGCCGCCCTGCGAGTAGCCACCGCCGCCACCTTGCGAGTAGCCGCCGTCGTCCTCGGGACCGCCCGAGGGGCCGCCCTGGCCCTGGCGGCTGCCGAGCATCTGCATCTGGTCGGCGCGGATTTCGGTGGTGTACTTTTCGATGCCGTCCTTGTCGGTCCACTTGCGCGTGCGCAGGCTGCCTTCGACATAGACCTGCGAGCCCTTGCGCAGGTACTGGCCGGCGATTTCGGCCAGGCGGCCGTTGAAGACGATGCGGTGCCATTCGGTGGCTTCGCGCATTTCGCCGCTTTGCTTGTCTTTCCAGCGATCGGTGGTGGCCACTGTGACGTTCGCGACCTGATCGCCGCTCGGGAAGGTCCGCATTTCGGGGTCGCGCCCCAGGTTGCCGACGACGATGACTTTATTGACCGATGCCATATGCACTGCCCCTGATAAGTGGATAAAGGAGAAGGTTGAGAGGAACCCTCCATTGTGCCCGAAGGCCGACACGGCCAATACCCTACCGGTGCCAGAATGCTCTCTCATGAACCGCGAACCCGATTTCCTCGAGCACCTGCGCGCCGAGCTGTCCAGCGGCCGCGTCTGGCTCGACCGGGCCATCGTGCTGGGCTACGCCATCGCGGCCGGGCTTTTCGTGGTGGGCTTCACGCTCGCCAGCGACTGGGTCTTCGGCCAGTTCCACCGCTTCTACCGCGCCTGGCCCTGGGCCGTGCTGCTGACGACGCCGCTGATCACGGCGGGCATCGTGTGGTTCACGCTGCGCTTCTTTCCCGGCGCGGCCGGCTCGGGCATTCCGCAGATCAAGGCGGCGCTGCACCCCGCCCTGCCGGAAGAGCGCCGCTTCTTCTTCGCGTCGCTGCGGCTCACGGTCGCCAAGATCGGGCTGGGCGCGGCGGGTTTCGCGGCCGGGCTGTCGATCGGGCGCGAGGGGCCTTCCGTGCAGGTCGCGGCCGGGGTGATGCAGCACGCGCGGCGCTGGCTCTCGCCCAACACCACCATCGACAGCCGCGCGCTGCTGGTGGCCGGCGGCGCCGCCGGCATCGCGGCGGCCTTCAATGCGCCGCTGGCGGGCGTGGTGTTCGCCATCGAGGAGCTCTCGGGCCGGCTCGAGGCGCGGTCCAGCGGGCTGATCATCACGGCCATCGTGCTGGCGGGCCTGGTGGCCGTCTCGGCTTTCGGCAACACCAGCTACTTCGGCGTGATCCGCGTGCCCCGGCTGGGCTGGGACGCGCTCGGGCCCGGCCTGCTGGTCACGCTGCTCAGCGGCGCGGCCGGCGGGCTGTTCGCGCGGCTGCTGACAGCCTCGCTCACCGGCGCGCCGGGGCGGTTCAACCGCTGGCGGGCGCGTTTTCCGGTGCGCTTCGCGGCCGCAGGCGGGCTGGCGGTGGCCGTCATCGGGCTGGCCACGGGCGGCGTCACCTTCGGCGCGGGCTCCGAGGCGGTCAAGCAGATGCTGCAGGGCCATGACGAGCTGACCCCGCTCTACACGCTGCTCAAGTTCGTCGCCACCTGGCTCACGGCGTGGTGCGGCGTGCCGGGCGGCATCTTCGCGCCGGCGCTGTCCATCGGCGCGGGCATCGGCGACGCGGTGTCGCAGCTGGGCAGCAGCGAGCTCGGCCCGGCGCTCATCGCGCTGGGCATGGCCGCCTTCCTGGCGGCGGTGACGCAGGCGCCGCTCACCGCCTTCATCATCGTGATGGAAATGGTCGACGGCCATTCGATGGTGCTGAGCCTGATGGCCGCGGCCATGCTGGCCAGCCTGGTCTCCCGCATGATCAGCCGCCCGCTGTACGACACACTGGCCGAATACATGGTCGGGCGCGCCATCAGCGCCGCCGGGCCGGTGCATCCGCCTCCGCCGGAAGCCCCCGCGCCCGGAGCCCCGGAACCCGCCCGCTCGCCATGAATTCTCCGGCGGTCTATCATGTCCGGTTGCCCTCGGACGATCGCCTCCTTTGAATTCCAAAGCCACTGAACCAGCCGCGGCAGAAGCCGCCGAAGCTGCAGAACGCGCCCGCGATGCGGAACGCGAACGCGACACCTACCTCGGCGCGGTGCTGGCGCAGCAGCGCATCAGCATCCGCGGCGCGCGCACCCACAACCTGAAGAACGTCGACCTCGACATTCCGCGCAACAAGCTGGTGGTCATCACCGGCCTGTCGGGCTCGGGCAAGTCGAGCCTGGCCTTCGACACGCTGTATGCCGAAGGGCAGCGGCGCTATGTGGAGAGCCTGTCGGCCTATGCGCGGCAGTTCCTGCAGCTCATGGACAAGCCCGACGTCGACGTGATCGAGGGCCTGTCGCCCGCCATCAGCATCGAGCAGAAGGCCACCAGCCACAACCCGCGCTCCACCGTGGGCACGGTGACCGAGATCCACGACTACCTGCGCCTGCTGTACGCGCGCGCCGGCACGCCCTACTGCCCCGACCACCACCTGCCGCTGCAGGCGCAGACCGTCTCGCAGATGGTCGATGCCACGCTCGCCCTGCCCGGCGAGCCGCGGCTGATGATCCTGGCGCCGGTGGCACGCGAGAAGAAAGGCGAGTTCCTCGAACTCTTCGCCGAGATGCAGGCGGCCGGCTACATCCGCTTCCGCGTCGACGGGCAAACATACGAATACAACGACCTGCCCAAGCTCAAGAAGACCGAGAAGCACGACATCGACGTCGTCATCGACCGCCTGCGCGCTCGCCCCGACATGCAGCAGCGGCTGGCCGAGAGCTTCGAGGCCGCGCTGCGCCTGGCCGAGGGCCGCGCCATCGCGCTGGAACTGGGCGCAGAGGGCGCGGCCGACAAGGAGCACCTGTTCAACGCCAAGTTCGCCTGCCCGATCTGCCACTACTCGCTGTCGGAGCTGGAGCCGCGCCTGTTCTCGTTCAACTCGCCGGTGGGCGCCTGCCCGAGCTGCGACGGCCTGGGCCACCGGGAAGTGTTCGACCCGGCGCGCGTGGTGGCCTTTCCCTCGCTGTCGCTGGCCAGCGGCGCCATCAAGGGCTGGGACCGCCGCAACGGCTACTACTTCAGCATGATCGAGAGCGTCGCCAAGCACTACAAGTTCGACGTCGACGCGCCCTTCGAGTCATTGCCGGCCTCGGTGCAGCAGGTGCTGCTGCACGGCTCGGCCGCCGAGGAGATCAAGTTCAACTACACCATGGAGTCGGGCAACTTCGCGGGCAAGAAGCTCACGAAGAAGCACCCCTTCGAGGGGATCATCCCGAACATGGCGCGGCGCTACCGCGAGACCGATTCGGTGATGGTGCGCGAAGACCTCGCGCGCTTTCGCAACCTGCAGCCCTGCCCCGACTGCGGCGGCTCGCGGCTGCGGCGCGAGGCGCGCAACGTGTTCCTGGTCGATGAATCGGCGCGCCCGGCCGACGGCGGCGAGCCGCCGCGCATGGCGATCTTCGAGCTCAGCCACCTCACCCTGCGCGATTCGCTGGCCTGGTTCCAGAAGCTCAAGCTGCGCGGCGCCAAGGCCGACATCGCCGACAAGGTGGTGCGCGAGATCGGCCTGCGCCTGAAATTCCTGAACGACGTCGGCCTGAACTACCTGAGCCTGGACCGCAGCGCCGAGACGCTCTCCGGCGGCGAGGCGCAGCGCATCCGCCTGGCGTCTCAGATCGGCTCGGGCCTCACCGGCGTGATGTACGTGCTCGACGAGCCCAGCATCGGCCTGCACCAGCGCGACAACGACCGCCTCATCGGCACGCTGAAGCACCTGCGCGACATCGGCAACAGCGTGATCGTGGTCGAGCACGACGAGGACATGATCCACGCCGCCGACCACGTGATCGACATGGGCCCCGGCGCCGGAGTGCACGGCGGCCGCGTGATGGCGCAGGGCACCTATGCCGAGGTGTCGGCCAACCCCGATTCGCTCACCGGCCAGTACCTGTCGGGCACGCGCAAGATCGAAGTGCCCAGGCGCCGCACCGCATGGCTGCCGGTGGTGAACAAGCCCGCGTTCAACGAAGGCAGGAAGCCTTCGCGCTTTCCGCAGAGCCCGGCCGCCGAGCGCCGCGCGGCGCGCGAGGCCGCCCACCTGGCCACGCAGACCGACCTGCAGGAGATCCGCGTGGTCGGCGCCACCGGCAACAACCTGAAGAACGTGAGCGTCGCCTTCCCGGTCGGCCTGCTGACGTGCGTGACGGGCGTCTCGGGCTCGGGCAAGTCGACGCTGGTGAACGACACGCTCTATACCGCCGTGGCGCGCACGCTGTACCGCGCGCACGAGGAACCGGCCGAACACGAATCGGTCGAGGGCATCGAGTATTTCGACAAGGTCATCAACGTCGACCAGAGCCCCATCGGCCGCACGCCGCGCAGCAACCCGGCCACCTACACCGGCCTGTTCACGCCCATCCGCGAGCTGATGGCCGAGACCAACACCGCGCGCGAGCGCGGCTACGGCCCGGGCCGCTTCAGCTTCAACGTGGCCGGCGGGCGCTGCGAGGCCTGCCAGGGCGACGGCGTGGTGAAGGTGGAGATGCACTTCCTGCCCGACGTGTACGTGCCCTGCGAGGTCTGCCACGGCCAGCGCTACAACCGCGAGACGCTCGAGGTGCTCTACAAAGGCAAGAACATCGCGCAGATCCTGGAGATGACGGTCGAGACCGCGCACGAGTTCTTGAAGGCCGTGCCGACCATCGAGCGCAAGCTGCGCACCCTGCTGGACGTGGGCCTGAGCTACATCAAGCTCGGCCAGTCGGCCACCACGCTGTCGGGCGGCGAGGCGCAGCGCGTGAAGCTCGCGCTGGAACTCAGCAAGCGCGACACCGGCCGCACGCTCTACATCCTCGACGAGCCGACCACCGGCCTGCACTTCGCCGACATCGAGCTGCTGCTGAAGGTGCTGCACCAGCTGCGCGACGCGGGCAACACCATCGTCGTGATCGAGCACAACCTCGACGTCATCAAGACGGCCGACTGGCTGATCGACATGGGGCCGGAAGGCGGCGCCGGCGGCGGCACGGTGGTGGGCGAAGGCACGCCGGAAGACATCGCGGCGAACGAGGCGAGCCACACGGGGCGGTATCTGAAGCGGCTGCTGTAGCCGCTCCCGGCCTGGGCAAGACGCTCAGGTCGTCGTCTGCACGTGCAGCCGGCTGGTCTTGCAGCGGTGCAGCGCGCGGTAGTGCTCCAGCGGCCTGCCGTTGGCGCCGTAGGCGATGGACTCGATGCGCAGCAGCGGCTCCGGCGTGGGCAGGTTCAGCAGCTCGCAGGTGTCGGCGTCGGGCAGCACCGCGTCGATCCAGCGTTCGGCGCGCACCAGGCGCAGGCCGTACTGGCGGCGCAGCACGTCGTACAGAGAGCGGTCGTCCAGGCGCGTGCGGTGCAGGCCCGGCGCCAGGTCGGCAGGCACCACGGTTTCCACCAGAAGGCGCAGTTCGCCGTCCACGCTGCGCAGGCGCTTGAGCGCCACCACCTGCGTGTCGTCGGTGAGGCCGAGGGAGGCCGCTTCCTGTTCGGTGGGCGCGCGCAGTTCCTGCGTGAGGATCTGCGTGCGCACCGAGCGGCCCTTGCGCTCCATCTCGTCGGAGAAGCCGAGCACGGTGGAGACGAAATCTTCGTCGCGCTCGCGTGCCGACACGAAGGCGCCGCGGCCCTTGATCTTGTAGATGAGGTTGTTGCGCACCAGGTCGGCCAGCGCCTCGCGCACCACGATGCGCGAGATGCCGAACTGCTCGCCCAGCTCGGCTTCGGACGGCAGCTTGGCGCCGATGGGCAGCACGCCCTGCAGGATCTGCAGGCGCAGCGCGTCGCGGAACTGCGCCCACAAAGGCGATTCGGAGCCACGGTCGAGCACGGTCGATATTTCGGTCGGAGAGTTCACGTCGAGGGTTGGCCCAGGGCCTGAGGAGTCGTCAATGATGCATCGAAAGATGCGGGCGCATCGGCGGCCACCGGCGAAAGCCGCACGCCGTGGCGCTCGCGCAGGGCGGCGGAGCACGCCAGCAGTTCGCGCCGCGCCAGGGCCGCGTCCCACCCCAGTGCCTCGGCCGCGATGCCCGCCATTTCCGCCAGCGCCGCGCCGGTGACGAGGCCGCGGATCGCGAGCAGGGTCCGGCGGATCACGAGATCGTCGAGATGGATCACGCCCGTCTCGAGGCACAGGTAGGACAGCTCGGCGACCGAGTAGTCGGGCGCGTGCTGCAACGGCACGTCGCCCGAGGCTCCGAGCCGCTGCGCGAGCGGCAGCGCCTTCGATCCGTAGCGGCGCAGCAGCACCTGCGCGCGCGCACGGCCCAGGCCGGAGGCCGTGACCATGCGGTCGAGGAAGCGTTCCGTGGCCAGCGCGTCGGCAGGCAGCTCCGCGCCACCGCCGATGGGCAGCAGTTCGGTCGATGCGGTGCGCGGGCGGCCCAGTTTCTGCAGCACTTCGTTCGTCGCCTCTTCGGCCAGCGCGCGGAAGGTCGTCCACTTGCCGCCGACCAGGCCGACGATGGGAATGTCGCGCGTGGCGTTGGGCAGGTCGACCACCACCGAATGGTCGCGCGAGATCTGCCCCGGCTTGTCGGCGTCGGAACGCGCGAGCGGGCGCACGCCCACGTAGGTGTAGACCACGTCGCCGCGGCCGAACGCGAGGTTCGGGAACACCTCGGCCAGCACCTCGAGCAGGTAGTCGACCTCGGCCGGCTCGGTGGCGATCTGGTCGGGGTCTTCCACCGGGATGTCGGTGGAGCCCACCAGCACGCGGTCGAGGAAGGGATAGACGATGCACACGCGCCCGTCCACCGCCTCGAAGTAGGCCATGCGCCCCTGCAGCGCATCGCGCAGCGCGGGATGGTCGAGCACCAGGTGCGATCCCTTGGTGCCCATCACGCGCGAGCCCGCGCCGCCCAGCACCGCCGTGCTGCGGTCCAGCCACGCGCCGCTGGCATTCACCACGGTGTCGGCCGTCACGCGCACCAGCGCGCCGGTGATCTCGTCGCGCAGGGTGAGGATGTTGCCCGCGCAGCCCATCACGCGGCAGTAGTTGGCGGCGGCCGAGCGCGGCTGGTCGCGGCAGGCGTCGCCGATGAGTTCCAGTACCAGCCATTCGGGGTGGCTGATCCACGCGTCGAAGAATGTCGCGGTCCAGCGCACTGCCGCGCGGAACAGGCTGCGGTCGGCGGCGGGCACGCGGCTGATGCGGTGGTTGGGCATCACGCGCTGGCGGCGGCCCAGCAGGTCGTACAGGCGCAGGCCCGCCGCCACCGCCAGCAGGCCGCGCGTGCGCTGCGGCGGCGTGCGGCCGAAGAACTTGAGCGCGCTGCTCATGAGGCCGCCGAAGAAGCTCGACAGCGGCACCACCGTCTTCAGCGGCTGCACCAGGTGCGGCGCGTTGCGCAGCAGCAGGTTGCGCTCGCGCGTGGCCTCGGCCACCAGCGAGAAGCTGCCGTTCTCCAGGTAGCGCAGGCCGCCGTGGATCATGCGCGAAGGCGCGCTGCTGGCGCCCGCGCTGAAGTCGCCCTTGTCGACGATGAGGCAGTCGACGCGCTGCAGGCACAGGTCGCGGAACACGCCCACGCCGTTGATGCCGGCACCGACGATCACCGTCGAAAAGTGGCGATCCGCCAGGGAAGCCGGACGCACGAAAGGCAGTTGCCAGGCGCTCATTGCTTGCCCCCGGCCAGATGTGAAAACACAGGAGACATGGTGTCGATCAGTTCGTTGAAGCCGGCCATGAAGCCGGCATGGGCGCGCGCCTGCGCGGCGTCGGGTTCGACGGTGTCGCAGGGCGCGAGCAAGGCGCTGTCCTGCCCGGCGTGGTCGATGCCCTGCGACATGGCGGCGTAGATGGCCGCGCCGCGCGCGCCGGTTTCGTCGTCGGCGCAGCGCTCGACCGGATGCGCCAGAAAGCCGGCCAGCAGGCGCACGAGGCGGGTGTCGCTCGCACCGCCGCCGAGCACGGTCGAGGCCGACACCGGCAGGCCGCAGGCCGCGAGCCGCGCCGTGTGGCGCGCATGCAGCGCGGCCACCGCATCGACCACGGCGCGTGCCATGTCGCCGCGCGTGTGATGGCTCTTGAGGCCGACGAAGCCCGCCGTCACGCCGCCGCCGCCGTTCACGAACGGCAGGAAGCGCAGGCCGCCCGCGCCCAGCGGCACCGACATCGCCAGGTCGACCACGGCGCGCGAATCCGGCAGGCCCAGCACGCCGGCCAACCATGCGATGTTGGCCATCGACGAGGGGCTGTTCTCCATGTAGAGCCGCCTGTCCGCGCGACCGAAGTTCACGACCGCCGCCACGTCGGGCTTGGGCTCGATCACCGGTCCGATGACCGCGTTCACGCACCAGGTGCCGAAGACCGACACCGCCCGCTCGCGGCCTTCGGCGCAGATCGCGGTCATCGATGCGAGCAGGTCGATGGCGCCCATCGCCACGGGAATGCCGGCGGGCAGGCCGCACAGCGCGGCTTCGGCAGGCCGCAGCTTGCCGACGACCTCGCCGCCGGGCACCAGCGGACCGAAGGCACGCGGCCCGAGGTCGGCGATGCCCGAGGCGTCGAAGGCCGCCTGCGACCACGTGCCGGTGGCGATCGACACCAGCCCGGCGGTGCTCGCATCGCTCGCGTCGGTCGCGATCTCGCCGGTCAGCAGGAAGCCGAGGTAGTCCTTCGCGAACAGCAGCCGGCGCACCTCGCCGCGCTGCACGGCGTCGGTGCCCAGCAGCTCGGCCGCGATCACGGTGGGCTGGCCCGGCCAGGGCCTGCAGCCGACATCGGCGAACAGCGCATCCCCGTGGCTCAGCGACAGCGAACGCGCACGCGCATCGGCCCGCTGGTCGGTCGAGGCAACGGCCCGGCCGCCCACGAGTTCGTTGCGCGCGTCCAGCGCATAGAGCCCGGCGCCGTGGCCGGTGCAGCCGATGGCGCGGACCTCGGCCACGCGGTTGCCGAGCTGGTGGGCGACGTCGCGCAGCACGTGGGTCAGGGCGGAGCGGATGGCGGCCGCCCCCACTTCGCATCCCCCTGCGGGCAGCCGGTCGTGCGGCAGTGGCATGCGGGACAGGGCGACGGCCCGGCCGCTCCCGGCTTCGAGGGCCAGGGCTTTCAGGCTGCTCGACCCCATGTCGATGCCGATCAGTATTTTTGTCTTCATGTCATAACAGCTTCGGCGGAATAAAAGCGCATCGCCAGTAGCGTTTCCCCTAGTTATCCCTTCAAACGGCCAGCGCGTACATTCTAGCCTGTCATAACAACTGTCGTGACAACGAGGATCGAAAGGCTGCCCTCAAAGGCAGCATCAGCAGCTGTGCCACACAACGTGAGGAGACAAAAAATGAGGCGTAATTTCCTGAAGTCCGCGGCGGCCGCCGGTATCGGCCTGGCCGGTGCGAGCGCGCTTGCGCAGCAGCAAGCGGCAGCCCCCGCCGCGGGCGCCGGCCTGCGCGGCAACGCCAGCGACGTCTACGTGATGAACGTGATGGTGTCGGGCGTGGAGTACTGGTTTCCGGTCTACGAAATGATGAAGCAGCTCGGCCGCACGCTGGGCGTGAAGACGCGCTACACCGGCACGCCCGAGTACGACGTGAACAAGCAGCTCGCGTCCTTCGAGCAGGAACTGGCGCGCAAGCCAGCCGGCATCCTGCTGCATCCGATGAACCCCGACCCGTTCATAGAGCCCATCAACCGCGCGGCGGCGATGGGCATCCCCGTCGTCACCTTCGCGGCAGACTCGCCCAACTCCAAGCGCACCTCGTTCATCACGTCCGACAACGACCGCGAAGGCACGCAGGCGGCGGACGCCATCGCGGCTTCGATGGGCGGCAAGGGCGAATACGCCGTGCTGGAGAACCCCGGCCAGGACAACCACGACCGCCGCATCGCCGCCTTCGTCAACCGCATGAAGACCAAGCACCCGGGCATGAAGCTGGTCGGCCGCGCCGCCAGCAACCAGGACCCGAACAAGGCCTACCAGGCCGTGCTGAGCCTGGCGCAGGCCAACCCGAACCTGGGCGCCCTGTTCATGCCCGAGGCCAACTCGGCGCTGGGCGCGGCGCAGGCCAAGGTCGAGACCAAGAAGAACATCAAGGTGATGTGCTGCGACGTGAACGCCAAGATCCTGGACATGATCAAGTCGGGCGACGTGTTCGGCTCCATCAACCCGAACCAGGGCATGCAGGGCTACATGGGCATGATGATGCTGTTTCTGGCCAAGAACCCGACGCTCATCGACCCGATGAACGACGCCAAGCGCAACGGCACCAACCCGATGTCCGTGCCCTTCCTGGACAACGGCCTGGCCGTGGTCAGCAAGGCCAACGCGGACGACTTCTACTGGGACAAGTACCTCGCCCGCCGCGGCACCAAGGGAATCGGCGAGTGAACGCAGTGAGCGCATTGCTCGAACTGAAGGCGATCAGCAAGCGCTTCGGCGCTTCGCGCGCGCTCACGGGCGTGGACTTCTCGCTGCACGCCGGCGAGATCCACGCCCTGTGCGGCGAGAACGGCGCGGGCAAGTCCACGCTGATGAACATCATCGACGGCATCCACCAGCCGGACGAGGGCGAGATCTCGCTCGACGGCCGCAAGGTGGTCATCGACGGCCCGGCGCACGCCATGCGCCTGGGCATCGGCCTGGTGCACCAGGAGATCGCCCTGTGCGGCGACGCCACCGTGGCCGAGAACATCTTCATGCCGGAGATCAACGCCGGCAAGCATGCGTGGATGGACTACGCCAGCCTCAACGCGCGCGCCGCCCGCGTGCTGCAGCGGCTGGGGCAGGACGTGGACCCGTCGGCGCTGGTGAAGGACCTGAGCATCTCGACGCAGCAGCTCATCGAGATCGCCAAGGCGCTCACGCTGGACTGCAAGGTGCTGATCCTCGACGAGCCCACCGCCGCGCTCACCGACAACGAATCGGCCGCGCTCTTCAAGGTGCTGCACGACCTGAAGGCGCAGGGCATCGGCATCATCTACATCAGCCACCGCATGGCCGAGATCTTTGCGCACTGCTCGCGCGTGACGGTGCTGCGCGACGGGCGCAACGTGCACTGCGGCCCGCTGGCCGAACTCGACGCCGACGCGCTGGTGCGCCGCATGGTCGGGCGCGACCTGGGCAACTACTACCCGCCGAAGCACGGCGACGCGGCGCACGGCGAGCCGGTGCTCGAAGTGAGCGACATCGCCGACGGCGAGCGCGTGCACGGCATCTCCTTCACGCTCAGGCGCGGCGAGATCCTCGGCATCGCGGGCCTCATGGGCGCCGGGCGCAGCGAACTCGCCGAGACCGTCTGCGGCCTGCGCCCCGCCACGCGCGGCAAGGTGCGCCTGCGCGGCAGGACGCTGACGATCCGCAAGTACAGCGACGCGCTGCGCGAAGGCATCGCCTATCTCAGCGAAGACCGCAAGGCGGCGGGCGTGTACCTCGACCTGCCCATCGCGCAGAACATCGCGTCGATGGCGCTGAAGCGCGTGAGCTCGCGCTTCGGCCTGCTGCAGCGCGCGGCCGAGCACAAGCTGGCGGTGGACCTGGGCGCCAAGCTCAAGCTCAAGTCCGACGGCGTGGCCATCGACGTGGCGAGCCTGTCGGGCGGCAACCAGCAGAAGGTGGCCATCGCCAAGCTGCTGGCCACCAACCCGTCGGTGCTGCTGATGGACGAACCCACGCGCGGCGTGGACGTGGGCGCCAAGTCGGAGATCCACCACATCCTGCGCGAGCTGGCGAGCCAGGGCGTGGGCGTGGTGGTGATCTCCTCGGAGCTGCCCGAGATCATCGGGCTGTGCGACCGCGCGCTGGTGATACGCGACGGCCGGCTGGCCGGTGAAGTGCAAGACAACGAAATGACGGAAGAGGCGCTGCTGCGGCTGGCCTCGGGACTTTGCGAAGAGGAAGCGACAGCATGAACTACCCGGCACAACTCGACGCGGGGGCCGCACCGGGCCTCCAGCCACACCAGTCGGGGGGCGGCCCCGCCAAGCCCGCCAGCAAGCTCGGCAGCATGCGCGAGATGGGCCTGCTGCTCATCATCGCCGCGCTGTGCGTGGGCATGAGCTTCGCGTCGCCCTACTTCCTCACGTGGGACAACGTGCGCGCGATGCTGCTGTCGTTCTCCATCGAAGGCATCGTGGTGGTGGGCATGACGATCCTGCTGATCGTCGGCGGCATCGACCTGTCGGTGGGCTCGGTGGTGTGCTTCGCGATGGTGGTCACGGGCAAGCTGTTCCTCATGGGCTTCGATCCGTGGACGGCGGGGCTGGTGGCCATCGGCGCGAGCGCGCTCATCGGCGCCATGATCGGCGGCTGCGTCACGCGCATCGGGCTGAACCATTTCATCGCCTCGCTGGCCTTCATGGTGATCGTGCGCGGCCTGTGCCTGGCGCTCACGCAGGGCACGCCGCAGTCGCTGTTCTCGCTGCCGGCGGAGTTCAAGTTCATCGGCCAGGGCACGCTGTTCGGCATTCCGGCCGTCATCCTGATCTTCCTGCTCATCGTGGTGGTGAGCGACTTCGTGCTGCGCCGCTACACCCTGCTGCGCCGCGTGTTCTACACCGGCAGCAACGAGAAGGCCGCGCTGTACTCGGGCATTCGCGTGGGCCACGTGAAGTTCTGGGTCACGGTGCTGTGCTCCGCTTCGGCGGGCCTGGCCGGCGTGATCTACACCGCGCGCTTCGGCGCGGCCACGCCCACCTTCGGCATGGGCATGGAGCTGAACGTGATCGCCGCCGCGGTGATCGGCGGCGCCAGCCTCAAGGGCGGCTCGGGCACGGTGCTGGGCGCGGTGCTGGGCCTGGCGCTGCTGTCGGTGGTGACCAGCTCGCTGATCCTGCTGGACGTGTCGCCCTACTGGCAGGACGTGATCAAGGGCCTGATCCTGCTCGCGGCCGTGACCATCGACCACATCATGAACACCAGAAAGACCAAGCGATGAACAACGCATCGATGAAGAAGACAACGCTCGGCCCCTCGGGCATCGAGTGCTCGGCCATCGGCCTGGGCACCTGGGCCATGGGCGGCTGGATGTGGGGCGGCGGTGACAACGCCGCCGCCGTGCTGGCCATCCAGGCCTCGCTGGACGCGGGCGTGAACCTGATCGACACCGCGCCGGCCTACGGCCTCGGCCGCTCAGAGAGCATCGTCGGCACCGCGCTGAAGGGCCGCCGCCACGAAGCCGTGATCGCCACCAAGTGCGGGCTGGTGTGGCACACGCAGAAGGGAACGCACTTCTTCGAAGAAGACGGCCACCCGGTGTACCGCTACCTCGGGCGCGAATCGATCATTCACGAATGCGAACAGAGCCTGAAGCGCCTGCAGACCGACTACATCGACCTCTACATCACGCACTGGCAGGACGCCACCACGCCCGTGGCCGAGACCATGGACACGCTGCTCGCGCTGAAGAAGCAGGGAAAGATCCGCGCCATCGGCGTGAGCAACGTGAGCCCCGAGACGCTGGCCGAGTACCTGCAACACGGCCCGGTGGATGCCGCGCAGGAGCGCTACAGCCTGATCGACCGCGAGATCGAGCAGACGCTGGTGCCGCTGTGCACCGAGCACGACGTGGCGGTGCTGGGCTATTCGTCGCTCGCGCTCGGCCTGCTGGCCGGCCCCATCGACCCCGCGCGCCAGTTCACGGGCGACGACCAGCGCGCGAGCAACCCGCGCTTCAGCGCCGGGAACCGCGCGAAGCTCAAGGCCTTCTTCGAAGAGCTGGAGCCGCTGCGCAAGCAGCTCGAATGCTCGTTCGGCCAACTGATGATCGCGTGGACGCTGGCGCGCGGCAGCGTCTCGGTGGCGCTGTGCGGCGCCCGCGTGAGCAAGCAGGCCGTCGAGAACGCGGCCGCCGGCTCGGTGCGCCTGCAGGGCGACGCGCTGGCGCTCATCGACGCCGCCGCGGCCCGGCATCTGGCCGCGCTGGGCTGAGGCCCCTTCCATCCCATCTCAACACAAGGATTTCTTCCGTATGTCGAAGGACAAGACCGCACGCCTGAACCGGCTGCTGAACAACGGGCGCTGCCTGGACATCGCGCTGGACCACGGCGTGTGCAACGAGCCCTCGTTCCTCAACGGGCTCGAGGACATGCCGGCGGTGATCGACAAGCTCGTGGCCGCCGGCCCCGACGCGATCCAGCTCAACCACGGCCAGGCCGACCTGCTGCAGGACCGCCCGGGCCGTGACAAGCCGGCGCTGGTGCAGCGCATCGACATGGGCAACCCCTACAACGCCACGGCGCACCGCGTGATGTGGGCGGTGCTGCAGAACGAGCACGACCCGGTGCTGCCGGCCGTGCAGCGCGACGCGGCCTGCGTGGTGGTCAACCTGTTCATGCTGCCGAACGAGCCCGACCTGTTCCGCCAGTGCGTGCAGAACATCGCGCGGGTGCGCGCCGACTGCGACCGCTACGGCATGCCGTTGATGATCGAGCCGCTGGTGATGCGCCCGCACAGCGAGCAGGGCGGCTACATGGTCGACGGCGACGCCGAGAAGATCGTCACGCTCGTGCGCCTGGCGCGCGAGATGGGCGCCGACATCGTCAAGGCCGACCCCACCAGCGACCCCGCCGACTTCCACCGCGTGGTGCAGGCCGCGCGCTGCCCCGTGCTCGTGCGCGGCGGCGGACGCGAAGACCTGCAGCAGGTGTTCGCCCGCTCGCGCGTGCTGATGGACCAGGGCGCGGTCGGCATGGTGTACGGGCGCAACGTGTACCAGCACGCCAACCCGTCGGCGGTGGTGGATGCGCTGATGGCCATGATCCACCGCGGCGCGAGCGCCAAGGAGGCATGGGACATCTACGAATCGGGCGGCGCGAAGAAGAACTGAGCCGGGCCGATCCGGCGGGAGCTGAGCGACGGCGCAACGCCGTCCAGAAAAACGAGGAGGGAGAGGCTGTACGGCCGGCGACGCATGTCGCCGGCCGGGGTGCGCCCTGCGCGCGCGCTTTTGCAAGTGACCGATACAACAACCTGGAGGCGACGATGAGAATCCGGTATTACTTGATGGCGTTCCTGCTGCCGTTCGTCACGCTGCTGACGCACGCTGCAATCACCGGGGTCAGTCCGATGACGACCCTGAACAACATGGCGGCGGCGGTTTCCGCTGCGGTCGCCGACCCGCTCCCGCTGCAGGGGCCGGGCCTGGGCAACCTCACCTACACCTCGGCGGAACTGTTCAAACCGGTGTCGATGATCACCAGCGCCGCGCATCCGCTCGACCCGGCGCACAGCAGTGCCTACGAATCGCGCGAGGTGCCCGCCACCTACCCGGGCCGCAAGGACTACGGCATGAACGCGGGCATCATGATCAACGGCTACTTCCTCACCTCCTTCGCGCCGGACAGCGGCCTGGGCCCGGGAGGCTTCCTGCTGTACGACGTGTTGAACCCGCGCCAGATCCAGCTCGTCAAGAAGATCTACGAACCCGAGGGCCGCACCAAGGAGTTCCGCGAGACGCACTCCTTCGGCACGGCCAAGGTCGGCGGCAAGACGTACGTGGTGCTGCCCAGCATCAACGGCGTGGAGTTCTGGGACTTCACCGACATCAACGACATCAAGCAGGTGAAGAAGCTGGCGCTGCCCGGCGTCAACGGCGGCGACTACGAAGACGTGGCCTGGCAGCTCTGGTGGCAGGCGCCCTACCTGTACGTGGCCTCGGCCGGCCGTGGCATCTTCATCGTCGATGCCACGGACCCCGCGAACGCGGTGGTTGCCAACCGCGGCGCGGGCAAGCCCAACCCCGTGCCCACCGGCGAACTCGGCGGTTTCCGCATCGGGCCGATCTTCACGATGGGCAACCACATGGTGCTGACCGCGATGGAAAGCAACGGCGGCTTCGCGAGCCTGGACATTTCAGATCCGCTCAACCCCAAGGTGCTCGACTCCATCGTGGGCACCACGCCGTTCTATTACGCGACCTGCTTCGACGGCCGGAACCTGCACGTCTCCACGCGCAACAGCGGCGCGAAGATGTACAGCTACGACCTGAGCGACCGCTCGCGCTTCGTGGCAGAAGACAACCGCCTCGTCATCGACGAGCAGCTCTACTGCGCCACGCAGGACAACTACGTCATACAGGGCGCGCAGACCCGCATCCACAAGGTCGACGTGAGCAACCCGCTCAACCACGTGGAGGTGGGCCGCGGCAGCATCCTGCGCGAGGACGACCCGAACTTCTCGCACTCGGACAACGGCCAGGTCGCGATGTTCGGCAACCTGGTCTTCGTGGGCAACGACCACGGCTCGGGCAGCGGCTTCATCGTGCATTCGGTGGATCCCGACATCACCAGGCCCGAAGTGAAGCAGGTCTCGCCCGCCAGCGGCGCGAAGCAGCAGGCGCTGACCTCGCGCATCGGCCTGGGCATGACCGACAACATCCGGCCGGAGAGCGTGAACGCCAACACCTTCATCGTGCGGCCGGTGGGCGGCAACACGCTGGCAGGCACCTACAGCGTGCAGCTGGGCATCATCAACTTCTCGCCTGACCAGCCGCTGCAGCCCGGCACCAGCTATGAAGTGTTCCTGCCCGCCAACGGCGTGAAGGACTATGCGGGCAACGCCATCGCGGCGGACTACAAGTCGGTGTTCCACACCGGCAACGCGAGCGACATCAGCCTCATGCACTACTGGACGCTGGCGGGCAGCCTGTCGGACCAGATCGGCGCCAATAACGGCACGCCCGCCACCGGCGACGCCTTCGAGAGCATCGGCCTGAACTTCGCCAACCGCACGGCAGGCGTGCCGCTGAAGAACGACACCGTGGCCACCGTGCTCGGCGGCACCGCTTCGCTGAGCTTCTACATGAAGACCACGCAGACAGGCGCGGCCAACTCGTGGACCGCCCCCGGTGTCTTCGGGCGCGACCAGGCGAACGGCACCGACGACGTGTTCTGGGGCTGGCTCGACACCAGCGGGCGCATCAAGCTGTCGGTCGGCAACGACGCGGGCACCGCCTCCTCGGCCGCGGTGAACGACGGCAACTGGCATCACGTGGTGATGACGCGCGACGCCGCCTCCGGCGCGCAGGCGGTGTACGTCGACGGGGTGAAGACCACCTCCGCCGGGCTCGCCGGCACCAAGGGCCTCGCGAACAAGTTCCAGCTGCTGGGGCAGATCCAGGGCAACGCCGCGCTCTTCAAGGGCACGCTGGCGGAAGTGCGGGTGTACGGCCGCGTGCTGAGCGATTCCGATGTGGCCACGCTGCGCGGCCAGGCCATCATCGGCGACCCCGGCATCGGCGGCGGGCCGAAGCTGGTCAACGGCCAGCTGGTGTTCAACCCCGCGACGCTGGGCGCGAGCGGCGCGCAGTACCGCTGGAACTTCGGCAACGGCACGCAGACGGCCTTCTCGAACCAGGCGAACTACACCTACACCTACAACATGCCCGGCCACTACACCGTGACGCTGACGGTGCGCGACGCCCAGGGCCGCGAGACCTACTACACCTACAACCTGACGGTGATCGCGCCGGTCACCGCACAGGCGCCCACGCACACCACCAACATCGCGGGCGACGCCAACTCGGTGTACTCGGTCAACCCCGACAGCGGCACGGTGGCCGCCATCGATGCGCAGACCCTGGCCAAGCGCTGGGAGACCCGCGTGGGCGACGAGCCGAAGACGCTGGCCGTGGGCCCCGACGGCCGCATCTGGGTGCCGGTGCACGGCGAGGACAAGCTGGTGGTGCTCAACCCGGCCAACGGCACCATCTCGGCCACCGTGGCGCTGGCCTACGGCAGCGGGCCCTACGGCGTGGTCTTCACGCCCAACGGCAGCAAGGGCCTGCTGACGCTGGAGAGCAAGTCGGTGCTCATGAGCTTCGACCCCGCCAACGGCAGCACCACCGGCGCGGTGGCGCTCGAGGGCGATGTGCGCGGCATCGCGGTGGCGGCCGATTCGCAGGTGGCCTACGTCACGCGCTTCAAGTCGAAGATGACGGGCAACCAGCTGCACAAGGTCAACCTGCAGAGCATGAGCGGCATGGGCGCCATCGCGCTGCCGGTGGACACCACCACCGTCGACACCGAGAGCCGCGCGCGCGGCGTGGCCAACTACACCGCGCAGGTAGTGATCTCGCCCGACGGCAAGCGCGCCGTGCTGCCTTCGAAGAAGGACAACATCGTGCGCGGCAAATTCCGCGACGGCACGAACCTCGTGCACGACCAGACGGTGCGCTCCATCCTGTCGCAGGTCGACCTGCAGGCGGCGGCGCACAAGTTCGACGAGCAGATCGACTTCGACGACCGGGCACCGGCGCGCGCCGCGCTGTTCTCGCCGGCCGGCGACTACATCTTCGTCGCGCAGATGGAAGGCAACCGCGTGGCCATCGTCGACGCCTACAGCCGCTCCATCCGCGGCGAGATCAACGCCAGCAGCGCGCCGCACGGCCTGTACCTGGACGCGGCGCGCAAGCGGCTGTTCGTCAACAACTTCCTGGCGCGCTCGGTGTCGGTGCACGACGTGGCCTCGGTGCTGTCGTCGGAGACCAATGCGCCGAGCTTCCTGCAGAACGTGCAGACAGTGGCGGTGGAGCCCATGGGCGCCGCGGCGCTGCGCGGCAAGCAGGTGTTCTACAACGCGTCGGACCGCCGCATGAGCAAGGACAACTACCTGTCATGCGCGAGCTGCCACGCCGACGGCGGCGACGACGGCATGGTGTGGGACTTCACCCAGCGCGGCGAGGGCCTGCGCCGCACCATCAGCCTGCAGGGCCGGCGCGGCATGGGCCACGGCAAGCTGCACTGGACGGCCAACTTCGACGAGGTGCAGGACTTCGAGAACGACATCCGCAACGAGTTCGGCGGCACCGGCTTCCTGAGCAATGCAGACTTCGCGGCCACCTCCGACCCGCTGGGCGCGCCCAAGGCCGGCAGGAACGCGCAGCTCGACGATCTGGCGGCCTACCTGACTTCGCTGAACAAGTTCATGCGCAGCCCGGCGCGCGCGGCGGACGGCAGCCTCAGCGTGGACGCGGTGCGCGGCCAGACCGTGTTCAACACGGCACAGTGCGCCACCTGCCACACCGGCGCCACCTTCCGCGACGGGGTGCGGCATGACGTCGGCACGATCCAGGCCTCCTCGGGCAAGGGCATGAACCAGTCGCTGGCGGGCGTGGGCTTCGACACGCCGACGCTGCTGGGCACCTGGAACACCACGGCGTTCTTCCACAACGGCCAGGCGGCCACGCTGCAGGACGTGCTCGCCAGCGGCCACGGCAATGCGCCCAGCCTGCCGGCCAACGACGTGGTGGCGCTGCGCGAATACGTTCGCTCGCTCGACAACGACCCGACGCCGGTGGTCACGCGTATCCGCTCCAACCTGAGCAACCTGTGCGTGAACGTGAAGGGCGCGGCAACCACGAGCGGCACGACGGTGGTGCAGTGGCCGTGCGGAAACGCCGGCAACGAGCGCTTCACCATGGCGCAGACCGGCGACGGCTTCGTGCAGTTCAAGGTCGAGCACAGCGGCCTGTGCCTGGCGCAGAGCGGCACCGCGACCACCAACGCGGCCGTGGTGCAGCTGGCCTGCTCGGCCGGCAACACGACGCACTGGAGCCTGGTGGGCTCGACCCTGCGCAACCGCGCCTCGGGCTCCTGCCTGGACGTGCCCGGCGGCGCGACCGCCCAGGACACGGCGCTGATCACCTGGACCTGCAACGGCGGCAACAACCAGAACTGGACGCAGGCGCCCTGAGGCTTCGACGCTTCGCCTGCGAGCCGGCCGTATTCACGGCCGGCTTTTTTTCGCTTGCCCCATGACCTCCCACGTCATGGACCGTGCGCACCCGCTCTGGGAAAGTCTCTCCATCAATCAACCAACCAGGAGAAAACACCATGACCGGCTTCAACATCCTTCCGCTCGCAGTCGCATTGCTGATCGGCATTGCCGCACTCGGTTCGTGCCTCGGCATCGGGCTGGTGGGCCAGAAGTTCCTGGAAAGCAGTGCGCGCCAGCCCGAGATGGTGGACACGCTGCAGACCAAGTTTTTCCTGATCGCCGGCGTGACCGACGGCGCATTCATCATCGCCACCGGCATCGGCCTGTGGTTCGCCACGGCCAACCCCTTCGGCTGAACGGAAACGACACGACGCACTGGCACCATTCGTGCTAGTACCGTTGACACCAAATCGTTTATGGCTAAAGTATTTAGCTATCAACGGTTCGGTGCCATGGCTGCCGCAAGACGCGGCAGCCGGTGCGTCGTTTCATCCTTCCACGCCGGAGAATCCATGAGCCATCTGCCCCCGAAGTCGCCCGCGCTGCCGCGCACCCTGCTGTCGCTGCTGCTGTGCGGCGCCGCCCTTGGCACCGCCGCGCAGGCCATGGCCGCACCCGTGAAGGTGGGCCTGGCGCTCGACATCTCGGGGCCCTTCGCGGCACTTGGCGCCGAAGCGCGCGACGGCTTCGCGCTGGGCATCAAGCAACTGGGCGGCAAGCTCGGCGGACAGGACGTGGAGTTCGTGCAGGCCGACATGGCCGGCAGCCCCGACCAGGCCAAGCAGCTGGTCGACCGCATGATCCAGCGCGACAAGATCGACCTCTTCAGCGGCCCCATCGGCTCCAACGTGGCGCTGGCCGTGGGCCCGACGCTGTTCAACGCCAAGGTGCCCTACCTCTCGGCCAACGCCGGCCCGAGCCAGTTCGCCGGTGCGCAGTGCAACGCCTACTTCTTCGGAACCGCCTACCAGAACGACCAGTTCCACGAAGCCGCCGGCAAGTTCGCGCAGGACCGCGCGTTCAAGAAGATCGTGCTGATCGCGCCCAACTACCCCGCCGGCAAGGACGCGCTGGGCGGCTTCAAGCGCCAGTTCAAGGGCCAGGTGGCCGACGAGCTCTACACCAAGCTCGGCCAGATCGACTACGCCGCCGAACTCGCGCAGCTGCGCGCGGCCAAGCCCGATTCCATCTACTTCTTCCTGCCCGGCGCGATGGGCATCAACTTCATCAAGCAGTTCGTGGGCGCGGGCCTGTCGAAGGACATCACGCTGGTGACCAGCGGCTTCTCGGCCGACGAAGACGTGATCGGCGCCGTGGGCGATCCGATGCTCGGCCTGTTCAACACCTCGCACTGGGCGCACGACCTCGACAACCCCGCCAACAAGGCCTTCGTGGCCGCTTTCCGCAAGGAATACAACGGCCGCTATCCATCGGTGTACGCCGCGCAGGCCTATGACGCGATCCTCGCGATGGACGCGGCGGTGAAGCAATCGGGCGGCAACGCGCAGAACCGCGAAGCCGTGGTGGCCGCGCTGAAGAAGGCCAACTACGCATCGACGCGCGGCAGCTTCAAGTACGCCAACAACCACTACCCCATCGAGAACTTCTACCTGCGCGTGATCGGCAAGGATGCGCAGGGCAAGGTCACGAACAAGCTGATCAACACCGTGCTCACCAACTACGGCGACTCCTACGCCGACAAGTGTCCGCTCAAGTAGCTTGCCCCCAGGCTTCGCGCACTTCGTGTCGCTTCGCCTACCCCCTGCCGGGGGCGACACCTGAGGCCCGGCGAAGCCGGTTCCTCGGTGTCTCCTGAATGAAAACGCGGGCAACCCTGTTGGTTCTTCTATGAGTGGAATTCTTGTTCTGGAGCAGCTGCTCAACGGCCTCGGCTACGGGCTGATGCTGTTCCTGCTGGCGGCCGGGCTGACGCTGGTGTTCGGCATCATGGACGTGCTGAACCTGGCGCACGGCTCGCTGTTCATGGCGGGCGCGTATGTGGCGGCCGAGGCGCACACGCGCACCGGCTCGTTCGCCGCGGCCATCGTCATCGCGGTGGCGGTCACGGTGGTGGTGGCGCTGCTGCTCGAAGTGCTGCTGATGCGCCGGCTCTACACACGCGACCATCTCGCGCAGGTGCTCGCCACCTTCGGCGTGATCCTGGTGGCCGACGACATCGTGACGATGACCTGGGGGCCCTCGCCGGTGATGGCGCCGACGCCTGCCGCGCTCTCGGGTCCGGTGCAGCTGATGGACGGCCTGCCCTATCCGGCGTACCGCCTGGTGATCCTCGTGGGCGGGCTGCTGGTGGCGCTGGCGCTGTACCTGCTGGTGAACCACACGCGCATCGGCATGCGGGTGCGCGCGGGCGCCTCCGACCGGCCGATGGCCGAGCTGATGGGCGTGCGCGTGGGCCGCATCTTCAACGGCGTGTTCCTGCTGGGTGCCGCGCTGGCGGCGCTGGCCGGCGCGCTGATGGGGCCGATCGTCGCGGTGCAGGTCGGCATGGGCGAAGCGATCCTGATCCCGGCGCTGGTGGTGCTGGTGATCGGCGGCATCGGTTCGGTGCGCGGCGCCTTCGTGGCCGCACTGTTGGTGGGCGTGGTCGACACCGTGGGGCGCGCCTTCGTGCCGATGCTGCTGCGCGCCACGCTGCCGCCGGCCACCGCCGCCGACCTGGGGCCGCTGTTCGCCGAAGTCGCGATGTACGCGCTGATGGTGGTGGTGCTCATCTTCCGGCCATCAGGCCTTTTCTCGGCACGCGCATGAAGTCACCCTCACGCTACATCGGCCTCGGGCTGCTCCTTGTGCTGCTCACGGCGTTTCCGCTGGTCGCGCCGCTGTTCGGGCTCGAGTTCTACATCGGCTTCGTGCGGCGCGTGCTCATCGTGGCACTGGCGGCGGCGAGCCTCAATTTCATCCTCGGCTTCGGCGGCATGGTGGCGCTGGGGCATGCGGGCTTCATCGGCATCGGCGCGTACACGGTGGTGGCGCTGAGCGACGCGGGCGTGATGTCGGGCTGGATCATGTGGCCGGCCGCCGCGCTCATGGCCGGCCTGGTGGCCACGCTGATCGGCACGGTGGCGCTGCGCACGCGCGGCGTGTACTTCATCATGACCACGCTGGCCTTCGCGCAGATGCTGTACTTCGTGGTGGTGTCGCTGCGCCGCTATGGCGGCGACGACGGCTACACGCTGATGTCGCGCCCCACGCTGCTGCCCGGCCTCGACCTGGGCAATGAGTCGAACTTCTACTGGGTGGTGCTGGCGATCGTCGCGCTGGCGCTTTGGTGGCTGCACCGCGCGACGCAATCGCGCTTCGGCCATGCGCTGATGGGCATCCGCGACAACGAGACGCGCATGCGGGCGCTGGGCTATCCGGTGTTCCGGCTGCAGCTGGTGGCGTTCGCCATCGCGGGCGCCATCGCGGGGCTGGCGGGTGCACTGCTGGCCGGCGGCAACGGCTTCGTGAGCCCGGCCACGATGCACTGGACGCAGTCGGCGACGCTGCTGGTGATGGTGGTCATCGGCGGGCTGGGGCGCAGCTGGGGCGGGCCTGTGGGAGCTGTCGTGTGGCTGGTGCTGGAAGAAGCGCTCAAGCAGCATACGGAGCATTGGCACATGCCGCTGGGACTGTTGCTGATTGCCGTTGCCCTGTGGGCGCCCAAAGGATTGGCCGCACTGTACAAGCGCCGCCTGCCCCTCACCCCAACCCTCTCCGCAGAGGGGAGAGGGAGTAAAGCACCATGAGCCTCTTCAGAATCGAAGGGTTGGTCAAGCGCTTCGGCGGACTGCTGGCCACCGACCACGTGAACCTCACGGTGGAGCGCGGCGAAGTGCATGCGCTCATCGGGCCGAACGGGGCGGGCAAGACCACGCTGGTGAACCTGATCACCGGGCTGCTGAAGGCCGACGCCGGTCGCCTGCTGCTCGACGAGAAGGACATCACCTCGCTGAAAGACCACCAGCGCGTGGCCGCCGGCATGTCGCGCTGCTTCCAGGTGACGCGCGTCTTCGCCAAGGAAACCGTGCACGACAACCTGATGCTCGCGGCGCAGGCCCATGCGGGCAGCAGCCTGCGCTTCATGGCGCCGCGCGCCAAGGAGCGCGACCTCGTCGACCGCGCGGTGACACTGGCCGACCGCGTGGGCCTGGGCAGCGAGCGCGACCGCATCGCCGGCACGCTGCCGCACGGTGCGCAGCGCGCGCTCGACGTGGCGCTGGCACTCGCGGCCGAGCCCAAGCTGCTGCTGCTCGACGAGCCGATGGCCGGCATGGGGCCGGACGAATCCGCGCGCATGGTCGAGCTGATCGAATCGCTGCGCGCGTCGATGGCCATCCTGCTGATCGAACACGACATGGACGCGGTGTTCCGCCTGGCCGACCGGCTCACCGTGCTGGTGCAGGGCAAGGTGCTGATGAGCGGCACGGCCGACGAAGTGCGCGGCCATCCCGATGTGCAAGCCGTGTACCTCGGCACCGAAGCGGAGGGGCATTCATGACTCGCCCCCAGGCTGCGCGCACTTCGTGTCGCTGCGCCAACCCCCTATCGGGGGCAACACCTGCGGCCCGGCAAAGCCGGTTCCGCGGTGTTCCTCAAACTGGAAACACCCACTTCGCACTTCAAAGTGCGACGAGGTACTGAGATGCTGTTGGAAGCGAAGGCCATCGAAGCCGGCTACGGCGCGAGCCAAGTGCTGTTCGGCATCGACATCGACATCCGTCCCGGCGAAGTGCTGGCGCTGCTCGGCCGCAACGGCATGGGCAAGAGCACGCTGCTCAAGGTGCTGACCGGCACGCTGGCACCGATGCGCGGCGACGTGCGTTTCGACGGCGCGGCCATCGGCGGGCACAAGCCCGACGCCATCGCGCGGCGCGGCGTGGCCATCGTGCCCGAGGGGCGGCATGTGTTCCCCAACCTCAGCGTCGACGAGCACCTGCGCGCCTTCGCACGGCCGCGCCCCGGCAGCGCGCCGCGCTGGACGGTCGAGGCGCTCTACGGCCTGTTTCCGCGCCTGTCGGAGCGCAAGGCCAACGCGGGCAACCAGCTCTCGGGCGGCGAGCAGCAGATGCTGGCCATCGCGCGCGCGCTGTCCACGCACCCGCGCCTGCTGATCCTGGACGAAGCCACCGAAGGCCTCGCACCGGTGATCCGCGAGGAAATCTGGAATTGCATCGCCACGCTCAAGGCAGAGGGCGAAGCGATCCTGGTGGTCGACAAGTACGTGCAGCGCCTGCTGCCGCTGGCCAACCGCCATGTGATCCTGGAGCGCGGACGCGTGGTGTGGCAGGGCGACTCGGCGGCGCTGGATGCCGACCGGTCGCTGTGGACGCGCTACCTGGGCGTTTGAGCCTGGGGCGCCGCGTCGAGCTGCAGGATCAGGTCCTGGCTGGCGCGGTTGAGCCCGCTCACTTCCACCACGCTGCCATGCTTGCGCAGCCGCTCGACCACCTTCCTGAGTGCGGCCACGGCCGTCACGTCCCAGAAGTGCGCGCCTGACACGTCGATGTGCACCGGCGCACCGTCGATCTCGCGCACGTCGAATGCATCGACCAGCATGTCTGCCGATGCGAAGAACACCTGCCCGGTGACGCGGTACACGCGCGTGCCATCCGCGTGCTGCGCGGCATGCACGTGCAGCAGCCGCGCCACCTTGAAGGTGAAGAACACGCCGCTGAGCATCACGCCCGTGGCCACGCCGGCCGCGAGGTTGTCGGTGGCGACGGTGACGGCCACCGTCGCGAGCATCACCGCGCTGGACATGCGCGGATGCCGCACCAGCGCGCGCAGCGAACCCCAGTCGAAGGTCGATGCCGACACCATCACCATGATCGCCACCAGCGCCGCCAGCGGCACCTGCGACACCCAGGGCTTGAGCAGCACCATGAGGATCAGCAGGAAAGCGCCGGCGAAGAGCGTCGACAACCGCCCTCGCCCGCCGTAGCGCACGTTGCTCACCGTCTGGCCGATCATTCCGCAGCCCGCGATGCCGCCGAAGAAGCTGGCGGCTACGTTGGCCACGCCCAGGCCGCTGCATTCGCGGTTCTTGGAGCTGGGCGTGTCTGTCAGCTCGTCGACCACGCTGGCGGTCATCATCGATTCGAGCAGGCCGACCATCGCGATGGCGAAGGCAGGCAGCGCGATGATGCGCAGCGTGTCCAGCGTCAGCGGCACGTCGGGCATTGCGAACGCCGGCAGCGCGCCGGGCAGTTGCCCGAGGTCGGCCACCGTCTTCAGCGGCAGGCCCAGCCAGTGGCCCGCCAGCGTCACGACCACGATGCACACCAGCGGCGACGGCACAGCCGTGGTGATGCGCGGCAGCAGGTAGATGACGGCCAGCCCCAGGCCGACCATGGCCCAGGTCGCGGTGTTGGCGCCGATGAAGTGCGGCATCTGCGCCGCGAAGATCAGGATGGCCAGCGCATTGACGAAACCGGTGCGCACCGACGACGACACGAAGCGCATCAGCACCCCGAGCCGCAGCAGCCCGAACACGATCTGCATCAGGCCCGCGAGCACGCCGGCCGCCAGCAGGTATGGCAGGCCATGCGCATGCACCAGCGGCGCAGCCACCAGCGCCACCGAACCGGCCGCGGCCGACACCATGGCCGGCCGCCCGCCCGTGAAGGCGATGACGATGCCGATGACGAAGGAAGCGAACAGCCCCACGGCCGGATCGACGCCGGCCACGAAAGAGAAAGCGATGACTTCGGGAATGAGCGCGAAGGTGGCGACGGCGCCGGCCATCAGCTCGCGGGGAATGCTCGGGCACCACTCGGCGCGCAGGCGACTGTGCGGGGAAGAAGACATGGGAAGAAGAAAAATGAAGGCGCCCCGCATCGGCCGACGAGGCGATGCGGGACATGCATGGGCAGGAAGCGAAAAGGAAGCCGGCTTGCTTGCGGCTCCCCAGGTGTGGTGGCGGCCGGAGCAGGCCGCCGCGCATCACTGCGCAGCCTTCATCAAGGAGGCGTGGGCCGCGAGCAGCCTGACTGCCGGCGACGGATGGGGAAGCGGGGCATCCTCGGACACATGGGCCGCAATTGTAGGCAGCCCGAAGGACTGCCCTCTACGACTTGCTCACTTACACCGAGCGCGTGATGCCGCCGTCCACCCGCAGGTTCTGCCCCGTGATGTAGCCGCCGCCTTCCGACGCCAGGAAGCCGATGACCGCCGCGATCTCGCTGCTCTTGCCGTAGCGGCCCATCGGAATGCGCGAACGGAACTCGGCCTTCTCGGGCAGGCTGTCGATGAAGCCCGGCAGCACGTTGTTCATGCGCACGTTCTGGGCGGCGTACTTGTCGGCGAACAGTTTGGTGAAGGCCGCGAGCCCGGCGCGGAATACGCCGGAGGTGGGGAACACCGGGTCGGGCTCGAAGGCGGCGAAGGTGGAGATGTTGATGATGCTGCCGCCGCCCTGCGCCACCATCAGCGGCGCGACGAGCCGGCTGGGCCGCACCGCGCTCAGCAGGTAGACGTCCATGCCGCGGTGCCAGTCTTCGTCGGTGATCTCGAGGATGGGCGCACGAGGCCCATGGCCCGCGCTGTTGACCAGCACGTCGACGCGACCCCACTGGTCGGTGACCTTGTCCACCAGGCGCTTGATGTCGTCGTTCGACTGGTTGGAGCCCGTCACGCCGATGCCGCCCAGTTCCGCGGCCAGCGCCTCGCCCTTGCCAGACGACGAAAGAATGGCGACACGAAAGCCATCGGCCGCGAGCTTGCGGGCCGCAGCCGCGCCCATGCCGCTGCCACCGGCGGTGACTATGGCTACTTTTTTCTGTGCTTCGGAAGACATGTATGGGGTCCTTGGTTCATGCTGGACCTGCATTTTTAGCCGAGGATTTTCTGGGGGGTGTGCACAGGCCACCGGGTACTCCCCTCCGCGAATGTCCCCCGGGGCTGCGCCCCTCCTCCTTTATTTCGCTGCGGGGAGCACCCGGTGTCCTGTGCACGGGGCACGCTGCCGGTGCTCGACCGGTCAACCGGCGCTGCGTCCAACGCTCACGCCGGCGGGGTACCTTGCGCAGCGAAATAAAGGAGGAGGCCGCAGGCCGGGGGACATTCGCGGAGCAAGGTACCCCGTCGGCGTGAGCGCGCCCCGAGCCGAACGAAACTCAGGCAGTAGGCAAAGTGGCCTGCATCGACGAACGCTGGTTGAACACCTCGAACCACTTCGCGCTGTTAGGCGCTTCGGCACGCCAGTCGACCGAAGGAAAGCGGAAGTCCATGTACCCCAGCGCGCAACCGAATGCGATGGTGCCGATGTCCACTCGGTCGCCGAAGGAGGGCGCCGCAGTCTCGAGCCATTCGAGGCCGGTGCGCACCTTCGACAGTTGGCCATCGGTCCACTCAGACCAGCGCAAGGCCTCGGGACGCAACACGTTCTCATACCGTGCGAGCAATGCGGCACCCGTCATGCCGTCGGCCAGCGACAGCTCGGTCAACCGCGCCCAGCGCTGCGCACCTTCGGCCGGGAACAGCTTGCCCGACTGCGTGGCGTTGAGGTACTCGCAGATCACGCGGCTGTCGAACAGCACCTGGCCGTCGTCCGTGAGGAACGTCGGCACCTGGCCGAGCGGGTTCTTCGGGATGATGGTGGCGTCGCGCTTCACGGGGCCGGCCGCGCTCGGCAGCTTCTCGATGCGATCGGCAATGCCGAGCTCGTGCGCCACGACCATGCACTTGCGGACGAAGGGGGATGCGGGAGAGAAGAAGATTTTCATGACGAGGTGCTGTTGTCTTTCAATGGTGTTCGGCGGCGGAGCCGTGTGCCAGGTGCATGCCCGCCACCCAGCCGAAGGTTAGCGCGGGTCCGAGCGTGATGCCCGGCGCAGGGTACTCACCACCCATCACGGAGTGCATGTCGTTCCCGGCCACGTACAGGCCAGCGATGGGCTCGCCCTGCGCATCGAGCGCCCGCGCGTTGCCGTCGGCGCGGATGCCCAGCGCGGTGCCGATGTCGCCGGGGTACACCTTCACGGCATAGAACGGCGCCTGATTCACCGGCGCGAGGCAGGCATTGGGTTGATGCTCCGGATCGCCGAGGTAGCGGTTGTAGGCATCGCTGCCCTTGCCGAACACCGGGTCCTGGCCCTGCGCGGCAAGCGGGTTGAACCTGGCGACGGTTCGCGCCAGCCCGGCCGGGTCCACGCCCGCCTGCTGCGCGAGCGCTTCGAGCGTGTCTGCGCGATGGAGATAGCCGGCGCGCACCAGATGCTCGCGCGGACGACCGCCGGGCAACGCAAGGCCCAGGCCCCACTTCTCCATGAACGCGCTGTCGCACACCAGCAGCGCCGGAATGCTCGCGGCCTTGGCGTTCGCACGGTACATGCCGCGCACGAACTCGTGGTACGAGGTCGATTCATTGACGAAGCGCTCGCCGCGCGCATCGACCGCGATCAGCCCCGGCTTGGCGCGGTCCCACACCAGGTGCGGGTACCGCAGCACGCTGCCGTCAGGGCGCGTGAGCAACGAGACGGGCGCCCACAGCGCCGGCCCCGCGTGGCCCGTGCCGAGCACGCCGCCGGCCTGCTGCGCCATCGCAATGCCTTCGCCCGCATTGTCTTGCGGCGACATCGAGTACGGCCCGGTGGGTGCCGGATAGTGCTGGCCGCGCATGGCTGCGTTCCACGGAAAGCCGCCGGTGGCGATGACCACGCCGCGCCGCGCGTGCACCGTCAGTTCCTTGCCGTCGCGGCGCAGTCGCACGCCGGTGACCGCGCCTGTCGCGTCTTTCTCCAGCCCCAGCGCCGGCGTGTTCAGCCAGAACGGAATGCCCTTCTTCAGCACGCTGTGAAAAAGCCGGGCAGCCAGCGCATTGCCGAGCAGCAGCCGCGTGCCGCGGTGGTGGCCGCTCAGGCGGTCGCCGAAGTAGCGCAGCACCATCTTCACCCCATGCTTCCACGACGCGAACGAACGCCAGACCGCAAGCAGGTGCTTCACGTCGGTCATGTTGACCATCATGCCGCCGAGCACGCAGAACTCGGGCAGCGGGTCGCGCAGCGTCTTGAAGTGCGGACCGAGCAGCCGGCCGTCGAACTCGATGGGATCGAGCGAGCGGCCGCCCATCGCGGCGCCTTCGCGGTCGGGGTAGTAGTCGGGCGAGTAGGTGCGCGCGGCGAGCTGCACGTCGGTGCGCTCGCGCAGGTAGCGCAGCGCGAGCGGGCCGGCGTCGAGGAATGCGTGGCGCAGATCTTCGTCGCCGGCCGCGCCCACGGTGTTCTGCAGGTAGGTCCAGGCCTTGCCGCGCGTGTCGGGATGGCCGGCCGCCTCGGCTTGGTCGTTCAGCGGCACCCACACGGCGCCGCCCGAGATGGCCGTCGATCCGCCGATGCGGTCGGTCTTCTCGACCACCAGCACGTCGAGGCCTTCGAGGCTGGCGGTGAGCGCGGCGGAAAGGCCGCCCGCGCCACTGCCGACGACGACCACGTCGTACGCGGTCTTTTCCTGTTGTTGCTGCCGTGCCATCAGGACCCCGACCCGCCGAGCGACTTGCCGCCGTCAACGAACAGCACCTGCCCGGTAACGAAGCAGGTCGCCGGCGACGCGAAGAAGGCCACCGCGTGCGCGATGTCCTCGGGCCGTCCCGCCGCGCCGGTGGGCTGCAGCGCAAGCTGCGCGGCCAGGCGTTCGGGCGACAGCGCGCGCAGCAGCGGCGTGTCGATCAGCCCCGGCGCGATGGCGTTGACCATGATGCCGCGCGGCGCAAGCTCCATCGCGCTGGCGCGCGTGTAGCCGACCAGTGCCGCCTTCGAGGCCACGTAGTGCGCGTGGTTTTTCGCGCCCAGGTAGGCACGCGATGCGATGTTGACGATGCGCGCGCCGTCCGCCATCTTGCGCGCGGCCTCTTGCGTGAGTGTGGCCACGGCCAGCAGGTTCACTTCGTACATGCGGCGGAAGTCCGCCGAGGTCACGTCGAGGAAGGCTCGCTCGTCGAAGATGCCTGCGTTGTTGACCAGCGCGGTGAGCGGCGGCAGCTGCTGCACCATCGCGCGCACGGCGGCTTCGTCGGTGAGGTCGATGGCGCGGCATTCCACGTCGAGGCCCGCGCTGCGCAGCACCTGCGTTTCGCGCTCGGCAAGCTCGCCGTTGTAGTCGGCCATGACCACGCGCCAGCCGCCCTGCGCCATGCGCTCGACGATGGCGCGGCCCATGCCGCTGGCGCCGCCCGTCACCAGGACGAGCGGCTTCTCTGTACTGCTGTTATTCATGATTGTTCCGATGTGCGGCGGTGCTCAGACCGCCAGGTAGCCGCCATCGACCGGCAGCACCACGCCATTGACGTAGCTGGCCATCGAGGACGCAAGAAAGACGACCGGCCCGGCGATCTCGTCGGCCTCGCCGTGGCGCTTGATGGGCACGCGGCTCATGTACCAGTCGGTGCCGTGTTCGGTCTCGCGCTGGCCGGCCGTCATGTCCGTGACCATGAGGCCCGGCGCCACCGCGTTCACGCGCACGCCGTAAGGCGCCAGGTCACGCGCCAGCACCTGCGTGAGCGAACGCACGCCGCCCTTGGCCACCACATAGCCGGCCGACGAGATGCCCGCACCGAAGGCCACGATGGACGACAGGTTCACGATGCTGCCCTGCGTGCGCTTGAGCGCCGGCACGAATGCCTGCGTGACGTTGAACACGCCCTGCAGGTTGACCGACATGACGCGGTCCCAGGCTTCGCGCGCACCGGGCTCGTCGAACTTCGAGCGCGCGGAGATGCCCGCGTTGTTGACCAGCACGTCGATGTCGCCGTGCGACGCCGCGACGCGCACCGCGAGCGCATCGACCGCCGCCGCATCGCTCACGTCGACGCTCTCGGCATCGGCGCGGCCGCCGGCTTCGCGGATCGATGCGGCCACCTTTTGCGCGACTTCGAGGTCGCGGTCCACCACCAGCACATGCGCGCCTTCGGCCGCCATGCGGCGCGCGATGGCTTCGCCCAGGCCGCGCGCGGCGCCGGTGACCAGCGAGAGTTTGTCTTTGAGGAGCATGAACTTTCTTTCTGGGAAGCGGCGTCAGACGCCGAGGTAGGCGCGGCGCACCGCTTCGTCGTTTGCCAGTTGTGCGGCGGGACCGTGCAACGAGATCTCGCCGTTCTCCAGGATGTAGCCGTAGCTCGACACCGCCAGCGCGAGCTGCACGTTCTGCTCGACCAGCAGGATCGTGATCTTCTGTTCGCGGTGCAGGCGCTCGATGATCCCGAACATCTGCTCCACCAGCAGCGGCGACAGGCCCATCGACGGTTCGTCGAACAGCATCACGCGCGGGCGCGCCATCACCGCGCGGCCGATGGCCAGCATCTGCTGCTCGCCGCCCGACAAGGTGGCGGCCATCTGGTGCTGGCGCTCCTTCAGGCGCGGGAACATCGCGTAGACCGACTCCAGGTCGTTGCGGATGCCCGCGCGGTCGCGCCGCAGGTAGGCACCGAGGTCGAGGTTCTCGCGCACGCTCATGTCGCGGAACACCTGGCGGCCTTCGGGCACCTGCACGATGCCGCGCTTGACCAGCGCGTCGGAGCCCAGCCGGTCGATGCGTTCGCCGTCGAGCCGCACCTCGCCCTCGGTGCAGGCGACCAGGTTCGAGATGCAGTTCAGCGTGGTGGTCTTGCCTGCGCCGTTGCTGCCGAGCAGCGCGACGATCTCGCCCTCCGGCACGTCGACCGACACGTCGCACAGCGCCTGGATGCGGCCGTAGGCGGCCGAGATGGCGCGCAGGGACAACAGTGCTTCAGCCATGCGCGGCTCCTTTTCCACTTCCTTTGCCAAGATAGGCCTCGATCACGCGCGCATTGCTGCCGATTTCCGCGGGCGTGCCTTCCGCGATCTTTTCGCCGAAGGCCATGACGGTGATGCGGTCCGAAATCGACATCACCAGCTGCATCACATGTTCGACCAGCAGCACGGTGATGCCGTCGCGCGCCACCAGTTCCTTGAGCAGCCGGTCGAGGCTTTCGATCTCGCGGTTGCGCAGGCCGGCCGCGGGCTCGTCGAGCAGCAGCAGCTTGGGCTTGATGGCGAGCGCGCGCGCCAGCTCCAGCAGCTTCTGGCGGCCGAAGTCGAGGTCGCGCGCCGGCTGGTGACGCTCGTCGGCCAGGCCGACGCGCTCCAGCAGATGCATCGCGAAGTCTTCGGTCTCGCGGTCGGGACGGCGCAGCAGCCTGCCCAGCGTGGCGGCGCCGCGCGAGTGCGTGCCTAGCAGCACGTTTTCGAGCACCGACAGTTCAGCGAACAGCTCCAGGTTCTGGAAGGTGCGCGCGATGCCAAGAGAGGCCATGCGGTGCGGCGACACGCTGGTGAGCTCGCGGCCTTCGAAGGTCACGCTGCCGCTGCTGGGCGTGTAGAAACGCGAGATGCAGTTGAAGGTGGTCGACTTGCCCGCGCCGTTCGGCCCGATGAGCGCATGGATGCGGCCCTGCTCCACCTGGAACGAGAGCCCGTTCACTGCCTTCAGGCCGCCGAACACC
Source organism: Variovorax sp. PMC12 (assembly GCF_003019815.1). Lineage (NCBI taxonomy): Bacteria > Pseudomonadati > Pseudomonadota > Betaproteobacteria > Burkholderiales > Comamonadaceae > Variovorax > Variovorax sp. PMC12. The sequence continues at coordinate 3,673,822 of NZ_CP027773.1, forward strand.
ACGCTGATGTCGCGCACGTCGAGGAATGCTGTCGTGTTCATTGAATAACCTCCGCGCTGCGCGCTACGGTGCGAGCTTGCTCGGGGCGGCCCAGCGCGGCGCTCATGCGTGCTTCTCCGTTGCGTTCACGGAAGTCGCGCGCTGCGACTTGCGGCGCGCCGCGAAGAGCGACGCCATGCCCTTGGGCAGGAACATCATGAAGAGCATGAGGATGCCGCCGTAGATGATTTCCTGGTACGACGGCGCCTGCCGCAGCAGCTCCGACGCCAGGCCGAACACGATGGCGCCGGCCACCGCGCCGCGCACCGAACCCAGGCCGCCCACCACCACCATCGTGAGGATCAGGATGGTGGTCTGGAAGCCCAGGCTCTCGGGATGGATGAAGGAGGTGAACAGCGTGTACATGCCGCCAGCCACGCCCGCGAAGGCGGCCGACAGCACGAAGGCCGTGACCTTCACCGCGCGTGTGTTCACACCCATGGCGATGGCCGCCACGTCGCTCTCGCGCACCGCGCGGAACGACGAGCCCAGCCGAGAGCGCGACAGCGCCACCGTGAGCCACAGCATCAGCGCCGCGATGGCCACCACGAAGGGGTATGCCTGCAGGTCGTTGAGCAGCTGGTGGCCGCCGAGCGAGGCCGGCTTCATCTGCAGGCCGTTGGAGCCGTTGGTCACCGATTCCCAGTTCAGGAACACCCACTGCATCGCCTCGCCGAAGGCGAAGGTGGCCAGCGCCAGGTAGATGTCGCGCATGCGCAGCGCCAGCAGTCCGATCACCCAGCCCAGCGCGGCCGAAAGCACGGCGCCCGCGAGGATCGACACGAAGAACGGCGGCTGCCACTGGTTGTTGATGAGCCCGGCCGTGTAGATGCCGATGCCGAAGAAGGCCGCGTGCGACAGCGCGAACTGGCCCGTCTCGCCGATGACCAGGTGCATGCCCAGCGCCAGCACCGAGAACACCATCAGCAGGTTGACCACGTACAGCACATAGCCGCTGGTGGTGAAGGGCAGCACCGCGAGCACCACGGCCATGCCGAGCAGCACCCCGCGGTCCCACCAAGGGGACGAAACTGTCGAAGCGCTCATACCTTCTTCACCTGAGGCTTGCCGCCGAGCAGCCCTTGCGGACGCACCAGCAGCACCACCATGATCGCCACGAAGGGCGCGACCACGATGGCGTTGGACGAAATGAAAAGCCCCACCAGGTTCTCGACGATGCCGATGATGAAGCCGCCGACCACCGCGCCCGGCAGGCTGGTGAAGCCGCCGACGATGGCCGCCGCGTAGGCCAGGATCGCGATGTGGCCGATGTCGGGCGTGATGAGGATCTTGGGCGTGATCAGCAGCGCCGAGATGGCCGAGATGACACCCGTGAGCGCCCAGATCTTCATGCGGATGGTGCCGAGCTTCACGCCCACGATCTGCGCGCCGCGCGGGTTCATGCCCACCGCGCGCATGGCCTGGCCGGTGCGGGTGCGCGTGAACATCAGGTACAGCAGCACCATCACCACCACCGCCGAGCCGAAGATGGCCAGGTCGAGCAGCGTGAGCGAGGCCTGCCCGATCATGATGGGGTCCTGCGGCACCAGCGAGGGCAGCGAGCGCGGCGTGTCGCCCAGGCCGGTCTTGCGCACCAGCCCCTTGAGCAGGTACGCGAAGCCGAGCGTGGCAATGACGAGCTGCACGCCCACGCCGCGCGAGGCGGTCACGCGCTGCATCACCACGCGCTGGAAGGCCGCGGCGAGCAAGGCGGTGACCACGATGCTCGCGAGCACCGCGGCCCAGTAGGGCCAGCCCCACACCACCAGCGGAAAGAGCGCGGCGTAGCCGCCGGCCATGAAGATTTCGCCTTGCGAGAAGTTCGGCACGTCGGTGGTCTTGAAGACCATGACGATCGCCACCGCGAGCAGCGCGTAGACGCTGCCGGTGACGATGCCGGACAGCACGCCCTGCTGGACGAACAGCCAGATGTCGGAAAGACTCATGTCGCGCCGGCCGTTAGGGCTTGTACTGCCACACGCTCTTGTAGCTGCCCGGCACCAGCGCCATGTTGCTGCCGTCGAACTTGATGTAGATCGCCGCTTCCTGCGCCGCGTGGTCCTGCGGGCCGAACTCGATCGGGCCGGCCATCACGCCGGAGTCGAACTTCATCGTCGACAGTGCCGCGAGCACCTTCTCGCGCGTCGGGTTGGGGCCGGCCGCCTTCAGTGCGTTGACCACGGCCATCGCGGGCGGAATGCCGTAGGGCATGTAGGCCTGCGGATAGCCCGGCTTGGAGGCCAGGTCGGGGTAGGAGGCCTTGTACATGTCGTACACCCACTTGAGCTTGGGGCCGCCGGGAACGTCGGCCAGCACTTCCTGGATGTAGACGTTCTTGAAGGCATCCTTGTTGCCCACGTTCTCCACCAGCTGCTTGAGGTCGGCGGTGGAGTTGACGGCCAGCACGATGGGCTTGTTGAAGCCCAGCTCGAAGGCGCGCTTGACGATCAGGCTCACCGGCCGTGCATAGGTGGTGAGCAGCAGCACGTCGGGGTTGGCGGCCTTGATCTTCAGCATGGGCGCGGTCACGTCGGTGATGTTCGGGTTGACCGACTGCACCTGCAGGTCGACGCCGCCCAGGGCCTTGGCCTGCGCCTGGGCCGACTCCAGGTTCCAGCCGCCGTAGGCGTCGTCGTGGTTGATGTAGCCGATCTTCTTCGCCTTGAGCTGCTCGCTCGCGAACTGCACCATCGAGCCGCCCACCGCATGCTGCGAGATGGAGAACGCGCCGTAGATGTACTTCGACGGCGGATACAGCGCGCCGTCGCCCGAGGCGTTGAGCATGACCAGCGGGATCTTCGCGCGCTCGACGTATTCGCGCGCGCCCACCACGGCGGCCGAGCAGGAGCCGCCGTTGAGCAGGAACACCTGGTCCTGCTCGGTGAGCTTCTTCACCGCGGCCAGCAGGTCGTTGGCGTTGCAGCGGTCGTCTTCCACCACGAGCTCGATCTTGCGGCCGTTCACGCCGCCTTCCTTGTTGATCTTGTCGTAGTACATCTTCGCGGCGTTGATGACGTCGAAGCCGTAGTTCATCGACGGGCCCGACATCGGCGAGAACATGCCGATCTTGATGGTCTTGTCGGTCAGGCCGGGCTCGGCCTGCGCGAGCGCGGCGGGCGCCGTCGCGCAGAGCGCCACGCCCAGGGCCAGTGCCGAAATCAGGAAGTTCTTTTTCATGAGCTGTCTCCGTTGCAATGAAAGGGTGAAAGACCTGCGCGGCCGTCACTGCATGCGGTAGCCGCCGTTGACGTCGATCACGTTGCCGGTGATGTACGCCGCCTGCTCCGACACCAGGTAGTCGACCGCGCCGGCCACGTCGTCCACCGTGCCGATGCGCCCGAGCGGGATGCTGGCGGCGGCCGCGTCGAGCGCGCCGCTGCTGCGCACGGTGCCGCGCAGCATGTCGGTGTCGATCAGCCCGGGGGCCACCGAATTGACCGTGACGCCCAGGTGCGCCGATTCGCGCGCCATCGCCTTCGTGAGGCCGAGCACCGCCGACTTGGCGCCGATGTAGGTGGCGCTGGAGCGGTAGCCCCCCAGCTGCGCCGCCACCGAGCCGAAGGTGACGATTCGGCCGTGCGCCACGGGCGCCGCTTCGCGCCGGCGCAGGTAGGCGCGCCCGCACAGGAACACGCTGCGCGCGTTGACGGCGAAGGTGCGCTCCCAGTCTTCGAGCGTGGTGTCCTTGATGGGCGAACGCTCGCCGCCGGGCATCAGCAGGATGCCGGCCACGCAGACTATTGCGGCCACCGGGCCGAGCATGCTCTCGATGTCGTCGAACGCGGCTTCGACGGCGGCTTCCTGGCTCACGTCGAACTGGCGGAAGTGGTGGCCCTCGCCGAGCGACCGGGCCACGGCGCGGGCGTTGTCGCCGTCGATGTCGGCCACCACGACGCGAAAGCCGCTGGCCGCGAGGCGGCGGCACACGGCCTCGCCGATGCCGCGGCCGCCGCCGGTCACGAGGGCCAGCCGGCCGTGAGGTTGTGCATGATGTTCCGACATGGGCTGCAAGGTCTCCGGGCCGCTTCGAGGCGGCATGAAAGTTGATCGAGGGCCGCATTGTGTATACATGAACACTTTTCGAAGCCCTCGTTTTCCCTGATATCACGCCTTATTTCTGACTTTCACTGGCATCATGTATACCTGACATGGACACACTCTCCCAACAAGTCACCGAGACGCTGCGCACCTGGATCCTTCACGGCAGGCTGCAGCCGGGCATGCGCGTGGAAGAAGTGCCGATCGCCGAAACCCTCAAGGTGTCGCGCACGCCGGTGCGCGCCGCGCTGGCTGCGCTGGCGATGGAAGGGCTGATCGACCACCAGCCGAAGAAGGGCTACCTTGTGCGCTCGTTCGCGCTCGAGGACATCCTCGCGGCCTACGAGGTGCGCTCGGTGCTGGAGGGGCTGGCCTGCAGGCGCTTCGCCGCGCTGGGCGTGGACGAGCCGACCGCCGCGCTGTTGCAGGAGTGCCTGCGCGAAGGCGACGAAATACTTGCGAAGGGAAAGCTGCTGGCCGAAGACCTCGCGCCCTACCAGCAGATGAATGTGCGGCTGCACAACGCGCTGATGCATGGTGCGGGCAACCAGTGGATCGTGCGCTTCGGCGCGCAGGCGCAGGCGGTGCCGTTCGCCTCGGACCGCATCATGCTGTGGCACGACCACGGCGTGATCCTGCGCTCGCACGACGACCACCACCGCATCGTGCAGGCCGTGATTTCAGGCGACGCCGCTCGCGCGGAGCAGCTGATGCGCGAGCATGTGTACTACGCAGGCATCCTGCTGCGCGACAACTACCAGCGGCTGCTGGGCGAGCGCAGCCGCGACGGGCTGCAGCAGGCCGCGCTCACGGGCGAGTCGTCGCCGTCCACGGCTTCCTGATGCGCAGCATGCCTTCCTGCGCGGCCGAGGCCACGAGGCGGCCGTCGCGCGCATAGAGGCTGCCGCGGCACAGGCCGCGCGCGCCGCCGGCGCTGGGCGAGTCGAGCACGTACAGCAGCCAGTCGTCCATGCGGAAATCGCGGTGGAACCACATCGCGTGGTCCAGGCTGGCGGGGCGCACCTGGCCGCTCATGAAGCTCAGGCCGTGCGGCAGCATCGCGGCGCGCAGCAGGCCGTGGTCGGAGGCGTAGGCCAGCAGTGCGCGGTGGACCATCGGGTCGTCGGGCAGCGGCGCGATGGCGCGCATCCAGATCGCGCTTTGCGCCGAGGCCGGACGCGGCAGCGGCGCCATCAGGTCCTCGGGGTCGACGCGGCGGTACTCGATGCCGTGCGGCTGGATCGCCTTGCTGCGCCATGGCTCGGGCAGGCGGTCGCCGAGGGCGATGCGCTGGTCGAGCTCGCTGGCGAGGCCTTCGGGGCCGGCCACGGCGGGCATGTCGAACTGGTGCTCGACGCCCTCGTCCACGGTCTGGAACGAGGCCGACATCTCGAAAATGATGCGTTCCTGCTGGCGCGCCACCACGTGGCGGGTGGTGAAGCTGCGGCCGTCGCGCACGCGGTCCACGCTGTATTCGATGGGCGCATGCTCGCCCGGCAGCAGGAAGTAGGCGTGCATGGAATGCACCGGGCGCTCGGCGCCGACCGTGAGGCTGGCGGCCATGAGCGACTGGCCGAGCACCTGGCCGCCGAAGACGGCGGGGGTGCCGATGTCCTCGCTCCGGGCCCGGAAGCGGTCGCCGCCCAGGGGTTCGAGCTGCATGAGCGCGACGAGTTCGTCGACGAGGCGGGAGGCGGTGGCGGAGTCGGTGGTCATCGGAAGGGAGAAAGCGGGTCGAGGCTATCGAAGCGGGCTGGAAGCAACCCTCCACCATAGCAAAGCCCGGGCCGGCCAGCTGTCGCGGGCCGGTCAGCAGCCCCACCGTCAGCTGCTGCTACTTGTAGAAGCACATGCCCATGAGGCGGGCGCGGCAGCCGTAGTCCGTGCCGCCCTGCACCACGCGCACCGGCACGCCGGCCAGCAGCAGCGAACCGTCGTCGGCATACACCAGCGGCGAAGGCGCGGCCTTGCTGAAGGGGGCGCTGAGCGTTTCCTGCTCGACGTAGCCCAGGTACTGGCGCCGGGAGAAGTCGACCGTGTCGGCCGACTTGATCGGCACCGCCGCGTAACGCTTGCCGTAGACGGTGCCGAAGTAGCGCAGCGTGGGGCCGGGGCGGTCGCCGTATTTCGCGTCGGTCCTGGCGAAGCCGGTCTGGATCAGGAAGGCGCGGTCCTCGGGCGTCAGGTCGGCGTCGAAAGCCATCAGCACGTACTGGCCCTCGAAGCTCTGGTTGCGCGCCACCTTCAGCTCGCCGAGCAGCGCGGGCGTGACCTTGGCGCGGCCTTCCCAGCGCAGCAACGCCGCCACCGAAGGATCGCCGTCGAACACGTAGTGGTAGTTCTCGCCGGCAATGGCGACCTTGCGGCCGTCCTTGGCGGCGAAGAAGCTCAGCAGCCGGTCCTTGCCGTGCACGGGCTCGCCTTCGGGGGTACTGGCGCAGCCGGCCAGCATGAGGCCGATGGCGGCGCAGGACAGCGTCAGGAGGGTGCGACGCGCGGGTGTCGACAACGAAGGAAAGTGCACGGTTCGTCCGGGGTTCGAGTTCATCAAGCCCCGGACTCTAGCGCGCCGCCGCGATCAGCGGTCGAGGTCGACGCCGTCGGCGAGCAGCTTTTGCTGCAGCGCGGGAACGTCCACCTTCGCGAAGCTGCCGCCGCCCAGCGAGGCCGCAGCGGTGCCCGCCGCCTGCCCCATGACGAAGCAGCCCCCGCTCGCGCGCGCGGCCGACTGGCCTTCGTGCGTCATCGATGCGCAGCGGCCGGCCACCAGCAGGTTGTCGACCGCCTGCGGCACCAGCATGCGCCACGGCAGGTGGTTGTAGGCGTTGTCTTCGTCGCGCGGGAAGGCCCACTCGATGCGGCCGTCGGCGTGCATTTCCATCGGCCAGGCATTCAGGCCGATGTTGTCGTCGAACTTGGCCGAAGAAAGGATGTCCTCGCGCCCGAGCGCATAGAGGCCCTGGATGCGCCGCGTCTCGCGGATGCCGACCTGCGGCGCGATCTCCACGATGGCCGACTGCGCGAAGCCCGGCACCTCGGCCTTCAGGAACCTGAAGTACTCGCTGATCTGGCGGCGGCCTTCGAGTTCGCCTTCGGTCAGCTCGCGCGCGTCCACGCCGTTCATCGCGCGGCCCTGGGCGTTGCGGATCTGCGTGACGTTGGCGCGCCATTCGCGCGGGTCCTTGTTGGGCCGCAGGATGGCGCCTTCGCGCGGGAACTTGTAGACACCCGGCTTCTGCTGCTCGGCGCGCGCCATGAAATCGTTGATGGCCTTGAACTCGCCCACCGCCTCCAGCGCGGCCGGCGCGTCGACCTGGCCGATGCGGAACATGGTGGTCGGGAACAGCCCGCTGCCGTGGCCGTCGCCCACCTCGAAAGGCACGCCCGCGAAGGCGGCCACGTCGGCGTCCCCGCTGGCGTCGATGAAGGCGTTGGCGCGGATGGCCTGGCGGCCCGACTTGGTCTCGACCACCAGCGCCGCGATGCGGCTGCCGTCGCGGATCACCGCGGCCGCATACGCATGGAACAGCAGCTTCACGCCGGCCGCTTCGAGCAGCTGGTCGGCGGCCAGTTTGTAGGCCGAGGTGTCGTAAGAGCGCACGCAGATGCGCCCGCCCATGCCGTTCTGCGGCTGGTTCATGCCGTTGAGCCCGGCGATGCGCTCGATCAGCTCGTCGACCACGCCGCGCACCAGCTGGGTCATCTCGCCCTTGCGCTTGCCGTACAGGCCCGCGAAGTTGGTGACGCCGCCGGCCGTGCCCATGCCGCCGAGGAAGCCGTAGCGCTCCACCAGCAGCGTGCTGGCGCCGTGGCGCGCCGCGCTCACGGCGGCGGCGATGCCGGCGGGGCCGCCGCCGACCACCACCACGTCGTATTCGCCGAAGACCGGCAGCTCGCGCGCCGGTTCGTGCAAGGTCTGGACTGTCGTCATCACTGGAGCTTGATGCCGCGTGCGGAAATGATCTTCGTCATGATGGCCGCCTCTTCGTTCACGCGCGTGCGCATGCCGTCCGGCGAGGTGCCCACGGCCTGCCAGCCTTGCTCGAAGAGCTTGCGGCGCACGTCCGGGTCCTTCATGACCACTTCGAGTTCGCGGCTGATGCGCGCCTGCGCCGCCTTCGACAGGTTGGCTGGGCCCAGCAGCGCCACCCAGACTTCGAGGTTGAAGTCCTTCACGCCGGCCTCCGACAGCGGCGGGATCTCGGGCACCAGCGCGCTGCGTCCGCCCGTGAGGCCGATGGCTTTGAGCTTGCCGGCCTTGATCTGCGGCATGGCCACGCCCGGCGGGATCAGGCCCATCTGCACCTGGTCGCCCAGCATGGCGGTGATGACCTGCGGGTTGCCCTGGTAGGGCACGTGCTCGGGCTTGAAGCCGGGCACGCGGGTCTTGAGCAGCTCCATGCCCAGGTGGCCGACAGAGCCGATGCCCACCGAGCCGTAGTTCCACTTGTCGCCGGCCTTGCGGCCCGCGTCGAAGAAGGCGGCGCCCGAGGGCAGGTTGTTCTGCGCCACCAGCACCAGCGGCGCGGTCGCGATCAGCGACAGGTAGGTGAAGTCCTTGACCGGGTCGTACGGCAGCTTGGCGTACAGCATCTTCGACGACGTGAGGTTGCCGTTGATGACGATGCCCAGCGTGTGGTCGTCGGTGGCCTTGGCCACTTGGTCGGCCGCGATGTTGCCCGATGCGCCCGCCTTGTTGTCCACCACGATCGGCTGGCCCAGCGCCTTGGACAGCGGCTCGGCGATGGTGCGCGCGGCGATGTCGGGCGTGGAGCCGCCGGGGAAGCCCACGAGCAGGCGGATCGGCTTGTTCGGCCAGGCGGCGTTCTGCGCGCCGGCGGTCATCGGCAGCGCGGCGGCGGCGGCCAGGCCGCAGGCAATCAGGAGGGCTCTCTTGGTGACGGACATGGAGAAAAGTGTGAAAAAGTTAGCAAAAAGCAAAGAGGGCCAGCTTAACTGCCGAGCGAAGCGCTGGGCAAGGCGCGGGCCGCGCTAATCGAGGCTGATGTTGCCCCTGCGCACCAGCTCGCCATACACCTTCGACTTGGCCTCGGCGTTGCGCTCGATTTCCTCGGGCGACCAGGCCAGCGGCTCGAAGGCGAAGGTGTCGAAGCGGGCACGGATCTCGGGGTCGGCGATGACCTTGGCCACGTCGGCGTTGATCTTCGCCTTCACGGCCGCCGGCACGCCCTTTGGCGCGAGCAGCGACACGAAGGAATTGACCTCCAGCGAGGCCGGGCCGCCGGCCTCGGCCATGGTCGGCACGTCGGGCATCTGCGGAATGCGCCGTGGCGCCGCGACGGCCAGGTAGCGCAGCTTGCCGGCCTTGTAGATGCCCTGGCTCGACGGAATGCTCGCGAAGGCCCACGGCACTTCGCCGGTGCCCACGTTGGAATACAGCTGCGACACCTCGCGGTACGGCGCGTGGCGCATGCGGATGCCGGTGAGCGCCTCGAGCTGCTGCGCGCCCAGGTGGCCCGGGCTGCCGACGCCCCACGAGCCATAGACGATGGCGTCCGGCTCGGCCTTGGCGGCGGCGATCAGGTCGCCCATGTTCTTCCACTTCGGGTCGGTGCCCACCGCCACGAAGAAAGGCGTGCGAAACAGCGAGGCCACCGGGTCGAAGTGCTGCAGCGTCACGAAGTTCTTCGACTTGTACAGGTGCGGCAGCGCGGCGATGTGCTCGCTGTCGAGCTGCAGCAGCGTGTAGCCGTCGGGCGCGGCGCGGCGGGCCTGGTCGATGGCGATGAAGCCGCCGCCGCCGGGCTTGTTGTCGATCAGCACGCGCTGGTTCCACAGGCGCGAGAGCTTGTCGGACACCAGGCGCAGCACCGCGTCGGGGCCGCTGCCGGCCGCGAAGGGCGTGACCAGCGTCACGGGTTTGTTCGGAAAATCGCCGGCCTGCGCCAGCGCGGCGGTGGTGGCGGTGGCGCCGGTCACGGCAAGGATGCCGGTCAGCAGTGCGCGCGGGAAGTTCATGCTTTGTCTCCTGGGCCTCTGGCCTCGAATAGTGATGATGAAGGGAACAGGTTTCAGCGCGGCGAAAGCGCCCGGGGCGCGTCGTCCAGGCAGTGCTCGGGCCGCCATGCATAGAGCCACTCGACCGCATCGTAGAAGCGTTCGGGCGTGCGGCCGGTCCAGAGGCTGTTGCGCACCAGCCGCTCCACGCCCTTGGCGTGATAGATGCGGCCCATCTCGCGCACCGACAGCACCACGCGCGCGGTGCGGGCGACGCGCGCGGCCTCGTACAGCTTGAACGCGGCGGCCATGTCGAAATCGCAGGCTTTCACGGCCTCGCCCAGCGTCACCGCGTCTTCGAGCGCCATGCAGGCGCCCTGCGCGAGGTACTGCATCATGGGGTGCGCCGCGTCGCCCAGCAGCGTGGCCGGGCCGTCGCTCCAGCGCTCGACCGGGTCGCGGTCGGCGGTGCTCCAGCGGCGCCACGAGGTCGGGCGGTCGAGCAGCTGGCGCGGGCGCGCGTGCACGCCCTCGAAGTACGACAGCACTTCCTCCTTGCTGCCGTCGGTCACGCCCCACTGTTCCTGCTCGCGGCTGTGGAAGGTGACGACCAGGTTGTATTGCTCGCCGTGGCGCAGCGGGTAGTGCACCAGGTGGCAGTCGGGGCCGGCCCACACCACCGGCGCGTTCCAGCACAGGTCGGCCGGCATGTCGGCGGCCGGCACCACCGCGCGGTAGACCACGTGGCCAGACACGCGCGGCGCGTCGCCGATGAGCCTGGCGCGCACCACCGACTTCACGCCGTCGCAGCCGACGATGGCGTCGGCCTTGAAGCGGCGGCCGTCGGTGGTGACGGCGGCCACGCCCTGGGCGCCGATGTCGAGCGCCTCGACCTGCGCCGAGGTGTGGAAGCGGATCAGCGGATGCTGCTTCACCGCCTCGTGGATGGCGCCGTGCAGGTCGGCGCGGTGGCTCACCGCATACGGGTTCCGGAAGCGCGCGCGGAAGGCTTCGCCCACCGGCACCGAGGCCACTTCGCCGCAATCGACGGCGTCCATCATCACCAGCCGGTCGGTGAACACCGAGCCGCGGCGCACCGCCTCGCCCACGCCCAGCGCGTCGAGCGCGGCGAAGGCGTTGGGGCCGAGCTGCAGGCCGGCGCCGATCTCGCCGATGGCGGCGCTCTGCTCCAGCAGGTCGATGGACACGCCAAGGCGCGCCAGCGCCAGCGCCGCGGCCATGCCGCCGATGCCGCCGCCGACCAGCAGCACGGAGGGGGGGTTCTTCGAAAGGGTCATGGCGCGTGCCTGTGCGATCGGGAGAAAGACTCAGTCGATACGGACCGTGAGAGACGGCAGGCGCTCGATGCTCACCTTGATGGTCTGCCCGGCCTTCACCGCGCCCACGCCTTCGGGCGTGCCGGTGAAGATCAGGTCGCCGGGCTGCAGCGTGAAGAGCGTCGACAGGTTGGCGATGACCTCGTTCACCGACCAGATCAGGTGCGTGATGTCGCTGTTCTGGCGCACCTGGCCGTCGACTTCGAGGGTGATGGCGCCGGCGTTGATCTCGCCCACGTCGGCCAGCGTGCGCAGCGGCGCGATGGGCGCGGAGAAGTCGAACGCCTTGCCGATTTCCCAGGGGCGGCCCTGCTCGCGCATCTTCATCTGCAGGTCGCGGCGGGTCATGTCCAGGCCCACGGCATAGCTGTGGATGTGGCTGGCGGCGTCTTCGACCTTGATGTCCTTGCCGCCCTTGCCGATGGCCACGACCAGTTCGGCTTCGTAGTGGTAGTTGCTGGTGAGCGGCGGGTACGGAATGCTGCCGGTCGCGCCCGCGGCCACGGGCACCACCGAGGCGTCGTCATTCGGCTTGCAGAAGAAGAACGGCGGTTCGCGGTCGGGGTCGAAGCCCATCTCGCGCGCATGGGCCGCGTAGTTGCGGCCGACGCAGTACACGCGGCGCACGGGGAACAGCTTGTCGGAATCCACGATGGGCAGGCCGACGACGGAAGGAGGCGTGAAAACGAAGGACATGGGGGGTTCCTGCCGCACTGGGCGGCACACGGTCAACAAAACAAAAGAAGAAATTCGGCCGGCGCCGGGCCGCCCCAAGGCGGCCGAGCCTCCCCCTCGGGGGGTGGCGAATTACACGAAGCGAAGCGCAGTGAAAAGCCGGGGGGTCAACATCCTTCGAGGAAGGCTTCGCGCAGGATGCCCATGGCCTGCTGCACGGGGCGGTCCGAGAAGCTGAAGAGCACGGCGTCTTCGCTCGGCGACGACAGCTTCAGCGGCGCCCACGAAGGCACCACGAAGGTGTCGCGCGGGCCGAACGTGAAGCGCTGGCCGGCGATCTCGGCCGTGCCGTGGCCTTCGACCACGCTGTACACCGCGCCGTCCGTGGCGCGGTGGGTCTTGCCCGCGAAGCCCTTGGGGCAAAGCTGCAGGTTGGTCGAGATGGTCGGCATCGGCGAGCCGCCCGTCAGCGGGTTGACGTAGCGCAGCTTGTGGCCCAGCCACGCGTCGGGCGCTTCCTGCTTCTGCAACATGGCCAGTGCCTCGCGGCTGCGCGCATAGGGGTAGTTGAAGATCGGCGAGGTGGCCGACACATGGTCGTGGCGCACCGGCACCATGTTGTGGCCGAAGCGCGCGAGGCTGTTGCCTTCCGCGCGCGAGACGTGCTGCACCTTGGAATCGTCGTTCTCGGCGAAGCCCGCGTCGAAGAAGCGCAGCATCGGAATGTCGAGCCCGTCGAGCCACACCACCGGCTCCACGCTGCCGCCGATGCCCTCGTTGCCGTGGTCGTGCCAGGCCCACGACGGCGTGATGATGAAGTCGCCGGGGTACATGGTGGTGCGCTCGCCGCCCACCGTGGTGTAGGCGCCCTTGCCGTCGACGATGAAGCGCAGCGCCGACTGCACATGGCGGTGCGAAGGCGCCACCTCGCCCGGCATGATGAGCTGCAGGCCGGCATACAGCGACTGCGTGATCGACGAGTTGCCGGGCAGCGCCGGGTTCTCGAGCACCAGCACGCGGCGCACGGCCTCTTCGGCGGTGATGAGGTCGGCCGACTCCATCAGCAGCGGGCGGATCTCGTCGTAGCGCCACAGCGCGGGCACGCAGGGCGTCTGCGGTTCGCGCGGCACGAGCGCGTGCAGCGACTCCCACAGCGGCGTGAGATGCAGCGGGCCGATGCGGGCGTAGTAGTCGCGGCGCTCTGCCGCGTTGGAGGGAACGGGTTTCATGGGCGTGGTTGTCTCCGTGGCCGGGCATTGTTGAGCCGCACCACTATTTCCTCAAGCCCGGCAGCTAATACACGGAATCCGGAATTTCGATAATGGTGCCTTTCGCTCCAGGGAAACACCCATGTCCAGGCTCGATCTCGAATGGCTCGCCGTGTTCGACGAGGTCTACAAGACCGGCAACGTCTCCAAGGCGGCCGAGCGGCTGGGCATGGCGCAGTCGGCGGCCAGCACCGCGCTGAACAAGCTGCGCGCGCACTTCGACGACCGCCTCTTCACCCGCACCGCGCAGGGCATGCAGCCCACGCCGCATGCGGAGCGCATCTACCCGAACCTGCGCGAGGCGCTGGGCCAGCTGGCGCAGGCCCAGGGCAACCGCAGCAGCTTCGACCCCGCGCAGGCGCAGCGGCGCTTTCGCATCTGCATGACGGACATCAGCGAGGTGGTGCTGCTGCCAGGCCTGCTCGACCACCTGCGGCATGCGGCGCCGGGGGTGCACATCGAGACCGAGATCATCTCCACCATCAGCGGGCGCCGCCTGCAGGACGGCGAGGTCGACCTGGCCGTGGGCTTCATGCCCCAGCTGGACGCGGGCTTCTACCAGCAGACGCTGTTCATGCAGAACTTCGTGTGCCTGGCCGCGCAGAACCATCCGCGCATCGGCGCGCGGCTCACGCGCAGGCGCTTCGAGGCGGAGGCGCATGCGGTGGTGTCGACGTCGGGCACGGGGCACGCCATCGTCGACACCACGCTCGCGCGGCTGGGGCTCAGGCGCAACGTGGTGGTGCGGCTGTCGAGCTTCCTGAGCGTGGCGCGCATCGTGGCGCATACCGAGCTGCTGGTGGTGGTGCCGCGCATCCTGGGCAAGGTGCTGGCCACGCAGGAGCCGGTGAAGCTGCTGGAGCCGCCCTTCTCGCTGCCCGACTACGCGGTGAAGCAGCACTGGCACGAGCGCTTCCACGCCGACCCGGGCAACGCGTGGCTGCGGCGCACGCTGGCCCAGCTGTTCAGCGGCGCCTGAAGGGGCCGCGTGAAGGGGCGCGCGCTCGCATAATCGCGGCTCCCCACCACAGCCATTCCAGAAAAGGCGAACCATGTCCTCGATCACCCTGCGCTTTCTTGCCGAGCCGAACACCGTCAACTTCGGCGGCAAGGTCCACGGCGGCACGGTCATGAAGTGGATCGACGAGGCCGGCTACGCCTGCGCGACCAGCTGGGCCAAGCGCTACTGCGTCACCGCCTTCATCGGCAGCATCCGCTTCCACCGGCCGATCATGATCGGCGACCTCGTCGAGGTGGAGGCCCGCCTGGCCTACACCGGCAAGACCAGCATGAACATCTCGGTCGAGGTGCGCAGCGGCGACATGAAGGGCGGCGCGATGGAGAAGACCACCGAGTGCCTGATCGTCTTCGTGTCGGTCGACTCGCACGGGCGGCCATTGCAGGTCGAGAGCTTCGCACCCGGCACCCCGGGCGAAATGGCGCTGGCCGAGCGCGCCAAGGCCCACCTGGACGCCAGCCGCGCCGCGGGCGCCACGCCCTGAGCCAGGCGCTAGGCGCAAAGCCCTAATCGCGAGCGCCGGGGGCCGCTAGAGTCCTGCGATCGATTCGAATCTTTCAAGGAACACCTCGCATGGCCTCCCAGGACGACAACAGCAAAGCCGCCGACCGCATCAAGGACTCCGCCCAGCAGATCTGGCTGGCCGGGCTCGGCGCCTTCGCCAAGATGCAGCAGGAAGGCAGCAAGGCCTTCGAGGCGCTGGTCAAGGACGGCGCAGGCATGCAGAAGAAGACCCAGCAGGCCGCCGAGGAAACGCTGGCCCAGGCCCAGCAGCGCATGGCCGGCTTCGCGAGCGAGTTCGGCACCAAGGCGGCCGGCCAGTGGGGCAAGCTGGAGAACATCTTCGAGGAACGCGTGGCGCGCGCGCTCGAAAAGCTCGGCACCCCCTCGGCCGCCGACATGGCCGCGCTGCAGGCGCGCGTCGAAGCGCTCGAGGCCCAGCTGAAGAAGCAGGCGGCAGCAACAGCAGCCCCGCGCAAGGCTGCGGCCCGCAAGACGGCGGCTCCGGCCGCCAAGAAGACCACCTTGCGCCGCAGCAAGGCCGGCTGACTCTCCGCGCCGGCCCGCATCGGCCGGCCGCTATTGCGGCACTGCACAAGAAAACAGCCCCTCAAAACATGCACCGCGCCGTTCATGGTGCGGTGCACATGCGCTAGAGTGCCTTCAAGAGACAACCGGGGGCACCGAGACATGGCAAAGAAGGCGCCACGCCGCACAGCGCAACGCATCCTCGAAGCCGCATTGGACCTGTTCAACCGCTTCGGGGAGCCGAACGTCTCGACCACCCTGGTGGCAGGCGAACTCAACATCAGTCCGGGCAACCTCTACTACCACTACCCGGCCAAGGAAGAGCTGATCAACAAGCTCTACGAAGGCTACGAAGCCGAGCTCAACGAGCTGCTGCACGCGAGCGAAGGCGTGCACGACGTGGAGGACGCGTGGTTCTTCATGCACAGCCTGTTCGAGCTGATCTGGCGTTACCGCTTCCTGTACCGCGACCTCAACGACCTGCTGAGCAAGAACCGCCACCTGGAAACCCAGTTGCAGCTGGTGCTGGAGAACAAGGCCCGCGCCATCCGCCAGCTGATCGCCGGGCTGAGCCGCGCCGGCCACCTGGAGATCGATGCGCACGAGGTCGGCACCCTTGCACACAGCATGGTGGTGGTGCTGACCTACTGGCTGAGCTACGAGTACGTGCGCAACCCGCGCGAGGCGCTGGAGCCGGCGCATGCGCAGGGTGCGCTGATGCGCGGCGGCCAGCACACGCTGCACCTGCTGGCGCCGTACCTCGGCACCGAGCAAAGGCGGCATCTGCTGACATTGAGCAATGCCTACGGCGCGGAAGATGCATCCAACGCGACGTCCCCGGTCGCGTCCCCGGTCGATATGGCGGCCTAGACAAGACCATGCCCCACCCCGATTTCAAACCGCTCTCGCTGATGTCCGGCGGCGCCGCGGCCGCCGCCACCGCCGCGCAACCGTGGACGCCCCTGCCCTACGCCGACACGCCCCGCCACGACGCGCGCAGCGTGCTGGCGCACTGGCCGCGGCTGCACGCGGGCCACGACCACATGCCGCCGCCCGCCGCGGACTCGCCGCTCGCCGAGGGCTGGGCGCTGTACCACAGCGGCGAATTCGAGCGTGCGGCCACGGTCGGCCTGCTGCACGGCGCCGACGGCATGGTGCTGGCCAACCAGGCCACGGCCATCTACGCCAACTACCTGGAGCCGCGCGAATCCGTGCGGCTCGCCATGTTCCGCCAGGTGATCGAGCGCGCCGGCGCGCAGGTGCTGGCCGATCCCGGCAACTGCCAGGCCCTCTACTGGCAGGCCTATGCGCTGGGTCGCTACAGCCAGGGCATCAGCGTGGCGCGCGCGCTGGCGCAAGGGCTGGGCAGCAAGCTCAAGGGCGCGCTCGAACACGTCATCGAACTCCAGCCGGGGCATGCCGATGCGCACGTCGCGCTGGCGGCGTTCCACGCCGAGGTGATCGACAAGGTCGGCGCGCTGGTCGGACGCATGACCTACGGCGTGCGGGCCGAGGCCTCGATCGAGCTGTTCGAACGCGGCCTGGCGCTCAACCCCGATTCCGCGGCCGGAATGATGGAATACGCCCGCGCGCTGGTGATGCTGCACGGCGAGTCGCGCATGCGCGAGGCCACGCAGTGGTTCGAGAAGGCCGCCGCGCTGAATCCGGCCGACGCCCGGGAGCGGCTGGACGTGGAACTGGCGCGCGCGGGGCTGCGCGACTGACCCCGGTACTTTCAAGTACCACGCGATTTAAGATGCGCGTTTTCAGCTTTTCAATTCGACCAAGCCCATGTCCGACCTCAACGCCCAATTCGAAGCCGCCCAGGCCAACTCCAAGCTGCTCGCCGAGCGCCCCGACAACCCGACGCTGCTGAAGATCTACGGCCTGTTCAAGCAGGCCACCGAAGGCGACAACACCGCCAAGAAGCCGAGCTTCAGCGACATCGTCGCGCGCGCCAAATGGGACGCCTGGACTGCGCAGAAAGGCGCGAGCGCCGACGAAGCCAAGCAGAAGTACATCGACCTGATCGAGTCGCTGCGCGGCTGACCAGCCAACCGCCGGCTCTACCCCACGATCCCGCGCGCACGCAGCGCGGCGATCTGCTCCTCGCTCAGCCCGATTTCCTTCAGCACCGCATCGGTGTCCGCCCCCACTGCCGGTGCGTTGTGGCGGTGGCTGGCCGGCGTGAGCGACAGCTTGGGCACGAAGCCCGGCACGGCCAGCTGGCTGCCGTCGCTCATTCGCACCTGCTGCAGCATGCCGCGCGCCGCGTAGTGCGGGTCGACCGCGATGTCGGCGATGGTGTAGATGCGCCCTGCCGGCACGTGCGCCGCGTCGAGCGCGGCCAGCACCTCTTCCACCGTATGCCGCGCGGTCCAGTCGCCGATGGCGGCGTCCAGCATCCCGACCTGCGCCACGCGCCCGGCGTTGCCGGCCAATGCCGGGTCGGCGGCCAGGTCGGGCCGGCCGATGCATTCCATGAGCCTGCGGAAGATGCTGTCGCCGTTGCCCGCGACGATGGCGTAGCCGCCGTCCGCGCAGCGGTAGGCGTTGGTCGGCGCGATGCCCGGCAAGGCGCTGCCGGCCGCCTCGCGAACCGCGCCGAAGGCGTCGTACTCGGGCAGCAGGCTTTCCATGCAGTTGAACACCGCCTCGTAGAGCGCCACGTCGATCGCCTGGCCGCGGCCCCTGGGGTATTCGGCGCTCACTGTCGCATGCCGGTGCTGCATGGCCAGCAGCACGCCGATCACGCCGTGCAGCGAAGCCAGCGTGTCGCCGATCGACACGCCCACGCGCACCGGCACGCGGCCCGGTTCGCCGGTGAGGTGGCGCAACCCGCCCATGGCCTCGGCCACCACGCCGAAGCCCGGCCGATCGCGGTACGGCCCGGTCTGGCCGTAGCCGCTGATGCGCAGCATGACGAGGGCGGGGTTGGCGGCCAGCAGCTCGTCGGGGCCGAGGCCCCAGCCTTCCATGGCGCCGGGGCGGAAGTTCTCGATCAGCACGTCGGCCTCGGCCGCGAGCTTGCGCACCACGGCCTGCGCCTCGGGCTCGCGCAGGTCGAGCGCCAGCGAGCGCTTGTTGCGCGACTGCACCTGCCACCAGACCGAGGTGCCGTCCTTCAAGAGCCGCCAGCTGCGCAGCGGATCGCCCGTGCCGGGCGGCTCGATCTTGACGACCTCGGCGCCGAAGTCCGCCAGCGTGCGCGCCGCGAACGGCCCCGCGATCAGCTGGCCCAGTTCGATGACCTTGAGGCCGGCCAGCGGACCGCCGGCATGCGTAGAGGAGGCGTTCGTCGTCGCGGTCATGCCCCGGACCGCTCAGGCCAGCCGGGTACCGCCGCCGCCGGGCGCGCCGAGCAGCGCGTCGAGGTTGCGCGTGATCTTCTGCTCGATGACCTCGCTGAAGCTGCTGAACAGGAAGCCCAGCGTCGCGTCGAGCGTGAAGGTGTCGGCCGTGACCTCGACCGTGCCGTCGATGCCGGCGCGGGTGAACTGCGCCACGTCGCGGTCCTTGCCTTCGGTGTAGGCGCATTCGAGGCCGAATTCCTCCTGAGCCTGCTTCACCCACTGGCGCGCGACTTCGCGTGCGCCGGCAATGCCAAGCGCGTGGTTGCGTTCGATATGGATGTCAGGCACCGGGATCTTCCTTCTTGTCTTGGGGGCTGGAATGGGTCTGCAGCACGCCGCTGGCCGCCTGCAGCGCGGCGCGGCGCGCCTGCTCGGTCGGCAGCGCGGCGATGCGCTTGACCTCAGTGTAGAAGCGCGGCCAGTCGCGGCCTTCGCGCTCGAAGAGTTGCTCGAAGCTCGGCACCAGGTCGTCGTAGGCGCCCTGCGCGCCGAAGGCCGCGTTGTTGGCGCGCGCCACCCAGGCGTCGTAGGCGTTCTGGCGCGGGCCGCTCCAGCCGGCCTTCAGGCTGGCGTAGCGTTCGCGGAAGTCGGCCATGGCGGCCTGCTTCATGGTCTCTACCTTGGACCAGTCCTTGGCCTTGGCTTCGGGCGACTCGTAGACCTTCGTGAGCGCGCGGCGGGTGTCGAGCGCAAGCGCGCGAAAGTCCTGGCGCTGCCTGTCGAACTGCGCGTATTCGCGGCGGGCCGGCTCGCCGGCCTCGCGCTGCAGCCACAGCGCGCCGCCGATGCGCTCGACCGCGGTGGCGTAAGACTCGTTGAACACCGTGTCCCCCGGCACGTAGAGCACCTGGTGCGCCAGCTCGTGGAACACGATGCGCGCCAGCTCGCCCTCCGGATAGCCGATGAAGGTGGACAGCAGCGGATCGCCGCCGGCCCAGTTCATCCAGCCGAGCGTGGAGTACGCGGGCACGGGGTAGACGGCCACCTCCATGCCTTCTTTCTTCTGCGCCTCGGCTTCGGCCTTGGCCGAGGCTTCGTCGTAGTAGCCGCGATAGCCCACGCAGCCCGCCACCGGGAAGCACCAGCTCTTGAGCGTGAGCGAATACGGCGGCGCGGCCACCACGTTCCACACGGCGGCGGCGCGGTGCAGGTCGGCGTACGACTTGTAGCTGGGGTTGTCGGGCAGGCCGAGTTCGGAAGAAGCGAAGCGCCGGATGCGCTGCGTGAGCTCGAGCTTGGCTTTCAGCGCCGCGGACACCGCCGGATCGGCCAGCCACTCGGGCACGGGCTTGGCGGCCCGCATGATGCCGATGTGGCCGCTGGCCGACTGCCAGTAGTAGCCGAGGTCGGCACAGCCGGTGAGGAACACCGAGCCTGCCAGCGCGAGCGCCCCAAGCAGCTTCACGCCTTCTCGACCTCGACGAGGCAGTCGTAGAAGGTCGGGCCGCGGCCGATGTCGGTCAGGCGCTGGCTGGTGAGCTCGTTGACGTTGGTGCCGTCCATGCCGAACTTGCGCCACCAGATGCCCATGCCGTGCACCACGCCCTGGCGTGCGCGGCGCGAGACTTCGGCGCGGCAGCGGTGCTCTCCGCGCTTGTTGAACACGCGCACCAGCGCGCCGTCCTCGATGCCGCGCGCGGCGGCGTCGGCCTCGTGGATCTCCAGCAGCGGCTCGACCTCGATGGCGCGCAGGCTCGTCACGTTCACGAAAGTCGAATTGAGGAAGTTGCGCGCCGGCGGCGAGATCATGGCCAGCGGGAACTCGGTCGAGCTGCCGGCCGGCTCCCAGTTGGGCACGTGGTCGGGCAGGCCGTTCATGCCCATGGCCTCCAGCCGCGCGCTGAAGAATTCGCAGCGGCCCGACGGCGTGGGGAACTTGCCCTCGGCAAACGGCGCTTCCGGCAGCTTCAGGCTGGTGAAGCCTTGCGCCAGCAGCTGCGGGAAGTCGATTGCGTTCTCCGCGAAGGCGGTGCGGCACAGCGTCTCGTCGGAATCTGAAAAGCAGGGTTCGGTGAAGCCCATGCGTTTTGCCAGTTCGCGGAACACCCAGGCGTTGCTGCGGGCTTCGCCGCGCGGCGCCACGGCCGGGCGGTTCAGCAGCACGTCGGTGTGGCCGTAGCTGCAGTGGATGTCCCAGTGCTCCAGCTGCGTGGTGGCGGGCAGCAGGTAGTCGGCGTAGTCGGCGGTGTCGGTGCGGAACTGCTCCAGCACCACGGTGAAGAGGTCTTCGCGCGCGAAGCCCGCCGCCACCTTGGCCGATTCGGGCGCCACCGCCACCGGGTTGCTGTTGTAGACCACGATGGCCTTCACCGAGTTGGCGGTGTCCAGCAGCGCATCGCCGATGGTGCTCATGTTGATGGTGCGCGGCTTGCGCCCGGCCAGCAGGTCGGGGCGCTGCAGCGCGGCGCGGTCGACCGGGTAATGGCCCGAGCTGCTCAGCAGCAGGCCGCCCGCGCGGTCGCGCCAGGCGCCCACCAGCGCCGGCAGGCAGGCGATGGCACGGGCCGCGTTGCCGCCGCCGCGCACGCGCTGCATGCCGTAGTTCAGGCGGATCGCGGCCGGCTTGGTGGTGCCGTAGGCCCTGGCCAGCGAGACGATCTGTTCTTCGGGAATGCCGCAGACTTCGGCCGCGCGCGAGGGCGGCCACTGCAGCGCGCGTTCGCGCAGCTGCTCCCAGCCCAGCGTGTGGCTGGCGATGTAGTCGTGGTCGAGCCAGTCGTGCACGATCAGCTCGTGCATGAGGGCCAGCGCCAGCGCGGCATCGGTGCCTGGCAGCAGCGCGATGTGCTCGTCGCACTTGTCGGCGGTTTCGGTCTTGCGCGGGTCGATGCACACCAGCCGGGCGCCGGCGCGCTTGGCGGCCTGGGCGTGGCGCCAGAAATGCAGGTTGCTGGCGATGGAGTTGCTGCCCCATATCAATATGAGCCTGGCCTCGGCGAAGAACTCGATGCGCATGCCGACCTTGGCGCCCAGCGTGTAGACCATGGCCTCGCCGCCGGCCATGGAGCAGATGGTGCGGTCCAGCAGGGTGGCGCCCAGCTTGTGGAAGAAGCGCCGGTCCATCGACTCGCCCTGCACCAGGCCCATGGTGCCCGCATAGCTGTAGGGGACAATACCCTCGGGTTTTCCCTGTAATACTCGAAGATGCGCGGCGATGTCGTCCAGCGCGGCCTCCCAGCTCACCGGCTCGAACTGCCCGCTGCCCTTGGGTCCGACGCGCTTGAGCGGCTGGACCAGCCGCTCGGCGTGGTCGTTGCGCTCGATGTAGCGCGACACCTTGGTGCACAGCACGCCGCCGGTATGCGAATGCGCGGCATTGCCCTGCAGCTTCACGGCCACGCCGTCCTTCACGGTGGTGACGAGCGCGCAGGTGTCCGGGCAGTCATGGGGGCAGGCCCCCAGCACGGTGGACGTGGCGGGCGGGGGTGCTTCTTCGAGCAGGGAATCCGGTGCGTGGGGCATCGGGCAAGTCTAATTTGTGCGCAAGTCAGAGCGCGGGAACGGGTTTTCAACATGACGATGAATCGACGACATTTTTCGCTGGCCGCCGGCGCGGCCGCCACGCTGGGCGGCTTCGGCATCGCCCGGGCACAGGGTGACACGCCGCTGGTGCTGGGCCAGTCGGCGCCGTTCAGCGGGCCGTCCGCCCAACTGGGCATCCAGTTCAACCAGGGCGCCAAGCTGTTCCTGGACCAGTACAACGCCCAGCCGGGCCGCCGCAACCTGGTCATCAAGAACCTCGACGACGGCTACGAGCCCGACCGCTGCGCCGCCAACACGCAGAAGTTCATCGAGGAAGACGTGTTCGCCCTGTTCGGCTACGTCGGCACGCCCACCAGCCTGGCGGCGCTGCCGCTGGCGGTGAAGGACAAGGTGCCCTTCGTGGCCCCCTTCACCGGCGCGATGTCGCTGCGCGAGCCGTTCCAGAAGAACGTGTTCCACCTGCGCGCCTCGTACAACGACGAGACGGCGCTCATGGTGAAGCAGCTCACCCACCTGGGCCTGAAGAAGATCGCGGTCTTCTACCAGAACGACGCCTACGGCAAGGCCGGGCTCGACGGCGTGACGCTGGCGCTCGGCGAGCAGCAGCTCAAGCCGGTCGCACTGGCCACCGTGGAGCGCAACTCGGCCGACGTGGCCCAGGCCGTGAAGAAGATCGTGGCGGCGCGGCCCGACGCCGTGGTGCAGGTGGGCGCGTACAAGGCCTGCGCGACCTTCATCCGCGAAGCGCGCAAGGCGGGCTACGGCGGCACCTTCTTCAACATGTCCTTCGTGGGCACGCAGGCGCTGGCGGACGAACTGGGCAAGGACGCGGCCGGCGTGATGATCACCCAGGTGGTGCCCTCGCCCTACAACCAGGCCAATGCGCTGGCACGCGAGTTCGCCGAAGCGGTGCGCAAGGCCGGCAACGGCGCGAGCGCCAACTTCTCGAGCATGGAAGGCTACCTGGCCGCGAAGGTGCTGGTCGAGGGCCTGCGCAAGGCGCCGGGCAAGCCTGCGCACGAGAGTCTCATTGCAGGGCTGGAGAGCATCGACCGCCAGCAGTTCGGCGGGTTCGAGGTGTCGTTCTCCTCGAAGAACCACGTGGCCTCGAAGTTCGTCGAACTGTCGATGCTGACCGGAGACGGCCGGGTCAGGACCTGAGGCCGTCCACCGCCTGGAACATCGCCTGGCGGGCCTGGCTGACGATCTGTCCGCGCCAGGCATCGGTGTCGGTATAGAAAGCTTCCACCATGCGCGCGCGGATGCTGTCCGCCAGGTCGGCCGGCGCCTCCGGGTGCTTGTGCAGCCAGTGGTCGGCGCGCAGCGCGCCGGTCACTTCCAGGATCGGCAGCGTGCCGTACTCGAGCGCGATGCCGGTGTACTCGGCCTGCGGGCACTCTTCATACATGGCGTCCCACATCAGCCCGCGCAGCAATGCGGAGGTCGACGACCCGTCGTAGATCGATGTGACCGGCGCGGCCGGCGTGCCCCACCACGCATTGGCGCGGGCGTAGGCGACCTTGTCGTCGCGGCAGGCGAAGATGCGCTCGCCGAGGCCGTTCGGGCCCAGGCCCGTGTGCAGGTCGATCCAGGCCACGCGCCGGGCCTTGCCCGCATGCCGCTTGAGCACGCCGCGGATGGTCTTGTTGCTCCAGGTCGGCGCCTTGCCGCCGAAGAACAGGCCGTCGTCGAACTGGTACTGGCCGCTGGTGACGGCCGCCTGGTAGGCGGTGGCGCCGTGCTTCTCGATCCACCTGGCCACGGCCGCCTGGTTCTCCGGCGTGGGCGGCCAGGTGGCGGGCAGCAGCAGTTCGTGCAGCTTGGCGTAGGGCTCGTTGACCGGCACCGGCTTCGAGAAGTCGATGAAGTTGCGGTTCAGGTCGACGTTCTCGTGCGTGACGCGCCGGCCGTACGAAAAGCCGTGCGGGTTGAGCGCATGCACGTACAGCACCGCCACGCCCTGCGCCTTGGCTTTCTCGCGCCATTCGGCGTCGTGCAGCGCGAACACCTGCACGCCGCTGCCGCAGTGGCCTTCCACGCCATGGCAGGCGCTGGTGACGATCAGCAGATGCTCGGCATCGGCATTGCCGTCGAGCGCCACGTCCATCGACAGCTCCTCGCCGTCGCGCCCCTTGAGCGGATGCGCATGCGGCTCGACCGTGAGGCCGGCGCTCACGCAGGCCTGCAGGAACTTCTGGCGCGCCTGCGCGTAGCGCGGCGAAAAGGCTTCGGGAATGGCGATCATCGGGCGGTCACTCCGCGGCGGCGCCGGGCCTGAGGAACTGCTCGGCGATCTGCACCCAGCAGGTGGCGCCCAGCGGAATCAGATCGTCGTTGAAGTCGTAGCTCGCGTTGTGCAGCGTGCACGGGCCTTCGCCGTGGTGCACGTCGCGGTGCGCGCCGTCGCCGTTGCCGATGAAGGCATAGGCGCCGGGCTTGGCCTGCAGCATGAAGGCGAAGTCTTCCGATGTCATGGCCGGTTCCTGCTTCAGCACGTTCTCGGGCCCGACGATGCCGCCCATCACGCGGCGCGCGAAGTCGGCCTCGGCCTCGGTGTTGACGGTGGGCGGGTAGTAGCGCTCGAAGCGGAACTCGCAGGTGGCGTCGTGCGCGGCGCAGATGTTGTCGGCGATCTGCTTCATCTTCGCCTCGATCAGGTCCAGCACCTCCAGCGAGAAGGTGCGCACCGTGCCCGACAGCTCGCAGTTGTCGGGGATCACGTTGTTGGCTTCGCCGGCATGGATGGTGGTGACCGAGATCACGGCCGAATCGGTCGGCTTCATCTTGCGCGTGAGGATGGTCTGGAAGGCCTGCACGATCTCGCAGGCAATCGGCACCGGGTCGATGCCGGTCTGCGGCAGCGCCGCATGGCCGCCCTTGCCGACCACGTTGACGAAGAACTTGTTGCCCGACGCCATCACCGGCCCGGGGCTCACCGCGAACTGGCCGGCCTTCATGCCGGGCCAGTTGTGCATGCCGAAGACGGCATCCATGGGGAACTGCTCGAACAGCCCTTCCTTGATCATTTCGCGGGCACCGCCGCCGCCCTCTTCCGCCGGCTGGAAGATCAGGTACACGGTGCCGTCGAAGTTGCGGTTCTTCGCCAGGTGCTGCGCGGCCGCCAGCAGCATGGCGGTGTGGCCGTCGTGGCCGCAGGCGTGCATCTTTCCGTGGTGCTTGCTGGCGTGGGCGAAGGTGTTGAGCTCGGTGACGGGCAGCGCGTCCATGTCGGCGCGCAGGCCGACGGCGCGGCTGCTGGTGCCGTTCCTGACGATGCCCACCACCCCGGTGGTGCCGAGCCCCCGGTGGATGGGAATGCCCCATTCGGTGAGCTTGCCTGCCACCACGTCGGCGGTGCGGACTTCTTCGAAGCAGAGTTCGGGATGGGCGTGGAGGTCACGTCGCACGGCGGCGATGCCAGCCGCCTGCGTGACGAGCGAATCGATGAGTTTCATGGCGTGGAGGTCTCAAAATGCCAGTCTATACAGTCTGCCCGCCCGGGGCACCGCGTAGATACACGCAGCCCGCGCACCCGCTCAGTGCGCGGCATGCCAGAAGCCCCGGTGCGGTGCGGCCGCCTCGTCCTCGAGCAGCGGGCCGACCACCTCGACCTTGTGCTGCCCGCGCACGAACACCTCGCGGCAGGGCAGCGAGAAGGTCGGGTTCTCGGGGTGATCGCCGGTCAGGCCCAGCAGCGTGTGTTCCGACAGCGCATAGACCACGCGGCCGATGTTTGTCCAGTAGATGGCGCCCGCGCACATGCAGCAGGGCTCGGCGCTGGTGAACAGCGTGCAGCGCGCCAGTTGCTCGGGCGTGAGCAGCCGCGCGGCCTGCGCGGCGGCCACCAGCTCGGCGTGCTGGGTGGGGTCGCCCTCGGGCGGCATGGAGTTGTTGCCGGCGCTGGCGACGACCTCGCCGTGTTCGTCGGCCACCAGCGCGGCGAAGGGATGGCGACCGCGCGCCTTCGATTCGTCCGACAGGCGGATAGCCATGCGCAGCAGTTCGAGGTCGCGCGCGGAGAGCTCGGCCGGCGTGGCGGGATTTGCGTGAGCGTTCATGGAAATGTTCGGGATAAAAAAGGAGGCGGGACGCCCCGGATCGATGCACCACAAGCGTGGCAGATCATCGCCGAGCACCCGGCGGCATGGCCACGTGCACGCATCGTGCCGACTTCCGGGAGAATGCGGCGCATGCTCCACACGCTTTCCCCCCAAAGCCTCCTGCTGGCCCAGACCCTGGTGCGCATGAACACCGTCAGTGCCAACAGCAACCTCGACCTGATCGACTTCGCGCAGAGCCACCTGAAGGCCCTGGGCGTGCAAAGCCGCATCACCTACAACGCCGAGCGCACCAAGGCCAACCTGTTCGCCACGCTGGGCGAAGGCAAGCCGGCCGGCGTCATCGTCTCGGGCCATACCGACACGGTGCCCTGGGACGGGCAGGACTGGAGCGTCGACCCGCTCTCGGCCGTCGTGCAGAACGAGCGCCTCTACGGGCGCGGCTCGGCCGACATGAAGAGCTTCATCGCCATCGCGCTGGCCAATGCCCATCGCTTCCTCGAAAGCGATTCGCCCTTCGCGGTGCACTTCGCGTTCAGCTATGAGGAAGAGATCGGCTGCTTCGGCGTGAAGGAACTGATCGCCGACATGCGCGACGCCGGCATCAAGCCGCTGGCCTGCATCGTGGGGGAGCCCACCAGCATGGTGCCGGCCATCGCGCACAAGGGCGTGTACCGCTACAAGTGCTGCGTGCGCGGCAAGGAGGCGCACTCGTCGCTCACGCCGAAGTCGGTCAACGCCATCGAGATGGCGGCGCGCGTGATCGGCAAGGTGCGCGACATGGCGGAGGACTTCGAGCGCAACGAACCGCGCTACGAGGGCTTCGACGTGCCCTTCAGCACCGCCAGCGTGGGCCAGTTCCATGGCGGCATCGCCGACAACGTGGTGCCGCGCGACGCGGAGTTCCGCTACGAGTTCCGCGACCTGCCCACAGCCGACGCCGGGCAGATGCAGGCCAAGGTGGTGGCCTATGCGGGCAGCCTGGAGCCCGCCATGAAGAAGGTGGCGCCCGACGCGGGCTTCAGCTTCGAGACGATCTGCGAGATTCCGAGTTTCCTGGGCGCGGCGGACAACCCGGTCACGAAGCTGGCGCAGCGCCTGTCGGGCGAAGAAGGCACCACGCTGGTGGCTTTCGGCACCGAGGCGGGCCTGTTCAAGAACGCCGGCATTCCCACGGTGGTGTGCGGGCCGGGCAGCATCGAGCAGGCGCACCAGCCGGACGAGTTCGTGAGCCTGGAGCAGCTCGCGCGCTGCGAGCTGTTCATGGAGCGGCTGGCTTCTTCTCCTGCCATCGGCTGACGTGTGTCGGGTGGGGACCGTCGTTTTTCGGGGCGCGCTCACGCCGACGGGGGACATTCGCGGAGGGGAGCACCCGGCGCCCTGCGCGCACACCCCGAACCAAACCAACACGGCCCTCAATTGAAAGAACAAAGCAACGGCCTGCAGCAAATGAAGCGCATGGCACTGGGCCTGCTGTGCGGCGCCGCCGTGCTCTATGCGGTAGCCAGCGTGCTGCATGCGCAGCACCCCGCCTGGGGCTACGTCGCCGCGTTCGCCGAGGCCGCGATGGTCGGCGCCATCGCCGACTGGTTCGCGGTGGTGGCGCTGTTCCGCCATCCGCTGGGCCTGCCGATACCGCACACGGCCATCATCCCCAGCAACAAGGACCGCATCGGCGCCAAGCTCGCCGGTTTCATCTGCGACAACTTCCTGAGCACCGCGCAGGTGCTGGGCAAGCTGAGGGAATTCGACACGGCCGGCCGCATCGCCGGCTGGCTGGCCCGGCCCGAGAGCGGCCGGAAACTCGGCGAATGGGGCGTGGCCGCCACGCGCTACGGGCTCACCGCATTCGACGACGAACGGGTGCGCGACTTCATGGGCCGCGCCGCCGCCGCCGGCCTCGCGAAAATCGACCTTTCCCGCCTCACCGGCCAGGCGCTCGATGCGCTCACCGCGGGCGGGCGCCACCAGGCGCTGCTCGACGACGTGTTGCAGCAGGTGGCCGGCCTGCTCGAAGGCGAGGAGGTGCAGGCGCACATCACCGAAGCCATTGCGCGCGAGATCAAGACGCTGCGCTACGTGGGCCTCGACCAGGTGGCCGCCAAGCTGGCCACGCGCAAGATCGTGGCGGCCGTGGCGCACACCATCGGCGAACTGGCGGCCGAGCCCGACCACCCGATGCGCCGGCGCTTCGACCACTTCGTCGACGACTTCGTGGTGCGCCTGAAGCTCGACCCCGAATTCCAGCAGCGCGGCGAGCAGATCCGCGCCGAACTCATCGCGCACCCGGCCCTCGGCGACTACCTGCACGGGCTTTGGGGCGAACTGCTCGCATGGCTGCACGACGACCTGGGGCGCGGCGACTCGACCATCGGCCAGCGCATCGCCTCGATGGCGGGTGCGCTGGGCACCCGGCTGCAGGGCGACGAAGCCATCCGCCGCTGGATCAACGAGCAGATCGAGGCCGCCGCGCCGCTGGCCATCGAGCGCTACCGCGAGGACATCCGCCGCTACATCGAGCAGCGCGTGGGCGAGTGGAACGCGCAGGAGATGACGGTGGAACTGGAGCGCCACATCGGGCGCGACCTGCAGTTCATCCGCATCAACGGCACGCTGGTGGGCGGGCTGGTGGGGCTGCTGATCCACACCGTCACGCAGCTGCTGCGCGGCTAGGCCGCGGCTGAATGGCGGCTGAAGCCCGCGGGTAATCCACAGCAAACGAAAGTCCGCATCCTGTCCCTGGCGCGACGCCGTGGACACGTTCGGCTCCTAGACTGTTTCGCGAATACAGAAACAGAAGAGGAGAAGAACCCATGCACCGCAGATACCTTCGCGCCGCCTGGCTGGCCGCACCCCTTGCACTGCTGGCCGCCTGCGGCACGGTGATGCCGCCGGCCTCCGCGCCGCCCTCGTCGGCGCCGCCGGCCGCCTCGCCCGCGCTGCCTCCGCCTGCGACGCCGCCCACGCGCCCCGCCGCCTGGGCCGCGCCAGAGGTGCTGGTCGCGCCGTCATCGTTCGCGGGCGTGCACGGCCTGGCGATCGACGCCAAGGGCCGGCTGCTCGCGGGCTCCGTGCTGGGCAACACGCTGTGGGAGGTCGACCGCGCCACCGGCGCCGCCAAGGTGCTCATCGACGCGCCCGAAGGCCAGGCCGACGACATCGCCGTCGGCCCGAACGGCGAACTGGCGTGGACCAACTACCTCATGGGCAAGCTGCGCTACCGCGAGCACGACGGCGCACCGCTGCGCGTGCTGGCCAGGGACCTGCCCGGCCTCAACTCGCTGGACTTCGACCGCCGCAACGGCAAGCTCTACGCCTCGCAGGTGTTCCTGGGCGACGCGCTGTGGGAAATCGACCGCGCGGGCCAGAAGCCGCCCCGGCTCATCAAGAAGGACATGGGCGGCTTCAACGGCTTCGAGGTCGGCCCCGACGGCATGCTCTACGGGCCGCTGTGGTTCAAGGGCCAGGTCGTGAAGATCGACCCGGCCGACGGCCGCATGGCGGTGATCGCGGACGGCTTCCAGGTGCCGGCCGCCGCCAACCTCGACGGCAAGGGAAACCTCTGGGTGGTGGACGCGCGCAGCGGCGAGCTGGTGCGGGTGGAGCTGGCCAGCGGGCGCAAGACCGTGGCCAAACAGCTGCGGCCTTCGCTCGACAACCTGGCCATCGCATCGGACGGCACGATCTACGTGTCGAACATGGCCAACAACGAGATCCAGGCCTTCGACCCCGCCACCGGCGCGCTGCGCACGCTCACCAGCGGCAAGGTGGCGGTGCCGGCGGGCATGAAGATCGATGGCAACGACCTCTGGGTGGCCGACGTCTTCGGCTTCCGCCGGGTCGACGTGCGCACGGGCGAGGTGCAAGACG
Organism: Variovorax sp. PMC12; assembly: GCF_003019815.1. NCBI lineage: Bacteria > Pseudomonadati > Pseudomonadota > Betaproteobacteria > Burkholderiales > Comamonadaceae > Variovorax > Variovorax sp. PMC12. The sequence continues at coordinate 3,703,948 of NZ_CP027773.1, forward strand.
TGTTCCGCATGCAGCGCGACCCGGAGCTCGACTACCCGTTCGCGGTCGGCCTGTCGCCGAAGCTGTTCGCGCTGAGTTCGTGGTTCACCGGCTCGGTGCAGCTGGTGGACCGCCGCACGCTCAAGACAGTGGAAGTGATCCACGGCCTGAAGGCGCCGTTCGACGCAATTCCCATGCCGGACGGCAGCGTGATCTACGCCGAGATCGCCACCGGCGCCATCACCCACGCCAGCGGGCCGAAGTTTGCCGAGAAGTCAGTGCTTGCCAGCGGCCTGAGCGGCCCGGTGCAGATGGTGCTGGGCCAGGACGGCGCGCTCTACGTGACCGAGGCGGCCGGCAAGCTGCTGCGCATTCCGCTGGACGCCAGCGCGCCGCTGCGCACGGTGGCGGACGGGCTGGCGCTGCCCGAGGGCCTGGCGCAGACCCCCTGGGGCAGCTTCATCGTGGCCGAGAGCGCGGCGCGCCGGCTGGTCGAGATCGACCCGGCCGACGGCAGCCGGCGCACCGTCGCGGACAACCTGCCGATCGGCTTGGCACCCGGCCCGGGCCTGCCGCCGCCCTATGTGGTGACGGGCGTTGCCGTGGGCGCCGACGGCACTGTTTACATGGCGGCAGACCGCAACAACGCGATCTATCGAATCCGTGCCGCAAGGTAGGTAACAGAAGGTGTAATTTCCCTGTTTACTTTTTAAAACAATCATTACAAACTGATCGGGACGTCCCAACGGCGTCCCGATCGCATCCGGTTGTCGGGAGTCTGCGAGGCGTTTTCTTCTTGAAAGGGAACTGCATGACTCCGCTTGTCGTAGGCCAATTGCTCTCGCCCGAATACACACCGGGCATGGTCGCCCTCTCCTTCCTCATCTCCTTCGCCGGCTCGCTGGTGGCGCTGATCTGCGCGCGGCGCATGATCGGTCCCGACGGCAAGCCCAACCTCGCGGTCGTGGCCTGCGCCGCCGTGGCGCTGGGCGGCATCGGCATCTGGTCGATGCACTTCATCGGCATGCTGGCGTACCGGCTGCCGGTGCCCGTCTCCTACAACATGCCGCTCACGGTGGTGTCGCTGGTGGCGGCCATCCTGATCTCGGGCATCGCGCTCTACATGGCCGGCGGACGGCGCCACTTCAGCCGCTCGGGCTGGCTGGCGGGCAGCCTGCTGGCCGGGCTCGGCGTGTGCGTGATGCACTACATGGGCATGTACGCCATGAACATGCGCGCATCGATTTCCTTCGACATCGCGACGGTGGCGCTGTCGGCGCTCATCGCCGTCACCGCCGCCGCCGCCGCGCTGTGGCTGGCGTTCAACCTGCGCAGGTTCACGCACCAGGTCGCGGCCGCGGCGGTGATGGGCGCGGCGGTGTGCACCATGCACTACGTGGGCATGAGCGCGGCCAGCATGATCTGCACCGCGAGCGCACCCGCCGACGCACTGGCCATCGGCGGCAGCTCCATGGGCCTCATCGTGTTCGGCACGGCCGGCGCGGTGCTGATCTTCATCTACTGGGTGGTCACCGGAAGCAGCCTCGACACGCCGGTCGCCACCGGGCGGCGCGCACGCCTGAACTGACGCGCGCCGGCCAACCAGCTAGTTGGCGCAAGCGGGCGCGAGGGCCCGCTTCTACAGTCCGTGCAGAACGAAAACACACGATCCGCACAGACTCTCATGCCCGTCATCGAATCCCGGCTGCACGCGGCCAGCGACACCTTCCAGGCCAACCGCACCGGCACGCTCGCGCTGCTCGACCAGGTGCGCGCGCACGAGGCCCGCGCCGCAGCGGCGTCGGGCGCGTCGGCCGAGCGCTTCGCCAGGCGCGGGCAGCTGCTGCCGCGCGAACGCCTTGCGCTGCTGCTGGACACCGGCGCGCCCTTCCTGCCGCTGGCCACGCTCGCGGGACTGGGCCACGACAACCCCGACCTGTCGAAGAGCGTGCCCGGCGGCGGGCTGCTGTCGGGCATCGGCCAGGTGTCGGGCGTGCGCTGCATGGTCAACGCCTCCGACTCGGGCATCGACGCCGGCGCGCTGCAGCCCATGGGCCTGGACAAGCAGCTGCGCGTGCAGGAGATCGCGCTGGAGAACAAGCTGCCCTATGTGCAGCTGGTGGAAAGCGCCGGCGCCAACCTGATGCAGTACCGCGTGCAGGACTTCGTGCGCGGCGGCAACATCTTCCGCAACCTCGCGCGGCTCTCGGCCGCCGGGCTGCCGGTGGTGACGGTGACGCACGGCTCCTCGACCGCCGGCGGCGCCTACCAGACCGGCCTGTCCGACTACATCGTGATGGTGCGCGACCGCACCCGCGCCTTCCTGGCGGGCCCGCCGCTGCTGAAGGCCGCCACAGGCGAGATCGCCACCGAGGAAGAACTGGGCGGCGCCGTGATGCACACCCACATCTCGGGCCTGGGCGACTACCTGGCCGAAGACGACCGCGACGCCATCCGCATCGCGCGCTCGATCCTCGGCGGCATCGACTGGGCGCGCCACGAAGCGCCGCGCCGGTTCGCGCCGCCGCGCTACGACGCCGAAGACCTGCTGGGCATCATGCCCAGCGACGGCCGGCGGCCGGTGGACATGCGCGAGGTCATCGCGCGCATTGCCGACGGCTCGGAGTTCCTGGAGTTCAGCGAGCACTACGGCAGCGCCACCGTCTGCGGCCACATCCGGCTGGAAGGGCATGCGGTCGGCATCATCACCAACAACGGTCCGATCGACTCCGACGGCGCGACCAAGGCCACGCACTTCATCCAGGCCTGCTGCCAGTCGCGCACGCCCATCGTCTACCTGCAGAACATCACCGGCTACATGGTGGGCCGCGCACATGAGGAGGCCGGCATCATCAAGCACGGCGCCAAGATGATCCAGGCCGTGACCAACGCCAGCGTGCCTCAGATCACGCTGCACTGCGGCGCCTCCTACGGCGCGGGCAACTACGGCATGTGCGGACGGGGCTTCGCGCCGCGCTTCTGCTTCAGCTGGCCCAACGCGCGCACCGCGGTGATGGGCGGCGAGCAGGCCGCGAAGACCATGGCCATCGTCATGGAAGCAGGCATGGCGCGCAAGGGCGCCGTGGACCAGGCGAAGATCGACGCGATGCAGCAGCAGGTCGTCGAGCGCTTCGACCGGCAGATGAGCGTCTTCACCACCAGCGCGCTGCTGCTGGACGACGGCGTGATCGACCCGCGCGACACCCGCGCGGTGCTGGCCGAGGTTCTCTCGGTATGCCGCGACGCCGATGCGCGCGTGCCGCAACCCATGCAGTTTTCGGTGGCCCGGCCATGAGCACGAACTTCCAGAAGATCCTTATCGCGAACCGCGGCGAGATCGCGGTTCGCGTGATGCGCAGCGCGCGTGCCATGGGCCGGCGCACCGTCGCCGTTTACTCCACCGCGGATGCCGACGCCGAGCACGTGCGGCAGGCCGACGAGGCGGTGTGGATCGGTGAATCGCTGCCCGCGCAGAGCTACCTGAACATCGCCGCCATCATCGATGCGGCACGCACGAGCGGCGCCGATGCGGTGCACCCGGGCTACGGCTTCCTGGCGGAGAACGCCGCGTTCGCGCAGGCCTGCCGCGACGCCGGGCTGGTGTTCATCGGGCCTTCTCCGGAAGCCATTCGCGCGATGGGTGACAAGGCCGGTGCCAAGCGGCTGATGCAGGCGGCGGGCGTGCCGTGCATTCCGGGCTACCAGGGCGAAGACCAGGGCGCCGCCAGGCTCGCGGCGGAAGCCGCGCGCATCGGCTGGCCCGTGATGATCAAGGCGACGGCGGGCGGCGGCGGACGCGGCATGCGGCTGGTCGCTTCTGCCGAAGGCTTCGCCGATGCGCTGCAGAGTGCGCAGTCTGAGGCGCTCAACGCCTTCGGCGACGCGACGGTGATCCTGGAGCGCGCCATCGTCGCGCCGCGCCACATCGAGATCCAGGTGTTCGCCGACCGGCACGGCAACGCGATCCACCTCGGCGAGCGCGACTGCTCGGTGCAGCGGCGGCACCAGAAGGTGATCGAGGAAGCGCCCTCGCCCGCCGTGTCCGAGGCGCTGCGCCAGCGCATGGGCGCGACCGCCGTCGCCGCCGCCAAGGCCATCGCCTACGAAGGCGCGGGCACGCTCGAATTCCTGCTCGACGCCGACGGCCAGTATTGGTTCATGGAAATGAACACGCGCCTGCAGGTGGAGCACCCGGTGACCGAGGCGGTGACGGGCCTGGACCTGGTCGAGCTGCAACTGCGCGTGGCGGCCGGCGAGCCCCTGCCGCTCGCGCAGCAGGACGTGCGCATCGCCGGCAATGCCATCGAAGTGCGGCTGTGCGCCGAAGACCCGTTGCAGGGCTTCGTGCCGCAGAGCGGCACGCTCGCCGCATGGCGGCCTTCGCCGGCGCTTCGCACCGAACATGCGCTGCGCGACGGCGCGGCGGTGCCGCCGTTCTACGACTCGATGGTCGCCAAGCTCGTGGCGCACGGCCGCACGCGCGACGAAGCCCGCCGCAAGCTGATCGCCGGCCTGGCCGACACCGTGGCGCTGGGCGTCGCGACCAACCAGCAGTTGCTGCAGCGCGCGCTTTCGCACGAGGTGTTCGCCGGCGGCGGCGCGACGACCGCCTTCATTGCCGATCACCTCGATTCGCTGCTCGCGTCCGATGAGGCCGCCGACACGCAGGCCGCCTTGCTCGCCGCATTGCTGCTGCAACTGGGCGAGCGCGGCTGGCCCTCATCGCTCGCGCACACGCTGCCGAACGCGCTGCGCTTTTCGCTCGACGGCGTGGTGCACGCCGCCCGCGTGATGCCGTGCGGCGCGGGCCGCTTCGACATCGCGCTCGACGAATCCGCGCCGGCACAGGTCGCGTTGCTCGCGCTGCCCGGCGACGGCACGCTGCGCTTCTCTTGCGGCGGGCTCTCGGAGCAGGCCTTCGTCGTGCGCGACGCGGGCCGCGTGAGCTTCCATTTCCGCGGCCGGGCCTTCCAGCTCGACGACCTCACGCATGCCGCCGTCGCACGCGCCGATGCGGCGGACGGCGACGGCCTGCTGCGCGCATCGATGAACGGCCGCGTCATCGCGCTGCTCGCGGCCGAAGGCGACACCGTCGCCGCCGGGCAGCCGCTCGTCACGCTGGAGGCCATGAAGATGGAGCATGTGCATTGCGCCCCGCGCGCCGGCCGCGTCGCCGCGCTGCACGTGGCGGTGGGCGCGCAGGTCGCGGCCCGCCACGTGGTGGCGGAGATCGCCGACGCCTGACGAATAAACCGGCCGCAGCCCTTTGCGCAGTTTCAAGAAAGCATTTCGAATGAACGCCTCCCCTGCGAGCTACCGCTCCATCTTCACGCCCGGCCTGTTCGGCGGGCAGGTCATCGTGGTGACGGGCGGCGGCTCGGGCATCGGCCGGTGCACCGCGCACGAACTCGCATCGCTCGGCGCGCAGGTCGTGCTGGTCGGCCGCAAGCCCGAGAAGCTGGAAGCGGTGAAGGCCGAGATCGAGTCCGCCGGCGGCAAGGCCGCGACGCAGGCCTTCGACATCCGGCACGAAGACGCGGTGCGCGACGCCGTGCGCGCCATCGTCGCGGCGCACGGCCGCATCGACGGGCTGGTGAACAACGCGGGCGGCCAATACATCACGCCGCTGGCGGACATCTCGGCCAAGGGCTGGGAAGCGGTGATCCACACCAACCTCACGGGCGGCTTCCTTGTCGCGCGCGAGTGCTTCGTGCAGAGCATGCGCTCGCACGGCGGCGCCATCGTCAACATCGTGGCCGACATATGGGGGTCGATGCCCAACATGGGCCACAGCGGCGCGGCGCGCGCGGGCATGGTGAGCTTCACCGAGACCGCCGCGCTCGAATGGGCCGCGAACGGCGTGCGCGTGAACGCGGTGGCGCCGGGCTATATCGCCTCCAGCGGCATGGACCACTACCCGCCCGAGGCCGGCGACATGCTGCGCGCCATGCGCAAGACCGTGCCCGCGGGCCGCTTCGGCACCGAGGCCGAGACCTCCGCCGCCATCGCGTTCCTGCTGAGCCCCGCGGCCAGCTTCATCAGCGGCAGCGTGCTGCGCGTGGACGGCGCGCGGCCGCAGGTGCGCATGGGCTGGCCGATGGCGCTGCCGGACGCGCAGGCCCGGCAGCGCCCCGCGGTGAAGCCCTACGACGGATTCCACCTCGCGCAGACGCCGCGCGTGTTCCAGGACAAGTGAAGAACGAAAGACCGGAGACACACCTCATGCAGTACACGCACGAACACCTAGAGATCCAGAAAACGCTGCGCCGCTTCATCGACGAAGAAATCAACCCGCGCGTGGACGAATGGGAAGAAGCCGAGATCTTTCCCGCGCACGAAGTCTTCAAGAAGCTCGGCAACCTGGGCCTGCTGGGCCTGAACAAGCCCGAGGCCTTCGGCGGCGGCGGGCTCGACTATTCGTATGCGATGGCCATGGCGGAGGCGCTGGGCCACATCAGCTGCGGCGGCGTGCCGATGGCCATCGGCGTGCAGACCGACATGTGCACGCCGGCGCTCGCGCGCTTCGGCAGCGACGAACTGCGCCGCGAGTTCCTGGCGCCGGCCATCGCGGGAGACATGGTCGGCTGCATCGGCGTGAGCGAGCCCGGCGCTGGCAGCGACGTGGCGGGCCTGAAGAGCCATGCGCGCAAGGACGGCGGCGACTACCTCATCAGCGGCCAGAAGATGTGGATCACCAACAGCCTGCAGGCAGACTGGATGTGCATGCTGGTCAACACCAGCGACGGGCCGGTGCACCGCAACAAGTCGCTCGTGATGGTGCCGATGGACAGCCCCGGCATCGAGAAGGCGAAGAAGATCCGCAAGATCGGCATGAATTCGAGCGACACCGGGCTCATCTACTTCGACAACGTGCGCGTGCCGCAGCGCTACCGTGTGGGCGAGGAAGGCCAGGGCTTCGTCTACCAGATGCAGCAGTTCCAGGAAGAGCGGCTGTGGGCGGCGGCGAGTTCGCTGGAGCCGATGGAAGACTGCATCGCGCAGACCATCGAATGGGCGCAGCAGCGCAGCATGTTCGGCGCCACGCTGGCCGACCAGCAGTGGGTGCAGTTCAAGCTGGCCGAACTCAAGACCGAGGTGGAGGCGCTGCGCGCGCTCACCTACCGCGCCTGCGACCTGCATGTGCAGGGCCAGGACGTGCTCGAACTCGCGTCGATGGCCAAGCTCAAGACCGGCCGGCTCACGCGGCAGGTGGCCGACACCTGCCTGCAGTTCTGGGGCGGCATGGGCTTCACGCTGGAGAACCGCGTGTCGCGGCTGTACCGCGACGGCCGGCTGGGCTCCATCGGCGGCGGCGCGGACGAGGTGATGTTGGGCATCCTCGCGAAGACCATGGGCATCGCCAAGCGGCCGCCGCGCGGCTGAACACGGCATGGACGCCGAACTGCAGGCCGACCGCGCGGCGCTCGCCGACACCGTGCGGCGCTTCGCCGACAACGAGATCGCACCGAACGTGCAGGCGTGGGACGACGCGGGCGAGTTTCCGCGTGCGCTGTACGCGCGCGCCGCCGAACTGGGCCTGCTCGGGCTGGGCTACCCCGAAGCGCTGGGTGGCACGCCCGCCTCGTATGCGCTCAAGCTGCCGGCATGGGTCGCGCTCGCGCGCCACGGCAGGAGCGGCGGCGTGCTCGCGAGCCTGTTCTCGCACAACATCGGCCTGCCGCCGGTGGTGCTGCACGGCAGCGAAGCGGTGCGCCAGGAAGTGGTGCCGCCGGTGCTGCGCGGCGAGAAGATCGCGGCGCTGGCCATCACCGAGCCCGGCGGCGGCTCCGACGTGGCCGCGCTGCGCACCACGGCTCGGCGAGTCCCGGACGGCGATGGCGACCACTACGTGGTGAACGGCGAGAAGACTTTCATCACCTCGGGCATGCGCGCCGACTGGATCACCGTGGCGGCCCGCACCGGCGAAGGACGCGGCGCGGGCGGCATCTCGATGCTGCTGGTGCCGGGCGATGCACCGGGCCTCTCGCGCACGCGCCTGTCGAAGATGGGCTGGCTGTGCTCCGACACCGCCACGCTGCACTTCGACGACGTGCACGTGCCCGCGCGCTACCTTCTTGGGAACGAGGGCGAAGGCTTCCGCATGGTCATGGGCAACTTCAACGGCGAGCGCATCGGCCTCGCGGCGGGCGCGCTGGGCTTCGCGCAGGCCTGCCTCGACGAGGCGCTGGCCTGGGCGCGCGAACGCAGGGCTTTCGGTGCCGCGCTCATCGAACATCAGGCGGTACGCCACAAGCTGGTCGACATGCAGATGCGCATCGCCTCCACCGAGGCCTGGATCGAGGCGGTGTCGGCCGAGGGCGATGCGCTGGAGGCCGCCGGGCGCTTCAACGCCCCCGAATGGGTGGCGCAGATCTGCCTGCTGAAGAACCACGCCACGCAGACCATGCAGTTCTGCGCCGACCAGGCGGTGCAGATCCTGGGCGGCATGGGCTTCATGCGCGGCACGGTCAGCGAGCGCATCTACCGCGAGGTGAAGGTGATGATGATCGGCGGGGGTGCCGAGGACGTCATGAAGGAGCTGGCGGCGAGGCAGCTGGGCTGGTAGGGCCCCTGCTGCATCCTCTCTGTTCAGCCTTCGCTCTTGCCGCCGGCAGTGTCGCGTGCCGCGGCTTTCGCGGCCGCCGCGCGCAGCTTGTCCTTCTTGCTCGGCCGCTTGCCCTTGATGCCGCCCGTGCCCGAGGCGTCGACCACCGGCGGCGCCACCTCCGTCGGCTCGAAGCCCTCGACCTGCTCGCGCGGCAGGCTCAGGCCCTGGCGCTTCTCGATGAGGCGGAAGTGCGCCTCGCTCGCCGCGCTCACGAAGCTGATCGCCAGGCCGCTCTCGCCCGCGCGGCCGGTTCTGCCGATGCGGTGGATGTAGTCGGTCGGCGAGCGCGGCAGGTCGTAGTTGATGACCACCGGCAGCTGCGCGATGTCGATGCCGCGCGCGGCCAGGTCGGTGGCGATGACCACGTCCCAGCGGCTCTGCTTGAACTGCGCCAGGATGTCGGTTCGCGTGCCCTGCGCGATGTCGCCGTGGAAGGGCACGGCGTAGATGCCGTTCTTGTAGAGCTTCTCGGCCACGGTCTGCGCGGCATGCTGCGTGGCGACGAAGACCAGCACCCGGTCCCACTCGCCTTCGTGCTGCTTGAGCAGGTGCCGCAGCAGCTGCGTGCGGCGCGCGGCGTCGACCTCGATCACGCGCTGCACGATGTTGGGCTCGGTGCCGGGCTCGCCCTGCACGTCGATGACGGCGGGGTCGCGCAGCGTGGCGTCGGCCAGCGCCTGGATGGCAGGCGGGAAGGTGGCGGAGAACAGCAGGTTCTGGCGCTGCTTCGGCAGCATCGCGAGGATGCGGCCCAGCTCTTCGGCGAAGCCGAGGTCGAACAGGCGGTCGGCCTCGTCGAGCACCAGCGTGGCGACGGCGTCGAGCCGCAGCGCGTTGTGGTCGGCCAGGTCGAGCAGCCGGCCGGGGGTGGCGACGACGATGTCGGCGCCGCCGCGCAGGCTCATCATCTGCGGGTTGATCGACACGCCGCCGAAGGCGACGACGATCTTCAGCCGTTCGGGCAGGTGCTGCGCGAGGCTGCGCAGGGTCTCGCCGACCTGGGCCGCGAGTTCGCGCGTGGGCACCAGCACCAGGGCGCGCACGCGGCGCGAGGCGCCCTGCGCTCGCTCGGCGCCCAGGCGCTGCAGCAGCGGCAGGGAAAATGCGGCGGTCTTGCCGGAGCCGGTCTGCGCCGAGCCCCGCACGTCGCGGCCCTGCAGAATCGCGGGGATGGCCGCGGCCTGGATGGCGGTCGGTGCGGCATAGCCGCTTTCGGCGGCGGCGTGCACGAGCGCGGGGGCCAGGCCCAGTGAATCGAATGGCATGTGAGCAGACAGAGAGAGAAACCCGGTAACAGAGAAGAGATGGATCGAATGGCGACGACGAAAAGCAATCAGGCCGGCAGCACCCTGGTGTATTCCACCGAGGCGGGCGGACGCATGTGCCCCGGCTGCGGGGCGCCGGTGGCGCAGTGCCGCTGCAAGGAACTCAAGGCGCGCCTGCCGGCCACTGACGGCATTGTGCGTGTATCGCACGAGACCAAGGGACGCAAAGGCAAGGGCGTGACGGTGGTCAAGGGCGTCGCGCTCGATGCCGCGGGGCTCACGGCGCTGGGCAAGCAGCTGAAAACGGCCTGCGGCTCGGGCGGCACGGTGAAGGACGGCGTGATCGAGATCCAGGGCGACCACCGCGAACTGGTGATCGCGGCGCTCGTGAAGCAGGGCCACACGGTCAAGCGCGCCGGCGGCTAGAACGGGAAACCGCCGATGAACCCCGAAGACCTGCAGCGGCTCGTGACGCTCCAAATGCCTTTCGGCAAGCACAAGGGCACGCTGATTGCCGATTTGCCCGGAAATTACCTGACCTGGTTTGCACGCGAGGGTTTTCCCTCAGGAGAAATTGGCCGGCTGCTCGCCTTGATGCATGAAATAGACCACAACGGGCTCTCGGACCTGCTCAAACCGTTGCGAAACCGCCCGTCGCCTCGCGATGTTTCTCAATAACACACGAATTTCCCACCCTTTTTGCAATTGGGCTGGATAATCCGGCTTACGTGTCTGTGAGCTTCGTCTCCCGTGCACGTATTTTGGTGATCGGTCAGTTTCGCGCCACAGCGCATTTTGTTTGTTGTGATTCTGGGACTCCATCGCTTTGTCTTGTTGGTTTGAATTAGGAGTCCCTCAATGGGCAAGAAACTCTACGTAGGCAACCTCGCCTACTCCGTGCGTGACAACGACCTGGAACAGGCTTTCGGCGAGTTCGGCTCGATCGTCAGCGCCAAGGTCATGATGGAACGTGACACCGGCCGTTCGAAGGGCTTCGGCTTCGTCGAAATGGGTTCGGATGCTGAAGCACTCTCCGCTATCGAAGCCATGAACGGCCACTCGCTGCAGGGCCGCGCCCTGACGGTGAACGAAGCCCGTCCGATGGAAGCTCGTCCCCCCCGCACCGGCGGTGGCGGCGGCTACGGTGGTGGTGGCGGCGGTGGCGGCTACGGCGGTGGTGGTGGCGGCTACGGCGGCGGCGGCGGTGGCCGCAGCGGTGGTGGCGGCGGCTACGGCGGCGGCGGCGGTGGCCGCGGCGGCTACTAAGCCCTCACCCGCACTCCGAGAGCTCCGGCTCTCTGAATGAAAAGAAAGCTCCTTCGGGAGCTTTTTTCGTTTCAGGGCGAGCGAAGCCGGCCGGGACAACCCTTGCCCTGCGGTACGCATTTGTTCGTACCGTGCCGGTCAGCCAACGGTCAGGCCCGCGGAACGACCCTCGTCTCTCCATAACAAGAGGAGAGAGACAGTGCGCATCAAGAGCCAGGCAGACTTCTTTTCAGGAGTCATGTTCACCACCGTGGGGGGCGCATTCGCGATCGGCGCGACGACCTACACCGTCGGCAACGGCGCCCGCATGGGCCCCGGCTACTTCCCGTTGATGCTCGGCATCCTGCTGGCCGTCCTCGGGATCATCATCATGTTCCAGGCGATGGTGGTGGAGACCACCGACGGCGACCCGATCGGCAAATGGGCCTGGAAGCCGCTGGCCTTCGTGCTCGGCGCCAACCTGGCCTTCGGCGTGCTGCTGGGCGGCCTGCCCAGCATCGGCGTGCCGGCCATGGGCATGATCATCGCGATCTACGCGCTCACGATCATCTCGAGCATGGCGGGCGAGCACTTCAAGCTGCGCGACGTGCTGGTTCTCGCGACCATCCTGGCGGCCGGCAGCTATGTGGCCTTCATCTGGGCGCTGAAACTCCAGATCCAGGTCTGGCCCACATTCATTTCGGGCTGAGGAGAGAAACACCATGGACCTGATCCACAACCTCTCCATCGGTTTCGGCGTTGCCTTCACCTTCACCAACCTGCTGTACTGCCTGGTCGGCTGCATCCTGGGCACGCTGATCGGCGTGCTTCCCGGCATCGGCCCGGTCGCGACCATCGCGATGCTGCTGCCCGCCACCTATGCGCTGCCCCCCGTGTCGGCGCTGATCATGCTGGCCGGCATCTACTACGGCGCGCAGTACGGCGGTTCCACCACCGCCATCCTGGTGAACCTGCCGGGCGAGTCTTCGTCGGTGGTCACTTGCATCGACGGCTACCAGATGGCCAGGCAGGGCCGCGCGGGTCCGGCGCTGGCCGCGGCGGGCCTGGGCTCGTTCTTCGCGGGCTGCGTGGGCACGCTGATCCTGGCTGCCTTCGCGCCGCCGCTGACCGAACTGGCCTTCAAGTTCGGCCCGGCCGAGTATTTCTCGCTGATGGTGCTGGGCCTGATCGGCGCGGTGGTGCTGGCTTCGGGCTCGCTGATCAAGGCGGTGGCCATGATCGTGCTGGGCCTGCTGCTGGGCATCGTCGGCACCGACGTGAACTCCGGCGTGGCGCGCTACAGCTTCGACATTCCGGAACTCACCGACGGCATCGGCTTCGTGGTCATCGCCATGGGCGTGTTCGGCTACGGCGAAATCATCGGCAACCTCTCGCAGCCGGACGACGAGCGCGAAGTGTTCACGCACAAGGTCAAGGGCCTGTGGCCGACCAAGGACGACTTCAAGCGCATGCTGCCCGCGGTGCTGCGCGGCACTGCGCTGGGTTCGGCACTGGGCATCCTGCCTGGCGGCGGCGCGCTGCTGGCCTCATTCGCCTCTTATGCGCTGGAGAAGAAGATCAAGATGCGCCCCGGCGAAGTGCCCTTCGGCAAGGGCAACATCCGCGGCGTGGCGTCGCCAGAATCGGCCAACAACGCCGGCGCGCAGACCTCCTTCATCCCGCTGCTGACGCTGGGCATTCCGCCCAACGCGGTGATGGCGCTGATGGTGGGTGCCATGACGATCCACAACATCCAGCCGGGCCCGCAGGTGATGACCAGCAACCCCGAGCTGTTCTGGGGCCTGATCGCCTCGATGTGGATCGGCAACGCGATGCTGATCATCCTGAACCTGCCGCTGATCGGCATGTGGATCAAGCTGCTGACGGTGCCCTACAAGTTCCTGTTCCCGGCCATCGTGCTGTTCTGCGCCATCGGCGTGTACTCGACCAATAACAACACCTTCGACGTGTGGATGGTGGCGGCCTTCGGCTTCATCGGCTACCTGTTCATCAAGCTGCGCACCGAGCCGGCGCCGCTGCTGCTGGGCTTCATCCTGGGCCCGATGATGGAAGAGAACCTGCGGCGCGCGCTGCTGCTGTCGCGCGGCGCATGGAGCGTGTTCGTCACGCGGCCGCTGTCCGCCGGGCTGCTGGTGGCTGCCGTGGCGCTGCTGGGGATCGTGCTGCTCCCGGCCATCAAGGCCAAGCGCGAGGAAGCCTTCGTCGAGGAATAGGCTCGCCCCCAGGCTGCGCGGCACTTCGTGTCCGCTGCGCCTTCCCCCTGCCGGGGGCAACACCTGCGGCCCGGCAGAGCCGGTTCCGCGGTGTTCCTGAATGGAGAAAGGCCCGGGGTTCCGGGCCTTTCTCATTTGAGGAACGCGTCGTAGGCGGTCTTGAGGATCAGCGCGCTCACCACCACGATGAACACCACCCGCACGAAGCCCGCGCCGTGCTTCAGCGCCACGCGGGTGCCCAGCAGGCTGCCCGCCACGTTGGCGACCGCCATCACCAGCCCGTAGTGCCACCAGACGTGGCCCTTGGCGGCCAGCAATATCAGCGCGGCGGCGTTGGTCAGGGTGTTGATGATCTTGGCCGAGGCCGAGGCGTTGAGGAAGTCATAGCCCATCCAGCGCACGAACAGGAACACCAGGAAGCTGCCGGCGCCCGGGCCGAAGAAGCCGTCGTAGAACCCGATCGACAGGCCGATGGTGCAGGCCGCCAGCGTCTCGGCGCGGCCGCTGAAGCGCGGCGCATGCAGCCGGCCCATGTCCTTGCGCGCCAGCGTGTAGAGCAGCACGCCCAGCAGGATGACCGGCAGCGCGCGGCGCAGGAAGTCGCCCGGAAACAGCGTGACGCCCCAGGCGCCCAGCATCGAGCCGACGAAACCGAGCAGCGCGGCCGGCCACAGGGCGCCCCAGCGCATCTTCACCCGCTGGCTGAACTGCGCGGCGGCGGCGGCCGTGCCCCATATCGACGCACTCTTGTTGGTGCCCAGCAGCGTGGCCGGTGGTGCGCCCGGGAACACGGCAAACAATGCCGGCACCAGGATCAGCCCGCCTCCGCCCACGATCGAATCGACAAAACCCGCGAGCAGCGAGGCGCCCGTCACCACCAGCATTTCCATAGGGGACGGATTCTCTCACCGGGGTAACGCTATCAAAAAAGTAGCAGGAGACGACGGCGCTTCAAGCCGCGCGGGCATAAAAAAGGCGCCGACCAGCGGCGCCTTTCAAACTCAAACACGGCATCTCGTACGGAGCCTTTGAAGCATTTTTTTCTAGTTGCTTGGAAACTGTCTCCTCGGACCCTCGGCAGCACGAGCAGGGCCCGTTCGCGAGTGGCGTGACTTTAGGGCGTGCACCGGCCCAGTGCATTAGGAATTACCCGCTTTGCATTAAGTCGGAAGGTAGATTCGCAAACCAAAGTGTTTCTGCTGGTTAACGATGTGGCACGACTTGTGCACGTCCGGCCACAGCCCAACACTCGAAGAAGAAACGACCATGGCACTGGCATCGCAAGCCTCCATCAACGCGGCGGACACCGCCTGGATGATGACCTCGACCGCGCTGGTGCTGCTGATGACGCTGCCCGGCATCGCGCTCTTCTACGCGGGCATGGTGCGCCGCAAGAACGTGCTGGCCACGATGGCGGCCGTGGTGGCGGTCGCTGCGGCGGTGTCGCTGACGTGGTTCGCCGTGGGCTACTCGCTGGCTTTCACCGAGGGCTGGCCGTGGCTCGGCGGCGCGGGCCGCTTCTGGTTCTCGGGCTTCGAATACCTGAAGGAAGCCGGCCAGGTGGCGGTGAGCCACGTGGCGCCCAACGTGCCGGAGTCGGTCTACGCGATGTTCCAGCTGACCTTCGCGATCATCACCACCGCGCTGGTGCTCGGCGCCTTCGTCGAGCGCATGCGCTTCTCGGCGGTGCTGTGGTTCGCGCTGCTGTGGAGCGTGCTGGTCTATGCGCCGATCGCGCACTGGGTGTGGGAGCCGGGCGGCTGGCTCGCGCAGATGGGCGCGCTCGACTTCGCGGGCGGCTCGGTGGTGCACGTCAACGCCGGCATCGCCGGGCTGGTGTGCGCCTATGCGCTGGGTCCGCGCAAGGGCTACGGGCGCGAGGCCTTCGAGCCCTACAACCTGGCTTTCACCATGATGGGCGCGGGCCTGCTGTGGGTCGGCTGGTTCGGCTTCAATGCGGGCTCGGCGGTGGCGGCCGACGGGCGTGCCGGCCTGGCGATGCTGGTGACGCACATCGCGGCGGCTGCCGGCGCCATGAGCTGGATGCTCGGCGAGTGGATCGTGCGGCGCAGCCCCTCGCTGCTGGGCCTGTGCTCGGGCCTGGTGGCCGGGCTGGTGGCCATCACGCCGGCGGCCGGCTTCGTCACGCCGCTGGCGGCACTGGCCATCGGCGCCATCGCGGGCCTGGCCTGCTACTGGGGCGCCACCGGGCTGAAGCACATGCTGGGTGCGGACGACTCGCTCGACGTGTTCGGCGTGCACGGCATCGGGGGCATCGTGGGCGCACTGCTCACGGGCGTGTTCGCCGACGCGCGCATCTCGGGCGCCACCGGCGACGTGCTGACGCAGGCGATCGCGGTCGGCAGCGTGGCGATCTACAGCGCAACGGGGACGGCGGTGGTGCTTTTCCTGGTGCACGTGCTGGTCGGGCTGCGCGTGGAGGCCGACAGCGAAGTACTGGGCCTCGATCTTGCACAGCACAAGGAACAACTGGGGAGTTGATCCACCGACGGAGGAACCATGCCATCCATGTCCGAAAGCGAACGCATCGCCCTCGCCGCCCGCCTTCACGTGGCGCTGCGGCGAAAGCACGGGCGCGTGACCGACACCGAGTGGATGGCGACCAACGCCGAGTACGCCGCCGAGATCGTGCGCATGACGCGCGCGCACGCGGCCGACACCAAGGACGAGGAGCTCTACCAGCTCGCCACGCGGCTGGAGCAGGCGATGGAGCCGCTGGCGCGCGCGGCCAGGCTGGCGGCGCGGCAGCCCGACGGCCAGCCGCCCACGCCGCCGCCGCGCTATGTGGGCGGGCTGCGCTGAGGCGCCAGCCGGCCCCGGCTCGTCAGCTCACTCCAGCGCTTCGCAGGCCGCGGCAATGCGTGCGCAGGCCTCTTCCAGCTGCGCCATCGACGTCGCATAGGAGATGCGGAAGTACGGCGCCAGCCCGAACACGCTGCCCGGCACCACCGCCACCTCGAAGTCCTGCAGCAGGTAGCGGCAGAAGTCGCTGTCGCTTTGCAGCACGTCGCCGCCGCGGGTGCGCTTGCCGAGCACGCCGGCGCAGCTCGCGAAGGTGTAGAACGCGCCCTCCGGCACGCGGCAGCCCAGGCCCGGCGCGCGGTTGAGCGCGGCCACCACGAAATCGCGGCGCGCCTGGAAGTCGGCGCAGCGCTCCGCCACGATGTCCTGCGGGCCGGTCAGCGCCTCGATGGCCGCGGCTTGGCTGATCGACGACGGGCACGATGTCGTCTGGCTCTGCACCACGGCCATGGCCGCGACCAGCGCGCGCGGACCCGCGCCGTAGCCGACGCGCCAGCCGGTCATGGCATAGGCCTTCGACACGCCGTTGACCGTCAGCGTGCGCTCGCGCAGGCGCGGCTCCACCACCGCCGGCGTCGCGAACGCGAGCCCGTCGTAGAGGATGTGCTCGTAGATGTCGTCCGCCAGCACCCACACCCGCGGATGGCTCAGCAGCACGTCGCACAGCGGCTGGAGTTGCGCCGCGCTGTAGGCCGCGCCGCTCGGGTTCGACGGCGAGTTCAGGAAGATCCAGCGCGTGCGCGGCGTGATCGCGGCTTCCAGCTGCGCGGCGTCGAGCCGGAAGCCGTTGGCCTCGGTGCAGGCCACCGGCACCGGCACGCCGCCGCAGACCTGCACGATGTCGGCGTAGGAGGTCCAGTACGGCGCGGGCAGGATCACCTCGTCGCCCGGGTCCAGGCTGGCCATCATCGCGTTGAAGATGACCTGCTTGGCGCCCGCGCTCACGCTGATCTCGTCGAGCGCGAATTCGAGCGCGTTGTCGCGCCTGAACTTCAGCTGCACCGCCGCCTTCATGGCCGGGCTGCCGTCGAGCACGGTGTAGCGCGTGTCGCCGCGGCCGATGGCGCGCACCGCGGCGTCGCGCACGTTCTGCGGCGTGTCGAAGTCGGGCTCGCCCGCGCCCAGCACGATCACCGGGCGGCCCGCACGCTTGAGCGCGTTGGCATGGTCGGTGATGCGCAGGATCTCCGAGACGCCGATGGCGCGCACGCGCTGCGCCGGCTCGAAGACGCCAGGGGCCGTTGCTGCGATGTCCGTGGTCACTTGGCGTAGGTCTCCAGCGGCTTGTCGTTGGGCTCGGCCATCAGCTGCCTGAGCGTGGCGCTCATGGGCAGGTTCAGGCTGGTGTTCTTCGGCGGAATCGCGGCCACGAACCACTTGGTGTAGATCTTCTCGAGCTCGCCGCTCTTCATCATGCGGCGCAGCGAGTCGTCCACCGCCGCCTTGAAGGCCGGGTCGTCCTTGCGGAACAGCAGCGCGATCGGCTCGGAGCCCAGCGCCTCGCCGACGATGCGGTACGCGGCGGGGTCCTTCGAGTTGGCGATGATGCCGGCCAGCAGGTTGTCGTCGAGCACGAAGGCGTCGGCGCGGCCCGACTCCAGCTGCAGGAAGCTCTCGAGGTGGTCCTTGCCGAGCACGGTCTTGTACGACACGTTGTTCGTGCGCTCGCGCTTGCGCAGCAGCTGCACGGCGGTGGTGCCGGTCGAGGCCGACACGTTGCGGCCCGAAAGCTGGTCGAGCGTGGTGATGCCCGAGTCGACCTTGGTGGCCATGCGCACTTCGCTCACGTAGGTGGTGAGGGCGAAGGCCACCAGCTGCTGGCGCGCCATGTTGTTGGTGGTCGGGCCGCAGCCGATGTCGAGCGTGCCGTTCTGCACCAGCGCAATGGTGTTCTGCGCGGTCACCGCCATGTACTCCCGCCTGGCCTGCGGCGCGATGTCCTTGAGCACGCGCTCGCACAGCTCGACGTGGTAGCCCACGTACTTCTCGCCCGCGCCCAGCATGTAGGCCATGGGCGGCGAGGCTTCGCGCACGCCGAGCACGGCCTTGCCGCTGGCCTTGATCTTGTCGAGCGTGCCGGTGGCGGTCTGCGCGGCGGCGCCGAACGCGAGCGCGAGCAGCGCGACGGCCGCGGCGGTCTTGAAGGGAATGTTCATGGGTCCTGTCTCCTGTGGTTTTGTGATCTGCAAGGCAAAGGCTGCCCCCGGGCAGCGGACAGCCCGTTCGCAAGACATGGCGCAACCGGCTTTGCCGGGCCGCCGATGTCGCCCCCGGAAGGGGGTTGGCGAAACGACACGAAGTGCGCGAAGCCTGGGGGAGAGCCCTACTCTTCGATGTCGAAGGTGACGCCCTGGGCGAGCGGCAGCGCGGTCGAGTAGTTGATGGTGTTGGTGGCGCGGCGCATGTAGGCCTTCCAGCTGTCGGAGCCCGCTTCGCGCCCGCCGCCGGTTTCCTTCTCGCCGCCGAAGGCGCCGCCGATCTCCGCGCCGCTCGGGCCGATGTTGACGTTGGCGATGCCGCAGTCGGAACCGGCGCTCGACATGAAGCGCTCGGCCTCGCGCACGTTCAGGGTGAAGATCGACGACGACAGGCCCGCGCCCACCGCGTTGTGCCATTCGATGGCCTCGTCGAGCGAGCTGTAGCGCACCACGTACAGGATGGGCGCGAAGGTTTCGCGCAGCACCGGGCCGTCATGCGACTTGAGCTCCACCAGCGCGGGACGCACGTAGTAGGCGTCCTGGGTGCCGATGCCTTCCACGCGCTGGCCGCCGTGCACCGTGGCGCCGATCTCGCGGCTTTCGGAGAGCGCCTTCTGCATGCCGTCGAAGGCCGCGCGGTCGATCAGCGGGCCGACCAGCGTGCCGGCCTCGCGCGGATCGCCGACGCGCACGTTGCCGTAGACCCTGGCGAGCTTGGGCACCAGCTTGTCGTAGACGCTGTCGTGCACGAACAGGCGGCGCAGCGTGGTGCAGCGCTGGCCGGCCGTGCCCATGGCCGCGAAGGCGATGCCGCACAGCGTGAGGTCCAGGTCGGCCGAGGGCGTGACGATGGCGGCGTTGTTGCCGCCGAGTTCGAGAATGGCGCGGGCAAAGCGCGCGGCCAGCTTCGGCCCCACCTGGCGGCCCATGGCCGTGGAGCCGGTGGCCGAGAGGATCGGCACCCGGTGGTCGTCGACCAGCACCTCGCCGATGTCGCGCTGGCCCAGCAGCAGGCCCAGCAGGCCTTGCGGCGCGTCGCCGAAGCGCTCGATGGCGCGCTGCGCGATGGCATGCACGGCCAGCGCGGTCAGCGGCGTCTTCTCGGACGGTTTCCACACCACCGAGTCGCCGCACACCAGCGCCAGCGCCGCGTTCCACGACCACACGGCCACCGGAAAGTTGAAGGCCGAGATCACGCCGCACACGCCCAGCGGATGCCAGGTTTCCATCATGCGGTGCTCGGCACGCTCGGTGGCCAGCGTGAGGCCGTAGAGCTGGCGCGAGAGGCCGACCGCGAAGTCGCAGATGTCGATCATTTCCTGCACTTCGCCCGCGCCTTCGGACGGGATCTTGCCGGCCTCGAGCGTGACGAGCAGGCCGAGCTCGCGCTTGGCGGCGCGCAGCTCTTCGCCCAGCAGCCGCACCAGTTCGCCGCGGCGCGGCGCGGGCACGTTGCGCCAGGCCTTGTAGGCCTCGTGCGCGCGGCCGATGGCGTCGGCGGCCTCGGCCGGCGTGGTCTGCGGCACCTGCGCGACCACCTCGCCCGTCACCGGCGAGCGCACCGTCAGCGTGCCGCCGGTGTACGCATCGCGCGGCACGCCCAGGCGCTGCAGCAGTTGTTCGACTTCGGTGGCGACGGACGCCTGGGAGGTGGGGGTGTGGTCTTCGGACATGGACGCGCTCCGGGGAGGAGGAGAAGGAAGGAAGGCAGGAAGGCGGTACGGAGAGGACGGAACCCGGCCAATATCAGCGAACTGCGCGCGATTGGCTAGTGAAAATATGGAAGGACCTGATGCGTTTCAGGAATGAACTGCGCCCGAGGTCCTGCATGAAAAGGCCGATCGACGAAGAAGGGACCGGCTTGCCGTGCAAGGCAAGCCCGCATCCATGCGCTGAATTGACGACGTGGCTCTCGGGCTGCGCGCCTACGCACAAGGCGCCAGGCCGCATCGAAGATGCGCCACCCCCACTCGCCCGATGCGCCATGAAGACGATCCTCTCCCTCTACGCCGCGCTCCACGCGCTGACGGCGTTCGCGTTCGCCGCGGCGGCCGTGGTGTTGATCGCGGTCGCGGGGCACGCGGGCTTTGCCGCCGTCATGCAGGGCATAGACATCTCGACGGCCGAAGCGGTGATCGAGGCGGTCGGCCTGCTGGCGGCCGCGGTCGTGGCGCTGCAGATCTCCCAGACCGTGCTCGAAGAAGAGGTGGTGCGCGACGCCCACATCGGCGCCCCGACGCGGGTGCGCCGGTTCCTGTCGCGGTTCATGGTGGTGATCGTGGTGGCCGTGGCGGTCGAGGGCCTGGTCGCGATCTTCAAGGCCCGCGAGACGCCCGAACTCATGCTGTACGGCGCCGCCCTGCTGAGCGCGGTGGGCCTGCTGATGGCGGGCTGGGGCGTGTTCATTCGCCTGAACCGCTACGCGGAAGAACTGGAACCCGAAGCGATGCAGGAAGCCAAGAGCGAAGACATCAAGCTGAAGGATTGAGCATGCCTTTTCCGAGCTTTCTCAAGCCCGCCCTGGCCGCGCTGAGCGTGGCCCTGCCGCTCGCGGCCGTCGCCGCGGACCGCAACCCGCTCGTGGCCGAGCGCTGGAAGACGCGCCCGGTGGTCGTGGTGGTTCCGGCGGAAGGTGACGCGCTGCTGCGCAAGGTCGAGTCCGCCCTGCGCCAGACGGCCACGCGCGAGGCCTTCATCGACCGCGAGATGGTGCTCTACACGGTGGTCGCGGGCCAGGGCCGCCGCAACGCGCAGCCCCTCGACGCGGCGCAGACCCGCGCGCTGCTGGCCGCGCTGAAGCTCGATGCGGCAGGCCCGCCCACCTTCGTGCTGGTCGGCAAGGACGGCGGCGTGAAGATGACCGAAGGGCCCGACGTCGACCTGCAGGCGGTGTTCGCGGAGATCGACAGGATGCCGATGCGTCGGCGCTGAAGGCTCAGGCCTTGCCCGGCCCGGGTGCTTCCGGCAGCTCGATCTTCTGCCCCGCCGGCGAACTCGCCAGGCTCTGCGCCGGCCGCCTCAGCGTCGCGTCGAACGGGTTGATCTTCGGCCCGATCGCGGCGGCCTCGCGCTTGAGCAGCTCGACCACCGTCGGCATGCGGTCGGCATTGAGCCGGTCGGCGATGGTGCCCACGCTCAGCGCGGCCACCGCGCGGCCTTCGCGGTCGAGGATGGGCACCGCCACGCCGGCCATGCCTTCCAGAAGCCCGGTGTTGCGACCCGCATAGCCCTGCTGCCGCACGCGCTCGATCTCGGTGCGCAGGTAGACCTCGTCGTACACGCCGTACTCGCGCACCCGCGACAGGTTGAAGCGGATCACCTCCTCGCGCTCGGCCTCCGGCAGGAACGCGAGGATCGCCAGCGCGCCCTGCCCCACGCCCAGCGCGATGCGCCCGCCGATGTCGCCGGTGAAGGAGCGGATGGGAAACGGGCCTTCGCTGCGGTCCAGGCACACCGCGTCGAAGCCGCTGCGCGCCAGCAGGAAGATGCTGTCGCCCAGGCTCGCGCACAGCCGCAGCAGCACCGGCCGGCAGATGGAGCGCAGGTCGCCGGGGTTGCCCGCGCTCGCGGCCAGCGCGAAGAAATCGATGCTGAGCCGGTAGAGCTTGCTGCGCTCGTCCTGCTCGACCATGCCCTCGGCCATGAGTGACTGCAGCAAACGGTGCGTGGTGGCCTGGGTGAGGCCCACGGAACGTGCGATCTGGGTCACGCGCCCGCCTTCGGCCTGCACCGCGCCGAGCGCGCGGATCACCGAGAAGACGCGCGGCACGCCGCCGCTGGCAGCCGATGGGGTTTCCATACCTTCCTCCTTTGGAATTTCAATGATGCCTTGTCCGCATGATATTCCATTGAACGGAATAAATTGAAGAAAGATTCTGATTAATGGAATACCCGAGGCGATCTGGCGCAATCGTTGCAATAGAGTGAACTGAAAGACGCAAGCTGTCCATGGCGTGCACCAAGCTGGAACAAGCTGCCCGCAGCCATCTTTTAGCCACCGCAGAAAGGCCCGATCCATGTCATTCCTCAGGCTCACCGACGTGACCAAGTTCTATGGCGCCACCCGCGCGGTGTCGGCCATGAACCTGGCGGTGGAAAAGGGCGAGTTCGTCTCGCTGCTCGGCCCTTCGGGCTGCGGCAAGACCACCACGCTGCAGATGATTGCGGGCTTCGAGGCCGTGAGCAGCGGCCGCATCGAGCTCGCGGGCAAGGACATCACGCACGCCAAGGCCAACACGCGCGGCCTGGGCATCGTGTTCCAGACCTACGCCCTGTTCCCGCACATGACGGTGGCCGACAACGTGAGCTTCGGCCTGGAGATGCGCAAGATGCCCAAGGCCGAGCGCGCCGAGCGGGTGAAGCAGGCGCTGGCGCTGGTGCACCTGCAGGCGCACGCCGGGCGCTATCCGCGCGAGTTGTCGGGCGGCCAGCGGCAGCGCGTGGCGCTGGCGCGCGCGCTCGTCATCGAGCCGCCGGTGCTGCTGCTCGACGAGCCGCTGTCCAACCTCGACGCCAAGCTGCGCGAGGAAATGCAGTTCGAGCTGCGCCAGATCCAGCGCAAGGTCGGCACCACCACGGTGATGGTCACGCACGACCAGAGCGAGGCCATGTCCATCAGCGACCGCGTGGTGGTGATGGAAGGCGGCCGCGCCACGCAGATCGACCATCCGCAGCGGGTGTACGAGCATCCGAGCACGCGCTTCATCTCCACCTTCGTGGGCAAGGCCAACCTGCTCGACTGCCGCGTGTCGAGCAGCAGCGCCACGCGCACCTGCGTGGAGGTCGGCGCGCTCTCGCTCGACGTGGACGACACCGGCTTCGGCATGGACGCCGCCGCGCTGCTGAGCGTGCGGCCCGAGAAGCTGCAGCTGGTGCCGCCGGGCCAAGGCCGCCTCGACGGCGAGGTGCAGGAGCGCTTCTTCCTCGGCAGCCAGTGGCTCTACCGCATCGCCACGCCGGTCGGCGACCTCACGGTGCTGAGCCCCAACGACGGGCGCAACGCGCTGGACGAAGGCGCCCGCACCGGCATCGACTGGCCGGCGCACTGCATGCGGCTGCTGCCGGCCGAAGAAAGGGCTGTCGCAGCATGAGCGCCTCGAAGAGCAAGGCCACCCCGTGGTGGCTCTCCGGCCCGGCGCTGCTGCTGTTCACCGCGCTGCTGCTGGTGCCGCTCGCGCTCACTGCCGTGCTGTCGTTCAACGTGTACGACCCGGCCACCGGCCCCAAGTCGGGCGAGTTCACGCTCGCGCACTACGCGCTGGTGTTCTCCGATTCGTACTACCTCGGCATCTTCTGGCGCACCTTCTGGGTCTCGGCGCTGGTCACGGTGATCTGCGTGGTGGTCGGCGCGCCCGAGGCCTATGTGCTCAGCCGCATGCGCAACCCGTGGCGCTCGGTGCTGCTGCTGGTGGTGCTGGCGCCGCTGCTGGTGTCGGTGGTAGTGCGGGCCTTCGGCTGGAGCATGCTGCTGGGCCCCGAGGGCGCGGTGAACGGGCTGCTGGGCCTCGTCGGCATCGGGCCGGTGAAGATCCTCTACACCAACGCGGCCGTGATCATCGCGCTGGTGCACGTGATGCTGCCCTTCATGGTGATCCCGGTGTGGACATCGCTGCAGAAGCTGGACCCAGGCGTGGAGAACGCGGCGCTGTCGCTCAACGCCACGCCCTTCACCACGCTGCGGCGCATCGTGCTGCCGCAGGTGATGCCCGGCATTCTTTCCGGCAGCCTGATCGTGTTCGGCCTGGCCGCGAGCTCGTTCGCCATTCCGGGGCTGCTGGGCGGGCGGCGGCTGAAGATGGTCGCGACCATCGTGTACGACGAATACCTGAGCGAGCTCAACTGGCCGCTGGGTGCTGCCGTGGCACTCGTGTTGCTGGTGGCTAACCTGGTGGTGATGCTCAGCTACAACCGCCTCGTAGAAGGCCGCTACAAGAAAGCGCTGGGCTGAAGCGATGAACAAAAACGGCCCCATCGCCCTCGCGTTCAACGCGCTCGTCATCGTCTTCATGCTCGCGCCGCTGGTAGTGGTGTGCATCGTGGCGTTCACGCCCGAGAACACGCTGACCATCCCGACCACGCGCTTCTCGCTGCGCTGGTTCGAGGCGGTGTTCGCGCACCCCGACTTCATGCAGTCGTTCTGGAACAGCCTGTGGCTGGCACTCGGCTCGGCCACCATCGCGACGCTGCTCGCGGTGCCGGCGGGCATGGCGATCACGCGCTACGAGTTTCCGGGGCGCGATTTCCTCAACGGCCTGTTCCTGTCGCCGCTGATCGTGCCGCACCTGGTGCTGGGCGTGGCGCTGCTGCGGCTGTTCGCGCTGGTCGGCGGCACCGGCAGCTTCGGCTGGCTGGTGATGGCGCATGCGCTCATCGTCACGCCCTACACGCTGCGGCTGGTGGTGGCGGCGCTGGTGGGCTTCGACCGCAGCGCAGAGCAGGCCGCGCTGTCGCTGGGCGCGAGCCAGGCCACGGTGTTCCGCCGCATCACGCTGCCGATGATCCTGCCAGGCGTCACCGGCGGCTGGATGCTGGCCTTCATCAACAGCTTCGACGAAGTGACGATGTCGATCTTCGTCACCGCGCCAAGCACGGTGACGCTGCCGGTGCGCATGTACATGTATGCCACCGAGTCGATCGATCCGCTGATGGCGGCGGTGTCAGCGCTGATGGTGGCGGTGACGGCTTTCGCGATGGTGCTGCTGGACCGGATCTACGGCCTGGACCGCGTGCTGGTGGGGCGCAGATAGATGACGACGACTCCAACCGCCCTGCTTCACCGCGTGGCCGAAACCACCGGCCGCGAGGCCGTGCACTTCACGCTCGACGGCGATCCCGCCAGCGCGCTGGCCGGCGACACCGTGCTGACCGCCGTGCTCACCCAAAGCGCCCAGCTGCGCCGCAACGAATTCAGCGGGCTGCCGCGCGCGGGCTTCTGCATGATGGGCGCCTGCCAGGACTGCTGGATCTCCACCGGCGAAGGCGAGCGGCTGCGCGCCTGCTCGACCTTCATCGCGCCCGGCATGGCGCTCGTCACCGGAAAGAACGGCGCATGACGACGACAACAGGCGAACTCCGACCCGCGATCGTCGGCGCCGGCCCGGCCGGCGTGCGCGCGGCGCAGACGCTGGTGGCGCACGGCCTGCGGCCGGTGGTGATCGACGAGGCGCCGCGCGCCGGCGGGCAGATCTACCGCCGCCCGCCCGCGGGCCTCGCGCAGCGAACCGCCAGAACGCTCTACGGCTTCGAGTCGAAGCGTGCCGACGCGCTGCACCAGGCCTTCGACGCACTGCGGGGCCGCATCGACCACCGCCCCGACAGCCTGGTGTGGAACGCGCAGGACCACCAGCTCGACGTGCTGCACAACCCGACGCGCGGCACGAGCCGTGTGCCCTACAGCCATCTGATCGTGGCGACGGGCGCCACCGACCGCGTGCTGCCGGTGCCGGGCTGGACGCTGCCGGGCGTGTACACGCTGGGCGGCGCGCAGGTCGCGCTCAAGTTCCAGGGCTGCGCCATCGGCCGGCGCGTGGTGTTCATGGGCACCGGGCCGCTGCTGTACCTGGTGGCGTACCAGTATGCGAAGGCCGGCGTGCAGGTGGCGGCGGTGCTGGACACCGCGCGCCTGGCCGACCAGCTCGCCGCCACGCCCGCGATGCTGTCGCAGCCGGCGGTGTTCGCCAAGGGCGTGTACTACGTCGGCTGGCTGCGCGCGCACGGCATTGCGCTGCACGGCGGCGTGCGGCCGCTGCGCGTGCTGGGCGACGAGGCGCAGGGCTGCGTCACCGGCGTGGCCTGGCAGGACGGCAACGAAGAGCGCACGCTGGCCTGCGATGCCGTCGGCTTCGGCTACGCGCTGCGCTCCGAAACTCAACTGGCCGACCTGCTCGGCTGCCGCTTCGACTACGCGCCGCTGCACCGGGCACACCTGCCGGTGCGCGACGCGGCGGGCCGCGCGAGCGTCGAGGGCGTGTACCTGGCCGGCGACGGCGCCGGCATCATGGGCGCGGACGCGGCCGAGTGGGCCGGCGAACGCGCGGCGCTGGCGCTGCTTTCGGACAACGGCGTGGCGGTCGACACCGCGCGCGCCGCCGAACTCGAACGCAGGCTCGACCGGATCACCGGCTTTCGCCACGGCCTGGAGCGCGCCTTCCCCGTGCCCGATGACTGGGCCGCGCATGCGCCCGACGAGCTCGTGGTCTGCCGCTGCGAGAACGTCACGGCCGGCAGCCTGCGCCGGACGATCGCCGATGCCGGCGCCAGCGAGATGAACCGCCTGAAGGCCCTGTCGCGCGTCGGCATGGGCCGCTGCCAGGGCCGCATGTGCGGCGTGGCCGCGGCCGAGATCCTCGCGCATGCCACGCAGCAGCCGCTGCAGCAGGTCGGACGGCTGCGCGGCCAGGCGCCGATCAAGCCGATCCCGATCCGGCTCGTGCCCGCGGAAGGGGCCGGCGCATGAGCGGCATCAGGAAACTGCAGACCGAGGTCGCCATCGTCGGCGGCGGCATCGTCGGTTCTTCCGCCGCGCTGGCGTTGCGGCGCATGGGCGTCGACGTGGTGCTGCTGGAGCGCGACTTCTGCGGTTCGCGCTCCAGCGGCGTGAACTTCGGCGGCGTGCGGCGCCAGGGCCGGCCGCTGAGCCAGCTTCCGCTGGCGCAGCGCGCGCACCGCATCTGGGGCCGGCTGCCCGAACTGCTGGGCACCGACGGCGAATACGTGCGTTCGGGCCATTTCAAGATCGCGCGCAGCGAGGCCGACATGGCGTCGCTGGAGCGCTACCGCGCACTCAGCAGCGACTTCGACCTGGGCCTGGAACTGATCTCCGCCGCGCGGCTGCGCGCCGAATGCCCCTGGCTCGGCACACGCGCCGTGGGCGGCTCGCTGTGCATCGAGGACGGGCAGGCCAACCCGCGGCTGGTGTCGCCGGCCTTCGCGCTCGCTGCGCGACGCGCGGGCGCGCAGGTCTTCGAGCGCCACCAGGTCGACGAGGTGGCGCACGACGGCGCGCTGTTCACGGTGCGCTCGGGCAACGAGCTCGAAGTGCGCGCGCCGGTGCTGCTCAACTGCGCGGGCGCCTGGGCTGGCGCCATCGCCAGCCAGTTCGGCGAGACGCCGCCGATGCGCTCCCGCAGCCCGCTGATGGCGGTGACCGAGCCGTTGCCGCGCTTCATGGCGTGGAGCCTCGGCGTGGAGGGCGGCGGCATCTACTGCCGGCAGGTGGAGCGCGGCAACCTCGTGCTCGGCGGCGGCACCGGCATCACGCTCGATGCCGACCGCGCACGCGCCGAGCGCGACGGCATCGCCACGCTCGCGATGCAGGCGGTGGAACTGCTGCCCGCGCTGCGCCATGCGCACATCATCCGCACCTGGGGCGGCACCGAGGGCTACCTGCCCGACCGCGAACCGGTGCTGGGGCCCAGCCGCACCACGCCCGGCCTGTTCCACGGCTTCGGCTTCGCGGGCGCGGGCTTCCAGATCGGCCCGGCCGCCGGCGAGGTGCTGGCCGAGCTGGCGCGCGACGGACGCAGCGACACGCCCATCGACGCCTTCGCCATCGAGCGCTTCGACGAACAACCCGTTTCTTCACTTGTCCCCACCTGAACCTGATTGGAGAGCATCACCATGTCACGCACCGCCAAGTCCCCGAGCCCCGCCCTCATCCTGGCCGCCCTGCTCGCGGCCGCCGGCACCGCCGGCGCGCAGACCAAGACCCTCTACATCGGCATGAACGGGGGCACCATGGAGAAGGCGTACACGCAGTACGTGTTCCCGGCCTTCGAGAAAGCCTACGGCGCCAAGGTGGTGGTGGTGCCCGGCACCTCGTCCGACATCCTCGCGAAGGCGCAGGCCAACAAGGACAAGCCGCAGATGCACGTGATGTTCCTGGACGACGGCATCATGGTGCGCGCCATCGGCATGGGCCTGTGCCAGAAGCAGAAGCCCAGCCAGTCGCTCAGCGAGATCTATCCCGCGGCGCGCTTCAAGGACGACATGGCCAGCGGCGTGAGCCTGGGCATGACCGGCCTGGCCTACAACGCCAAGATGTTCAAGGAGAAGGGCTGGGCGCCGCCCACTTCGTGGATGGACCTGGCCGACCCCAAGTACAAGGGCAAGGTGGTGTTCCAGTCGATGTCGTCGTCGTCCTTCGGACTGCACGGCTTTCTGATGTTCAACCGCATCCAGGGCGGCAACGACAAGAACGTGGAGCCGGGCTTCAAGGCCTGGCCCACCACCGTCGGGCCGAACGTACTGGAGTACATCCCGAGCTCGGCCAAGCTGTCGGAGATGGTTCAGACCGGCGAGGCGGCCATCTTCCCGCTGACGCCCACGGCCGTCGCGGCGCTCAAGACCAAGGGCATTCCGGTGGAGTACGCGCCGCCCAAGGAAGGCGCGGTGGTGCTGATGGTGGGCCAGTGCGTGATCGCCAACAACAGCGAGCCCGAACTGTCGCAGAAGCTCGCCGAGTTCCTGCTGAGCCCGGTGGCGCAGGCCAACGTGCTGCAGTACGGCGCGCAGATCCCGACCAACCCCAAGACCCCCGCCGAGGGTGAAGGCGCCGCGCAGGTGGCGGACATCAACAAGTGGATGAAGACGGCCGTGACCATCGACTGGGAAAGCATCAACGCCAATCGCCCCGCGTGGAACGCGCGCTGGAACAAGACGATAGAGAAGTGATCCGTCAGCCCTGCGCGCCGGTTCTGCCAGTCCTGCGCAGCAGCACCGGCAGGCACAGCAGATAGAGCGACGCGCCCGCCAGCCACACGATGCCGGGGAAACGCGTGCGGAACGCGAAGTAGAGCGGGCTGATGAGCAGCGGGCCGAACACCGCCGCCAGGCTGGTGATGCTCGCGAGCACGCCCTGCAGCCGCCCCTGCTGCGCCTCGCCCACGCGCGCCGAGAGCGTCGCCTGCAGCGCTGGCGCGCAGACGCCGCCCATGCACAGGAGCGGCAGCATCGCGATCGCCATCCAGCCCTGCGTGGCGAAGGCGATCAGCGCATAGCCTGTGCCGTCGGCGATGGTGCCGATGGCGATGGCCGCGCGCTCGCCCCAGCGCTCGACCACCGGCCCCGCGACGAAGCCCTGCACCAGCGCATGCAGCAGGCCGAACACCGCGAGCGAGAGGCCGACCATGGTGCCGTTCCAGGCGTAGCGGTCCTGGCCGTAGATCACCCAGGTCGTGCCGGCGACCTCGCCCACAAGCACCAGCAGCAGGAACACGCCGAGAAGGGGCAGCAGCGCCGGAAAGCTGTTGGCCCAGCGCAGCGGCGCGAGCGGATGCAGCACGCCGCGGTCGAACGGTTTTGTGGCGAGCGCCGGCGGGCGCGACTCGCGCAGCACCAGCAGGCCGACGAGGAAGGTCACGCCGTTGAGCACCGCAGCCGCGATGAACGGCAGCCGCACGCCGTGGTCGCCGAGCACGCCGCCGATGGCGGGCCCGGCGATGAAGCCCAGTCCGAAGCAGGCGCCCATGCGGCCGAACCAGCGCGCGCGCTGGTTCTCGGGCGTGAGGTCGGCGATGGCGGCTGAGGCCACGGCGGTGCTCGCGCCCGTCATGCCCGCGATGGCGCGGCCCACGAACAGCATCCACAGCGAGGGCGCGAAGGCCATGAAGAGCGCGTCGATGGCGGCGCCCGCCACCGAGATGAGCAGCACCGGCCGGCGGCCGAAGCGGTCGCTGAGCGCGCCGAGCACGGGTGCGCAGAGGAACTGCATCAGCGCGTAGAGCGAGAGAAATGCGCCGAAGCGCCAGCCGAGATCGCCGGTGTGGCCGACCTCGCGCAGCAGGCCCGGCACGATCGGCATGACCAGGCTGATGCCGATGGCGTCGAGCGTGACGATCGCCAGGATCACGACATGCGCATGGCGGCCCTTCGCGGCGGAAGGCGTTGGGAGCGTGGTGGAATTTATCATTGATAAGTAATTATCAGCGATAAATTCCGGGCCGTGAAGTACCCTCCCGAATCGACATCGGCATGCACATCTGAATGAAACTGGACCGCGAAGTGATCCTCGAGACCGCCCTGGGGCTGCTCGACGAGGTCGGAATGGACAAGCTCAGCACCCGGCTGCTGGCCGAGCGGCTGGGCGTGCAGCAGCCGGCGCTGTACTGGCATTTCAGGAACAAGCGGGCGCTGCTCGATGCGATGAACAGCGAACTGCTGCGCCGCGCCCACAAGCGGCAGCTGCCGCTGCCCGACGAATCGTGGGAAACCTTCCTGCGCGAGAACGCGCGCAGCTTCCGGCGCGCGCTGCTGGCGCGGCGCGACGGCGCGCGGCTGCACGCGGGCACCGAGCCCGATCCGGGCGACCTGGAAATGGTGGAGGCCCAGCTGGCGGCCGTGGTCGACCGCGGCGTGCCGGCAACGCAGGCCATGACGCTGCTGATCGCGCTGGGCCGCTACACGGTGGGCTGCGTGCTGGAGGAACAGGCGGCGCCGCCCGACGCCGAGGCGCGCCAGCAGGCGCTCGATGCCTCCGCGGCCTCGCGCCCGCTGCTGGCCGAAGCCTTCGCGAGCTACCGCGAGGCGGGCCCGGATGCGATGTTCGACATCGGCGTGGACCTGATGATCGAGGGCGCGAAGGCGCGCCTCGACAACATCGAGGCGGCCGGGGCTAGTCCTGCGCCTCGCCGCAAATCCAGCCGGCGGCCTTCTCCGCCATCATCAGCGTAGGGCTGTTGGTGTTGCCGCTGGTGATGGTGGGCATCGCGCCCGCATCCACCACGCGCAGGCCCCGCACGCCGCGCACGCGCAGCTTCGAGTCGAGCACCGCCATCGGGTCGCCGTCGGCGCCCATCTTGGTGGTGCCGACCGGATGGAAGATGGTGGTGGCGATGTCGCCGGCCAGGCGGGCCAGGTCTTCGTCGGTCTGGTACTGCACGCCGGGCTTCCATTCCTCGGGCTTGTACTTGGCGAGCGCGGGCTGCGACGCGATGCGGCGCGTCACCCGCAGCGAGTCGGCCGCCACCTTGCGGTCTTCGTCGGTGCTCAGGTAGTTGGGGGCGATGGCCGGCGCGTCCTGGAAGCGCCCGCTCTTGATGCGCACCGCGCCACGGCTGGTGGGGTTGAGGTTGCACACGCTGGCGGTGAACGCCGGAAAGCTGTGCAGCGGATCGCCGAAGGCATCGAGCGACAGCGGCTGCACGTGGTACTGCAGGTTCGGCCACTCGTGCTCCGGCGAGCTGCGCGTGAAGGCGCCGAGCTGCGAGGGCGCCATGCTCATCGGGCCGCTGCGCCTGAGCATGTACTCGAGCCCGATCTTCGCCTTGCCGACCATCGACGAGGCCAGCACATTGAGCGTGGGCGCGCCGCTGATCTTGTAGACCGCGCGGATCTGCAGGTGGTCCTGCAGGTTGGCGCCGAC
Organism: Variovorax sp. PMC12; assembly: GCF_003019815.1. Taxonomy (NCBI): domain Bacteria; kingdom Pseudomonadati; phylum Pseudomonadota; class Betaproteobacteria; order Burkholderiales; family Comamonadaceae; genus Variovorax; species Variovorax sp. PMC12. The sequence continues at coordinate 3,735,660 of NZ_CP027773.1, forward strand.
GCCGGGCGCGTCGACCACCACGTCGATGCCGTGCTGGCGCAGCAGCGCGGCCGGGCCGATGCCCGAGAGCTGCAGGATCTGCGGCGAGCCGATGGCGCCCGCGCTCAGGATCACCTCGCGCGTGGCTTGCGCGGTGACCGTCTCGCTGCCGTTCCACACCTCGGCGCCCGTGCAGCGGCGCGTGCCGTCGGGCAGCGTCTCGAACAGCAGGCGCGACACCTGCGCGCCGGTCCACAGCTCGAAGTTGGGCCTGCCATAGCAGGTCGGACGCAGGAAGGCCTTGGCGGTGTTCCAGCGCCAGCCGTTCTTCTGGTTGACCTGGAAGTAGCCCACGCCCTCGTTGCTGCCACGGTTGAAGTCGGTGGTGTGCGGCACGTCGGCCTGGGCCGCGGCTTCGGCGAAGGCGTCGAGGATGTCCCAGCGCAGCCGCTGCTTCTCGACGCGCCATTCGCCGCCGGCGCCGTGCATCTCGTCGGCGCCGAGGTAGAAGTCTTCGTGTTTCTTGAACGCCGGCAGCACGTTCTGCCAGCGCCACGACTCATCGCCCGTGAGCTGCGCCCACTGCTCGTAGTCGCGCGACTGGCCGCGCATGTAGATCATGCCGTTGATGCTGGAGCTGCCGCCGAGCGTCTTGCCGCGCGGATAGCGCAGCACGCGGCCGTTGAGGCCGGCGTCGGGCTCGGTGCTGTAGAGCCAGTCGGTGCGCGGATTGCCGATGCAATACAGGTAGCCGACCGGAATGTGGATCCAGTGGTAGTCGTCCTTGCGGCCGGCCTCGATGAGCAGCACGCGCTTGCTCTTGTCGGCGCTGAGCCGATTGGCCATGAGCGAGCCGGCGGTGCCGGCCCCGATGATGATGTAGTCGAATTGGGTCTCGCTCATGGCGTTTGACTTGTCTCTCTTTTTTGTTCGACGAAATTGCTGGCCGGGATGGCGGCGCCCCTCGCGCCGCACCGCATGCTACTTGGCCGTGGGCATGACGAACTCGGCACCCTTGCCGATGCTCTCCGGCCAGCGCTGCATGACCGACTTCTGCTTGGTGTAGAAACGCACGCCCTCTTCGCCGTAGGCATGCATGTCGCCGAACAGCGAGCGCTTCCAGCCGCCGAAGCCGTGCCAGGCCATGGGAACCGGGATCGGCACGTTGATGCCGACCATGCCGACCTGGATGCGGCGGCTGAATTCGCGCGCCACGTTGCCGTCGCGGGTGAAGCAGCTCACGCCGTTGCCGAACTCGTGCGCGTTGACCAGGTCGACCGCGTCCTTGAAGTTGGCCACGCGCACGCAGCTGAGCACCGGGCCGAAGATTTCTTCCTTGTAGATGCGCATCTCGGGCGTGACGTGGTCGAACAGCGTGCCGCCCATCCAGAAACCGTCGCCGCATCCTTCGCCCGCCTTGTTGCCGTCGAACTGGCGGCCGTCCACCAGCAGCTTCGCGCCTTCCTTCTCGCCCAGGTCGATGTAGCCGGTGATGCGTTCATGCGCGGCGCGCGTGACGATCGGGCCCATCTCGGCCGCGAGGTTGGTGCCGTTGAGCACCTGCAGCGTCTTGGTGCGCTCGATGAGCTTGGGGATGATCTTGTCGGCCACGTCGCCCACCAACACCGCCACGCTGATGGCCATGCAGCGCTCGCCGGCCGAGCCGTAGCCCGCGCCGATCAGCGCGTCGACGGTCTGGTCGATGTCGGCGTCGGGCAGCACCACCATGTGGTTCTTCGCGCCGCCCAGGGCCTGCACGCGCTTGCCGTGGCGGGCGCCGGTTTCGTAGATGTAGTTGGCGATGGGCGTGGAGCCGACGAAGCTGATGGCCTTGACGTCGGGGTGCTCCAGCAGCGCGTCGACCGCGGCCTTGTCGCCCTGCACCACGTTGAACACGCCGTCGGGCAGGCCGGCTTCCTTCAGCAGCTCGGCCATGCGCAGCGAAGGCGTCGGGTCGGTCGGGCTGGGCTTGAGCACGAAGGTGTTGCCCGCGGCGATGGCCACCGGGAACATCCACATCGGCACCATCACCGGGAAGTTGAAGGGCGTGATGCCGGCGACCACGCCCAGGGGCTGGCGCAGCGTCCAGTTGTCGATGCCGGTGCTCACCTGGTCGGTGAAGTCGCCCTTGAGCAGCTGCGGAATGCCGCAGGCGAACTCGACGATGTCGATGCCGCGGCTGACTTCGCCCTGCGCGTCGGTGAAGACCTTGCCGTGCTCGGCGGTGATCATGTGGGCCAGCTCGTCCTTGTGCTCGTTGAGCAGCTGCAGGAACTTGAACATGACGCGCGCGCGGCGGATCGGCGGGGTGTCGGCCCAGGCCGGGAAGGCGGCCTGCGCGGCGGCCACGGCGGCGGAAACCTGCGCTGCATCGGCCAGGCCGACCTTGCCGGTGACGGCGCCGGTGGCGGGGTTGGTCACGTCCTGCGTGCGGCCGGAAGTGTTGGCGGCAGGCTGGCCGCCGATGAAGTGGTCGATGTTCGTGGTGGGCATGGGGACTGTGCTTTCGCGTGACGGGTCAAGAGGGGGAATGCGGCCAGTTTAGGCAGCGTGCCCCCTCGCGCCTAGACACGAAACTTGAATTTATTGTTCACCATGGCGAACAATGGATGCATGAAACCCCAAAATATCGAGTCGCTCTGGACCCACCTGCACTGGCTCACGGTGCTGGCGCAGCAAGGCAGTTTCACCGCCGCCGCGTTGCGCCTGGGCGTGAGCAAGGCGGCCATGAGCCAGCGCATCGCCGAGCTGGAGCATGCGGCCGGCGCGCCATTGGTGCAGCGCACGACGCGCAGCGTGCGGCTCACCGAGGCGGGCCGGCGGCTGGTGGACGACATGCGCGCGCCCTTCGAGCAGATTGCGCACAGCTTCGCGGGCGTGCGCGACCTGGCGGGCGTGCCGCGCGGGCTGGTGCGGGTGACGGCGCCGGTGGCCTTCGCGCGCCAGCAGCTGGTGCCGCGGCTGGCCGACTTCCTGCGCGCGCAGCCCGAGGTGCGCATCGAGCTCGACCTGTCGGACCGGCTGAGCTCGCTCGCAATGGAGGGCTTCGACCTCGCGATCCGGCACACGGCGGCACCGCCCGACACCCACGTGGCCTGGACGCTGTGCGAGACCCAGTCGGTGCTGGTGGCCAGCCGCGCCTACCTGCGCCGCCGCGGCACGCCGCGCGAGCCCCAGGCGCTGGCCGGCCACGACTGCCTGCACTACCCGCGCGCCCAGGAAACGCCGACTTGGCACTTCGAGGCCAAGGCCTCGGCGCCGCGCATCACGGTGCCGGTGTCGGGGCCGCTGGTGGCGAACAACAGCGAGGCGTTGCGCGACGCGGCGCTCACCGGGCTGGGCATCGCGCTGGTGCCCGACTTCAGCGCGCAGTCGGCGCTGCAGTCGGGCAAGCTGCAGCAGGTGCTGCCTCAATGGCGATCGGTGGGGGCTTTCGGCGAGCGGCTGTATGCAATACGGCCCTATGCCACGCACGTGCCGCAGGCGGTGACGGCATTCGTGGCATGGCTGCGCGAGGCGCTGGCGGACGGCTTCGCGGCCTGAGCGGGTGGGCATTCCCGGCCAGAGCCCGTGGGCCTCGGCACGCCCGAGGTGTTAATTAAGAAAAGCTGAAGAAACGGCGTGGTGCCCTACGCGAACGAGGGGTCTGCAACACGTGCACGGCGGATGCACCCGGTTACGATGCGCGATTCGCACCTGGCTTTTGTTAACTTTCCCGCTCGTACGCCCTATGTCCCCTGCCCAATCGCCTGCCGACGCTCCAGCCGCCGACAGCGCGTGGCCCGGCCTCGGACAGCAGGAGCGGGACGGCCGGCAGTGGACCGTGGCCACCGGCCGCTGGACCACGCTGGCGATGTCGTCCAAGCCGGCCTGGCAGGCGCTGTCGAAGAGCCTGGAGGCAGCCCCGGCAACCGACGACCGCGCCTGGGACCTGCGCGCGATCGAGCAGCTCGACCACATCGGCGCGCAGCTGCTGTGGGAACACTGGCGCCACGCCTGGCCCGCCGCGCTGGAGATGGCGCCGCAGCACAAGGCGGTGCTCGACCATGTGGCGCAATACACCGTCGCCACGCCCGAGGAACCCTCGCCCACGCTGAACGACCGCCTGCGCGCGTTCTCGCACAACGGCCCGCGCGCGATGATCGTGATGCGCGACTTCACCAGCCTGCTCGGCCAGCTCGCGATCGACCTCTGCGCGCTGGTCCGCGCGCCGCACCGGGGACCGTGGCGCGATTTCTCCGGGCACCTGTACCAGTTCGGCGCCACCGCGCTGCACATCACGGCGCTGGTCGGGCTCCTGATCGGCGTGGTGCTGGCCTACCTGATCTCGCAGCAGCTGCGGCAGTACGGCGCCGAGACCTTCGTGGTGAACATCCTCGGCCTCTCGCTGATCCGCGAGCTGGGGCCGGTGCTGGCGGCGGTGCTGATCGCCGGGCGCTCGGGCTCGGCCATCACCGCGCAGATCGGCGTGATGCGCGTGACCGAAGAGCTCGACGCGATGCGCGTGATGGGCATCGCCCATGGCTTCCGGCTGGTGATGCCGCGCGTGCTGGCGCTGGCCATCGCCATGCCGCTGATCAGCCTGTGGACCTCGATGGCGGCGCTCGCGGGCGGCATGCTGGCGGCCGACGCGGCGCTCAATATCTCGCCGTCGTACTTCCTGTCGGCGCTGCCGCGCGCGGTGCCCATTTCCAACCTGTGGCTTGCCATGGCCAAGTCGGCGGTATTCGGCGTTCTGATCGCGCTGATCGGCTGCTACTTCGGCATGAAGGTCAAGCCCAACACCGAGAGCCTGGGGCGCGGCACCACCTCGTCGGTGGTGACCTCGATCACCGCGGTGATCCTGGTGGATGCGCTCTTCGCCGTGCTCTTCAAGGGCATCGGCTTCCGGGGATGACGAGATGAGCATGCCCGTGCGCCCCGACACCGACCAGACCGTGGTGGACATCCGCGGCCTGTGGACGGTGTTCAAGAACGCCGACGGCGAGCAGGTGGTGCATCGCGACCTGCGGCTGCACATCGACCGCGGCGAGGTGCTGTCGCTGGTCGGCGGTTCGGGCACCGGCAAGACGGTGCTGCTGCGCCAGATCCTCGGGCTGGAAAAGCCCACGCGCGGCCATGTCGAGGTGCTGGGCCAGGAGCCCGGCGAACTCAGCGCCTCGGGCGCGGCCAACGTGGGCATGCTGTTCCAGCACGGCGCGCTGTTCTCGGCCTTCAGCGTGCTGGAGAACATCGCGTTTCCGCTGCGCGAGCTGAAGCTGCTGCCCGACGAGCTGATCCGCCATGCGGCGCTGGTGAAGCTGCAGATGGTGGGCCTGGAGCCCCGGCACGCCAACATGAGCCCGTCGGACCTGTCGGGCGGCATGATCAAGCGCGTGGCGCTGGCGCGCGCGCTCATCATGGACCCGCCGCTGCTGCTGCTGGACGAGCCCACGGCCGGCCTCGACCCCGAGGCCTCCGACAGCTTCTGCAACCTGCTGCGCGGCCTGCACCGCGAGCTGGGCCTGACGGTGGTGATGGTCACGCACGACCTGGACACGCTGTTCGATCTGAGCACCCGCATCGCGGTGCTGGCAGACCAGAAGGTGATCGTCACCGGCGCGGCGCGCGAGGTCATCGCGTATCCGCATCCGTTCATCCACGAATATTTTCTCGGCGGGCGCGGGCAGCGCGCCCTGGAGGCCCTGCACGACAAGCCCGCCGACGCAACTCTCGCATCGCAGCCCGCCGCGGAGGCGGGCCGCTGAAAGGTAGGTAGCCACCATGGAAAACAAGGCCCATGCCCTCGCCGCCGGCGCCTTCGTGCTCGGCCTGATCGCCGCGCTCGTCGCGCTGGTGATCTGGTTCACGCGCGACAACACCGTGCGCAACGTCTACGAACTGTCCACGCGCGAGGCCGTGAGCGGCCTGCAGCCGCAGGCCATGGTGCGCTACCGCGGCATCGCGGTGGGCAAGGTGACGTCGATCGACTTCGACCCCAAGGTCAAGGGCAACGTGCGGGTGCGCATCACGGTCGACGAGCGCGTGCCGCTCACCACCTCCAGCTTTGCCACGCTGAGCTACCAGGGCGTGACCGGCCTGGCCTTCATCGCGCTGGACGACAAGGGCGAGTCGACCGTGTCGCTCAAGCCGGACAACGACGACCCGCCGCGCATCCCGCTCAAGCCGTCGATGCTGGCGCAGCTGCAGGACCGCGGCGAAGCCATCATCAACCAGGTCGAGGAAGTGACCAAGCGCGCCAACCAGCTGCTGAGCGACCCCAATCAGAAGCGCGCCGCCGATGCACTGGAGAACATCGCGGCCGCCTCGGCCAGCGCCAACACGCTGCTCAAGACGCTCGACAACACGGTCAAGACCGGCCTGAACCCGGCGCTGACGAAGCTGCCCGACACCATGGCCTCGGTGAAGAAGGCGGCGGGCGACGTCTCGCGCGTGGCCAACAACTTCAACACCACCGTCGTGCGGCTGAACGCGCCCGACGGCCCGGTCGAGCGCCTGAGCGACGGCACCAAGGCGCTGGCGCAGGCGGTCGACTCGTTCAACTCGGCCACGCTGCCGCGCGTGAACCGCGTGGCGGACGACACCTCGCACGCCATCCGCCGGCTGGGCCGCGCGGCCGACAGCATCAACGACAACCCGCAATCGCTGCTGTTCGGCAACGGCGGCACGGCGGCGGGCCCGGGCGAGCCGGGTTTCAGCGCCCCCGCCGCGACGCGGCCCTGAGGGAGAGAAGAGGCCCATCATGACCATGAACGCCACCATCCACGCCATCCGTTCCCTGGCGAAGCCGCGCCGCGCTGCCGCCACGGCGGCGCTGGCCATCGGCTTCGCGCTGCTGGCCGCCGGCTGCGGCGCGCTGCCCGACAAGCCCGCGCGCGCGACGCTGTACGACTTCGGCCCCGGCCCCACCACTGCCACCGCCACGCAGGCGCAGGCATCGGCCCCGGCGCAGATGCGCCCCACCCTGGCGCTGGCCGAGTTCGAGAGCAACAGCCGCCTCGACGGCACGCAGATCCTCTACCGCCTGGGCTACGCCGACGCCAACGAGCTGCGGCCCTACGGCCAGTCGCGCTGGAGCATGCCGCCGGCGCAACTGCTGCGCCAGCGGCTGCGCGACACGCTGTCGGAGCGCCGCACGGTGCTCGGCCCGGAAGAAAGCGCGACCATCTCGCGCAGCAAGGGCGAAGTGCCCGACACGCTGCGCATCTCGCTCGACGAGTTCAGCCACTATTTCGATTCGGCCAGCGCCAGCGTGGGCCTGGTGCGCCTGCGCGCCACGCTGATCCGCGGCACCCCGGCCGGCGACCGCGTGCTGGGCCAGCGCCTGTTCACCGTGCGCAGCCCCGCGCCGAGCGCCGACGCGCCCGGCGGGGTGAAGGCGCTGGTCTCGGCCAGCGACGCCGCCGTGGCCGATGTGGTGCAGTGGGTCGACCAGTTGCAGCAGCAACAGCCCCGGCAGTAACCTGCGGCTTGATCGGAGGAGCTACACCATGAACGCAACACGCATCGTCGGCATCCTGCTGATCGTGGCCGGCATCGCAGCCTTGGGCCTCGGCGGCTTCAGCTTCACCAAGGAAACCCACGAGGCCAAGCTCGGCCCGCTCGAGTTCTCGATGAAGGAGAAGCAGACGGTCAGCTTCCCTCCCTGGGCCAGCGTGGCCGTGATCGTGGTGGGCGGGGCGCTGGTGCTGCTGGGTGGCAGGAAGGGCTGAGCGCCCCTCGTCAGCCCCAACCCGCAAGCAACTTCGGCAACAGGTCTTCCGACGCCCCCCGCAGCACCACGGAGGCCGCATCGTCCAGGTGCGGCAGCGGCTCCAGGTTCAGCGTGACGAGCCGCGCACCGTGCGCCAGCGCCGTCTGCGGCAGTTCGGCGGCCGGGTAGACGATGGTGGTGCTGCCCACCACCATGAACAGATCGCACTCCTGCGCGGCCACCTGCGCGTCGAGCAGCACGCCGGCGTTCAGCATCTCGCCGAACATCACGACGTCGGGGCGCGCATGCGAGCCGCAGCGCAGGCAGCGGTGGAAGGGCCAGGGGCCGCTTCGGTTGCCGCAGTGGTCGCAGCGCCAGCGGCGCAGCGAGCCGTGCAGTTCGAGCACGTCCTGCCCGCCGGCCAGCGTGAGCAGGCCGTCGACGTTCTGCGTCACCAGCCGCGTGGCGGGGCGCAGCCGCTGCAGCGCCGCGAGCGCGGCGTGGCCCGGGTTGGGCTGCGCCGATTCGATCACCGACATGCGATGCGCCCAGAACTTCGTGAACCCCGAGGGGTCGCGCGCCAGGTCTTCGGCATGGGAGAACTGCAGGGCGTTCTGGCTCTTCCAGAGGCCGTCGGTGTCGCGGTAGGTCGGAATGCCGGAGGCGCGGGACAGGCCGGCGCCGGAGAACACCACGATGCGCCGGGCATCGCGCAGCCGCCGTGCGGCCGCCTGTACTGCTTCGAAGGTGGAGGTGTTTTCTGGTGTGACGCGCGTCATCGCTCTGGTTTGGGGGAATTCGCCGGGGCGGGAACGGCGGTGGCGCCCAGGCGCTGCGACACGGTGTCCGCACAGGCCTTGAGCGCGCGGGAGATCTCGCCGTCCCACGCCGTGTCGAAGATGCCGGCCGGGCCGATGGCGGTGACGGCCAGCACGATGGCGCCAGTGTGATCGAACACCGGCGCGGCCATGGCGCTCACGCCCTCGATGACCTCGCCGTCGGAGCGGCTGATGCCGTGGTCGCGCACTTCTTTCAGCTGGCGCTCGAAGTCGCTCCATGAAGGCAGCGGCTGCACCGGCGGCATGCCGGCCGGCTGCGCGGGCTCGGCGCCCTTGCGCTGCTTCTGGCGCTGGCGCTCTTCCTCGAGCAGGCGGCGCACCACCTCGGCGTCGAGGTAGGTGGCGAAGACGCGGCCCGAGGCGGTGTTGGTCAGCGAGAACACCGTGCCGTGCCGCATGTTCACGTGCACCGGCGACGGCGACTCGGCCGTGCGGACGATGGTCGCGCCGCGCGCGCCCCATACGGCCAGCGCCACGGTGTGGCCGATCTGCTGGGCGAGCTGGCCGATCAGCGGCGTGGCGATGTGCACCGGGTCGGCCTGCTGCAGGCTGATGAGCCCCAGTTGCAAGGCCAGCGGGCCGAGCAGATAGTGGCCGCTGGCGCGGTCCTGCTCGATGAGGCCCAGGCGCCCGAAGCTGACCATGTACGGGTGCGCCTTGGCCGCGGTCATGTCGGCTTCCCGCGCCAGGTCCTTCAGCGCCATGGGCCGGCCGTGGTGCACCAGCGCACGCAGCAACTGGCCGCCGACCTCGATGCTCTGGATGCCGCGCTGGGCGCGGTCGGTGTCAGTGGCCATGGCTGCCTTTGGCGTCCGGTTGTTCGTTCATGA